>JANOAZ010000151.1:0-18796 GCA_031411395.1 Chthoniobacteraceae bacterium
CACGACACGAGCGGCATCAACGCCGGCTCGGTCCTGCGCGCCGCGGACGCGGGCTGCGACGTGGTCGATCTCGCGATCGCCTCGATGAGCGGTTCGACTTCGCAGCCAAATCTCAACTCCATCGTCGCCGCGCTCCAGCACACCCCGCGCGACACCGGTCTTGACCTCGATACGCTCAACCAGTTCAGCGACTACTGGGAGCAGGTGCGCAATTTCTACGCGCCCTTCGACACCGCGCCCAAGGCCGGCAGCGCCGAGGTCTATCTCCACGAGATGCCCGGCGGGCAATACACGAACCTCAAGGAGCAGGCCGCCTCCATGGGCCTCGGCGCACGCTGGCCGGAGATCGCGCGGACCTATCGCGAAGTGAACGATCTCTTCGGCGACATCGTGAAGGTGACCCCGTCGAGCAAGGTCGTGGGCGACATGGCGCTCTTTCTTTTCACGAAAGGGATCAAACCCGCGGACGTGGTGAATCTCCCGCCCGGCACGAGCTGGCCGGAAAGCGTGCTCGACATGCTCAGCGGCGGTCTCGGCGAGCCGATGGGCGGCTGGCCGCCCGCGGTGGTGAAAGCAATCCTCGGCACGGCCAAACCCAAGCGGGTGAAACCCGCGCCGGTGAAACTGAAGGAGACGAAGGCTGAGGTCGCCGCGAAAACGAAACGCGAAGCGACCGACGACGATCTTTTCTCGCATCTCATGTACCCGAGCGTCTTCGCGGATTTCGCGAAGTTTCAGCGCGAGTTCGGCGACGTGAGCGCGCTGCCGACGCCCGCGTTTTTCTACGGGCTGCGGCCCGGCGAGGAAATCAGCGTCTCGATCGAGGAGGGCAAGGTGCTCTTCATCAAACTCATCAACGTCGGCACGCCGGACAAGGAAGGCCGCCGCGTAATCGGCTACGAACTCAACGGCATGCCGCGCGAAGCGCTCGTGCAGGACAAATCCGTTGCCCCGAAATCGAAAGCCCGCGTCAAAGCCGATGAGAAAGATGCGAACCAACTCGGCGCACCGATCCCCGGCATGGTCACGGCCCTCACCGTCAGCATGGGCAGCAAGGTCGCGAAGGGAGACAAGGTGGTGACGCTCGAAGCGATGAAGATGCAGACGACGATCTACGCGCACGCCGACGGCGTGGTTGCGGAGTTGCAGGTCGCGGTGGGGGATTCCGTGGAAGCCGGCGATCTGCTGGTGAAGCTGCGGAGTTAGAATCCAAACCCGCGGTCATCCTTCGACCGCGCGCCGTCCCAACTTCGCCCCCGCGGCGCGCCGCTCTGGATGCCCGTTTTTTTGACGGGCGCGCATGGGCTTTTAGGGCGTCTCTTTCCGCAGCGAGATCACTGGGCAGTAGAGCTTCTCGGGGCCGCGGGTCCACCACCCGTCTTCTCCCCAGCGGATGAAGTGATACTCGCAGACCACCGCGCGGACGTAGCGCGGTGGATGATTGGCAAAGGGATTCCAATCCAGCAAAGCGATCACCTCCGGCGAATCTTCGAGCAGGCGGACGAGGAATCGAATGATCCACGGATTGTGCTGATAATCGCTGAGCGCCGCGAACCACATCTGCCAGTCGAGCCGCGGCTGGTGGGGCGCCACGAGCGCCGGGGCGATGCGCACATTGCCCGGCTTCCAGCCGAAACGATAGGCCTGCCAGTTCACGCCGTCGTCGCTGCCTTCGATGGAAATCTCCGACCGCGTCGTGGTCATCACCGCAAAAAGACCGTACCCGTTGAAGCTCCGCAGCGGAGCCAGTGCCTCGCGCAGGCCGGAGAACGGCTCCGGCCAGCGCCATCCGGTGCGAAACGCATCGAGCAGCGGCATGAATGTGACGATCGCGATGAGCCCGGCGACCGGACCGAACACACGCAACGGCCATACCGCCGCCGGAGTCCCATCGACGTCCGGAGCGAACCGCGCGCGCCAGCGCCGCGGCCAGGCGGCATCGTCGAAGAGCAGCAGGCACAGCGCGATCGTGAGCCAGTTGAAGAACGCGTAATTTCCCGTGACGAGGATGGCCACCTGGAACGCAACCAGTATCACCGCTCCCGCGTGCCGCAGCCGCCGGGGCGCGACGATGAGAAACGGCACGATGAGTTCGATCGCGAACATGATCGCCTCCATCGCCCGGAGCAGCCAGGGCGGGAAGTGATGCACGTACCATGCGGTCCAGAGCGGCAGCGGCTGCGTCTCGAAGTGGACACGCAGCGCGCTCAGCGACCGCCATGTTTCGTCGCCGCTGGAAAGTTTCACCACCCCCGAGGCAAACATCAGCCGGAAGAGCAGCCACCACAGGAGCCAGCGCGCCACCCGGCTCACGGGCGTTTCACGGGACCAGTCAGGCCGCCATTTCCACGGCAGATAGAACACCGCGAGAAGCGCCGTCTCGAGCAGCAACGCGTCCCACTGAAAATTGAGGAACGGACTCCCGACCGAGCAAAGCGAAAGATAAAAACCCCAGAGCACCAGCGCGCACGGCCCGGGCGCGAAACCCCCGATCAACACAGCCGAGACCGCACATCCCGCAACGCACAAACCAACCAAAAACCCGTCGCTCGAATTCAACCAGCAAAGCGTCGGCACCACCTTCCACGCCGACCCGCCCAGTTGTTCGCCCGCGCTGTGGAGAAACTCCGCGGCCGGGCTGATTCCCCGCGCACCGATCAGCCCCCGCACTTGCATCCCGAGCGACGCGAAGGCGCAAAAGAAAATCAAGCCGAGCGCGCTGCCGAAAATCCGTCGAGAGAGGACGAACGCGCCGCTCTGAACCGATGATAGCTGGATCGGGTCGGGCAGAAGTGTGTGCGGTGCTACTGCTTGCCGGTCGTGTATCCCCGGCGATCAGTCTCAGTCGGGGCGCCCATTTTCCGGGAATCGAAATTTTCGGAGTATTTCAATTTCCCGCTTTTCACCTCGTAAGGCGCGCGGTCAAGAGCGGTTCCTTTCGCACTCGATGTGGACCGCCATTCCTGACGCGCCGGCTCTTCCCGGTCCCCCTCCACTTCCGCGAGTTGGCCCGGGCTCATGAAGCGGTACCGCAGCGGTTCATTCCATCCGATAATGATGATCGCCATGCAGATGGCGAGGAAGACCAGGGCGTGAATCGTCTTTGCAAGCAGAGTCTCTTCCATGACTTAGTTTTGACGATCGAGCATCGTGGGCTTCCGCATCCAGTCCGCTTGGGGACGAGGGGCGCGTTCGGAAGGAAGGTCAGCCGAGGAAGCGGACGCCGGCTTTGCCGGCGCAGTCCTGGGCGGAGGCGGTTGTCCGAAGATTCGATTAAATTGCTCCTCGAACGGCTGGCTCCAGCCCAAGGAAATCAAAACCGTGACGACAAGTATCTCAATCAGAACCTTCATGCGTGGTGCCAAGGGCTAACACCGGGACTTGTGATTGTCCACGAGCGATGCCGATCCTCAGAGGGTGTATCGGAAGGCCCCTGGCGCGCAGCGCCGCATCCCAAAAACGTCATTCTGAGCTCGCGAAGGAAGACGGTTTTTTCGATGGGCACTGCGCGCCAGTGTGTTCGTCCCGCACGCCTCGCCGACTTCCGTTACACTCTCTCAGGCCTTCGCCAGTCGGGTGATCTCAGCGAATTCCTCCGCGGTCAGCGGCACTACCGAAATGCGGGAGTTGCGCAGCAGAGCGACGTTTGCCAGGGGCTCGCAGGCCTTGATCTCAGCGAGGGATACCGGACGTGTCAGCGCCTTCCACGGCATGAGGTCCACGCAGGACCAGTCGCCTTCCGTCGCGGTCGGATCGGGATACGCCTCCTTCGCCACCTTCGCGATCCCCACCACTTCCTTGCCCGTAACGCTGTGGTAGAAGAGGACGAGGTCGCCCTTGCGCATCGCGCGGAGATTGTTTCGAGCTTGGTAATTGCGCACGCCGGTCCACGCCGCGCGCCCGTCTTTCACGAACGTCGCCCACGCGTAGGATGCGGGCTCAGACTTTGCCAGCCAGTGGTTCAAAGAGGTTGAGAGTTGAGTGTTGAGAGGCGCACAAAAAAAAAGTGCGAGGCGACGCCCTTGCCGCGACGCGTGCACCTTGTCGCCTCTCAACTCTCAACCCTCAACTCTCAACTTCCCCCCCAACTCTCAACTTTCCCAAAAAAGGTGGCTGACGATAAGCCGAATTCTGTCCCTCCGCGGTTGCCCGCGGATTTGGATGATCATTTCTCTCGGGCCGCTTGCGCGTCCCGCTCCGCTTGCGCGGGAGTGCGACTATTACCCGGAAGCTGCCCCGCTTGCGCGAGGCGGGTCTGGCAACCGCTCCCTGTTTTGTCTTGCACCGCATGGGGTTTGTCGTGCCCCGGAGCTTGCGCGCCGGGCGGTGGGCTCTTACCCCGCCTTTTCACCCTGACCCGCAGCCTCTTCTTTCGAAGCAGCCGCGGGCGGTTTGTTTTCTGTGACACTTTCCATCGCGCCCGGCTTTCGCCCGGCGCCCCCGCGCATTCTACGCGGCATGCTGCCTGAAGGTGTTCGGACTTTCCTCTCCGGGGCTCGCGCCCCGCAGCGATCATCTGTCAGCCGCCGGCACGTTCGGGTCGGCGACCGCCAGTGGCAAGCGGTGAGTTTCGCGCCGCTGATTGACTTGCCCCGCGCGTGGGCCGTAATCCGCCTTGTGCCACTTCCCTTTCTCGAAAAGCTGCGCGCCAGCCTGGCCGATCGCACTTTCGTGAAGCTGACGCTGAGCGAGCCCAGCGGCGGAGAGCCCGATCTCCACAACGTGTACGGGCGGCTCGTGGAGATCAAAGGTGCGCCGAAGCTCTCGCTCGTTTTCCATCACGAGCGGCGGGATGTGACGAAGAACTTCGACCTCGAGGCCGGCGTGGCTCGCGTGGGCGAACTGCTCGGCGCGGAGTTCGCTCGCGGCTATCTTTTCACCACGAGCGGCGACTGGCAGTGGCGCGCGGGTGCGCTCAAGGCGAGTCGGCCGAAATTCATCGTCGCTCCATCGCCCGACCACGATCGCACCAAGGCCACGCCGCTCGATGGGGCCGCGCCTTTCCTCCGCGCGCTCGGCGTCACGAACGCCGCAGGCGAGCCGCGCCCGGCGATGGCGGATAAACTGCGGCAGATCCAGCGCTTCACCGAGTTGCTCGGCCACCTGCTCGATGACTCGCCGCTGCGCGAGCGCCGCGAGTTGCGCGTGCTCGATATGGGCGCAGGGAAGGGCTACCTCACCTTCGCCACCCATGCGTTTCTGCGGGAGCGCGGGATTGCCGCGGAAGTGACCGGCGTGGAGATGCGCGAGGACCTCGTGGCGTTCACGGAAAAGACGGCGCGCGATCTCGCCTGCGATGGTCTCCACTTCGTGCGGGGCGCGATCGGGGAGTTCCAGCCGGACGGTCCCGTCAATGTGCTGATCGCGCTGCACGCGTGTGACACGGCGACGGATGACGCGCTCTTCCAGGCGATCACCGCGGGCGCGTCGCTGATCGTCACCGCGCCGTGCTGCCACCAGGAAATCCGCGCGCAGCTTCAGCCGCCGCCGGTGCTCCGCGATGTGCTGCGCCATGGCATCCTCGCCGAGCGCGAGGCGGAGTTGCTCACCGATGGCTTGCGCGCGCTGCTGCTCGAAATCCGCGGTTACAAGGCGAGCGTCTTCGAGTTCATCTCGCCGGAGCACACGAGCAAGAATCTGATGCTCGCGGCTCACCGTCGTAAGCAGCCCGTCGATGGCGAGCCGCTGCGGACGCGCTTCCGCGAGCTGTGCGAATTCTACGGCATCCGCGAGCAGCGGCTGACGAAACTGCTGGGAGAATGACGAAACACTTTACCAAGATCCAAATCACCGCGCTCAACCGCATGCGCGAACGTTTCCTCACCGGCACGGCGGGCGCGCAGGATTACTGGCGGCTGGAGGAAGATCTGGCGCTCTACGACTCGACCTTTGGCGAACGCATCGGCTGGAAATGGGACGCCGTCCTACGCGAATTGCGTCGGCGCGGCTGGGTGCCGCGGAGCCTCGCGGCGATCGACTGGGGCTGCGGCAGCGGGATCGCGGGCCGGCGTGTCCTCGCGGAGTGGCCGCAGATCCGGACGCTCGCGCTGCACGACCGTTCGGCGCTGGCGCTTCGCTTCGCGACGGAGCGGGCGCGGCAGACGTTCCCCGGCGTGGAGGTTCGGCGCTTTGCAAAACTCGAACCCGACACGCTGCTGCTCGTGAGTCATGTGGCCAACGAACTCCCGCCCGCGGCCCTCGACGAACTCCTCGCGCTCGCAGCCCGGGCCCGCGAGATCGTCTGGGTCGAAGCCGGCACGCACGCCGACAGCCGCCGCTTGAGCGAGATTCGCGATCGCCTGCTGCCCGGGGGATTCACGGTCGTCGCGCCCTGCACGCATCAGGCGCGCTGCGGCATGCTGGCGCCGTGGAATGAGCGGCATTGGTGCCACCACTTTGGCGCGCCACCGGAGGCGGCGTTTCGCGACGGGCGCTGGGCGGAGTTTGGGAAGGAACTGAGCATCGATCTGCGCAGCCTGCCCTACAGCTTCCTCGTCCTGAGCCGCGATGCCGCGCCGCTCGCGCCCGGCTTTTCCCGCGTGATCGGCGAGCCGCGCGAGGCCAAGGGATACTGCAAAGTGCTGAGCTGCCAGGCCGAAGGGGTCACCGAGTTCATGCTGCAAAAACGCGACGCACCCGAGCTGCATCGCGAGCTGCGCAAAGGCCACGAAGCGCCGATCTATCGCTGGTCGGTGGACGGTGGAAAAATCAAAACCGGCGACCCGCTGCCACGGTCGCAGGAATGAACCATCGCGGCGCGGAGGGAAGTGCGCCGCACTTCCGCAGCAGGCACTTCATCTGCGAATTGCCGGGTCGAAGAAACCGCGGATGACGCGGATTAACGCGGATTACGCTGCCGGAAAATCCGCGTAATCCGCGCAAATCCGCGTCATCCGCGGTCCTCTTCGTTCCGTACTCCCATCGCGTCTCTGTGGTTGTATCGCAGGCGCGGACTGCTCTAGCTTCCGCGCGATGAAAATCTCACCCCTCCACCTGCTCGGCATCGCCGCGCTCACCCTCGCACCCCTCACTCTTATGGCTGAAACACCCACCGAAAAAGGCGCCGCCTTCCTCAAAGCGAATGCTTCGAAAGAAGGCGTCAAAACGACCGCGAGCGGTCTCCAGTACAAGATCACCAAGGAAGGCACGGGCAAGAGCCCGAAGGCCACCGACACGGTGAAGGTCCACTACAAGGGCACGCTGCTCGACGGCAAGGAATTCGACAGCTCCTACAAGCGCGGCGAGCCGATCGAGTTCCCGCTGAACCGCGTCATCCCCGGCTGGACCGAGGGCGTGCAGCTCGCGAAAGAAGGCGGCAAGATCGAACTCTACATCCCCTCGAAGCTGGCCTACGGCGAGAGCGGCACCCCCGGCGGCCCGATCGGCCCGAACGAGACGCTGATCTTCGAGATCGAGCTGATCCAGGTGAAGTAACGCGCAACCGCGCTCCTCCCCCACGGAGGGACACGCTCCCGCGGGTCCCAAACTTCCGTGGGCGGAGGAAGCAGGCGCTGGTCGTGGGAGCGCGCGGGAGCGCGTCCCTCCGAGTTATTTTGGCCAGTCCGCGGGCATCCACGAGGGCAGCTCTTTGATCGACGCCCGCGCGCTGTCGCTCGTCGGCACGCCCCAGGCCTCGAAGAACGGCCCTAGATTTTTCCCCGCGGCGCGGGAAAAGCGCACCAGCCATTGATCGCGCTCTTCGTCGTCATTCTTCGGCTGCTCGGCCTTTGGCAGGTCGCGGTATTCGGCGAAGACTTTCTTGTAGGTCTCCCAGCCGAAGCCGCCGCGGAGCTGGTGATACATCGTGAGCGCGAGGAAGGGGTCGCTCTTCCAGCGGCTGAACTTGTCGCTCATTGAGAGGTACGTGCGCAGGCGTTTGTCCACGGCTTCGGGCTTCATCGAGTCGTGGCCCTGGCCGGGCGGTTTACCGCAGAGCGTCTCCATGCAGTAGAGGGAGAAAAGATTGCAGGTTACCTCGGTCGTGCCGTCAAAAGTCCACGGGCCTTGCTGGTGATTGTGGCCGAGTTCGTGAAAGTGGCCCCAGCTTCCCTGCTTCATCTCGGCGAGGGAGAGCGAGTGCTCCACGGACTTGTCGAGGAAGGTCATGATCGGGTAGCCGCTGTGCATGTAGCCGGCGGAGATTTGCACATCGGGCACGATCCGCTCCGGGCGTTTGCGGTCGCGCGGGATGGCGGCGAGATCGGCCTGGGCGTCGAGCACCTGATCCCAGAATTTCATCAGCGCCTCGGGATCGTCGAGCTGCCGGATTTTTTCCGAAGGCACGCTGAGGATGATCTTCTTCGTCTCCAGCTCCGCCCATGGGCCGGGCGCACTGCGCAGCTTCGCCTTCCATTCCATCACGGTCGTCTTCCCGAGGATGAAGTGCGGCGCCTCGACCGCTCCGCCGATCGTCACCGTGATCACACCGAGCGGGCAATCGCCGGGCACCTCGAGGTAGATCGGCCCGCCGAACGGATTCGCCGCCGTCGCCTGCGCCTGCGTGATCGGGTCGCGCCGCGAAATTTCCGGCGGACGTTTCCATTCCTCCAGATGCCAGAGCGCGTCGCTGTGGCAGCCGATGCGGATCGCGAGCTTCTTGTCTGCGGCGTTGGCGGGGACTTGCACGCGAATCAATTCGCCCGGCGCCGCGTAGAGCCCGGTGCTGTGCCAGCCAGGGACAGCGGTGTCGATCGAGACGATCTTCGCCTTCTCCCGCAGCGCGTTCTTCGGCACGGCGCCGGGGAAGAGATCGCCCGCGGGATGCGCACGGATTTCCTCGGGTTTGGTTTGTTTGAGCAGCTCGAGATTTTGGGTGAAGAGCAGGCGTGAGAGTGCATCCGTGGCTTTCAGCGGTTTGTCCGCACGCGGAAAATCACTGGCCGCCGGCAGCGTGCGCAGCGCAGTGAGACGCGGGAGGAGCAGCTTGTCGCCCGCTGGGACTGAGCGCATGGCTTGCGAGAGGGCGACGCCCGCCTGCGTGAGCTGCGCAGTGTCGAGCGTGCCTTTGCCTTGCGACTGTGCGAGCACGGCGTCGAGCGCGGCGCTGGCGCTGAGCAGATCGAGCGCGCCGCCGGTCGTGTAGCCGGTGGGTTTGGTCTTGTCAGGTGTGCCTTCGGCGAAGACGAGGCCGGAGGGTGAGAGGAGTTGGTTCGCGGGAAAGTCCGCGACCAGCGTTTTCCCCGGATGCAGCGAGGCCCAGCCCCAGCCGGTCGCCGCGGTCACGAGCCCGCCGCCGCCGCGCACGAACTTCGCGATCGGCTCGACGTCCCTTTCCCCGATCGCATGCGCATCGACCACGAGCACGCGCACCGCGCCCAGTCGCCCGCTCCACCCATCGCCCTCGATCGCGTCGGCGTTGAATCCGCTGCTCTTCAGATGCGCGAGAAGAGCCGCGATTTTCACCACAGCCACCTTCGGCTTCTGCACCTCACCCCCGCTCCAGCGCACGGCATTGACCAGCAACCGCGCAGTCTCCGCGTCGTCCACGGCGCCGAGGTAGCCGTTGTGTCCAAACGCGACGACGCGCCCCTTTTCCCACCGCGTCGCTGCCACCACCGGGAGCATGGCGCTCTTCCCTTCCTTCCCGCCCACGAGCGCGAACGCCCCCGGCCCGAACGCACACACCGCTCCGGGCGCACCCGGTGCGACGATGCCGGCCACTTCCGCGAGGAGCGCCGTGCGATCGGCTGAAATGGTGTTTTCCGCGGCGGCCCCGGCGGCCGGCTTTGCGAGAGGCGCTGGCGTCGCGCGCGCCGCGAATGGCCACGCCGGCTTCGGCGACGATGAAGGCGCCTGCGCGAGTGCGCTGGCGCTGGCGAGCGAGGCAACGAGGAAAGCGGCGATGGCGTGCCGGGACTGGAGGATCGCGGGAGGGAACATGCGCTCCATCATGCCAGCATCGGGCGAGGTTTCTTGTCTAAATCCACGGAGTGCGCTGCGGGATTCAGACAAGATTCCGCCGGCCTCGATCGCTAAATTCGCTTTCGTGAAACCCCGACCTCCCAAGCCTCCCCAACCTTCCGCGCATTTGTGGCGCGGCGTTTTTCCCGCCATCACCACGCAGATGCACAAGGATGGTTCGCTCGACCTCGACGGCACTGCGCGGCACGCCGAGGCGCTCATTGCCAGCGGCATCACCGGCCTCGTTTTCCTCGGTTCGCTCGGGGAAAATCAAACGCTCTCCGGTGACGAAAAGCGGCTCGTGCTGCGCGAGATGGTGAAGGCGGTGCGTGGTCGTGTGCCGGTGCTCAGCGGTGTGGCGGAAGGTGCCACCGCGGAAGCAACCCGCTACGTTCGCGACTGCGAAAAGCTCGGGGCCGACGGCTGCATGGTCCTGCCGCCGATGAGCTACCGCTCGCCCGATCCCGAGGAGCGCCTCGCCCATTTCCGTACCGTGGCGAAGGCGACCGCGCTGCCGCTGATGATCTACAACAACCCGATCAGCTACGGGAACGATCTCACCGCGGAATCGTTCGCGCGCCTCGCGAGCGTGAAGAACTTCATCGCGATCAAGGAGAGCAGCGGCGATACGCGGCGCATCACCGATCTGCGAAATATGGTCGGCGACCGTTACGCGATTTTCACCGGCGTGGATGACCTCGTGGTCGAGAGCGCCGTGCTCGGCATCGACGGCTGGGTCGCCGGGACGGGCATCGCTTTTCCCGCGCAGAATCAATGGCTCTGGGAACTGATGCAGGCTGGCGAGTGGACAAAGGCGCGCGAGGTCTATCGCTGGTTCACGCCGCTGCTGCACCTCGATGTCCACGTGAAGTTCGTGCAGTACATCAAGCTCTGCGTGCAGGAGTGCGGCCTCGGCCGCGAATGGACGCGCGCCCCGCGCCTCCCGCTCACCGGCGCCGAACGCAAGGCCGTGCTGAAGATCATCCACGAGGGAATCGCCGCCGCGCCAAAGGCGCCGAAGCTCAAGTGATCCCGCTGCGCGTCCAGGTCATCGACTCGCACACGGGCGGTGAGCCGACTCGTGTGGTCGTCTCCGGCGGGCCGGAGCTCGGCACCGGGAGCGTGGCGCAAAGGCTGGCGGTGCTGCGCGAGCGGCATGCTGACTTCATGCGCGCGGTGATCACCGAGCCGCGTGGCTCGGATGTGCTCGTCGGCGCGCTGCTCGTGGAGCCGCGGGACGGCTCGGGCGCGGCGGGCGTGATCTTCTTCGACAATGCCGGCTGCATCGGCATGTGCGGCCACGGCACGATCGGGCTCATCGTCACGCTCGCGCACCTCGGCCGCATCGGCGCCGGCGAGCATCGGATCGAGACTGCGGCAGGCACCGTCACCGCCACGCTTCATGCCGATGGCTCGGTCTCGGTCACGAACGTCGCGTCTTTTCGCAAAACGACCGCCGCGATCGACGTGCCTGGCATCGGCCGCATCACCGGCGATGTGGCGTACGGCGGCAACTGGTTCTTCCTCATCGACGGCCACGGCCAGAGGATCGACCTTGGGAATGTGGAAGCGCTCACCGACTTCGCATGGCGCGTGCGGCTCGCGGTGAATGCCCAGGGCTTCCCGGAGGTCGATCACGTGATCCTTTATCATGGCGCGCGCAATTTCGTGCTCTGCCCCGGCAAGGCCTACGACCGCTCGCCCTGCGGCACCGGCACGAGCGCGCGACTTGCCTGCCTCGCCGCCGATGGCCGGCTCGCGGAGGGCGGCGTGTTGGTGCAGGAAAGCATCGTCGGCAGCACCTTCCGCGGCAGCTACCGCTGGCTCGATCGCGCGCAGGGAATGATCGAACCGACGATCACCGGAACCTCCTTCGTGACCGCCGAAGCCACGCTCCTTTTCGACGGGCACGATCCCTTCCGTTTCGGTATTCGCACTTTTCCATGAAAGCTCTCGTCTCACTTCTCCTGCTCGCGCTCCCGGTTTTCGCGTCCTTCGCCGCGGAGGATGATGCGCGGAAACTTCACCGGATTTTCGAGGAAGAGTGGGAGCACACCATGGAGACCTCGCCGACGTGGGCTTCGCAACTCGGCGACCGTCGCTGGAACGATCGCTGGCCCGACCTCAGCCTCGCGGCCATCGAGCGGGAACATGCCCGCGACGCGCAGGTCCTCGAACGCCTCGGTGCGATCCAGCGCGACGCGCTGACGCCGCCGGATCGGCTCAACTACGATATGTTCCGCTTGAACTACGAGCGTGCGATCGAGGGCTTTCGCTTCGGCCGCCACTTGATCCCGCTCGATCAGCGCGTCGGCATTCAAACCGAGGATGAACTGGGAGACGCGCTGCGCTTTGAAACGGTGAAGGACTACGAGGACTGGATCGCGCGCCTGCGCGGCTTCGGCGCCTACATGGATCAGACCATCGCGCTGATGCGCGAGGGCATGCGCCGAGGGATGGTGCAGCCGAAGGTGACGATGCAACGGCTGCCGGGGCAGATCGAAAAGCAGCTCGTGGCGAAGCCCGCCCAGAGCCCTTTCTTCAAACCGCTCCAGCACTTCGCAGCCGGCGTCAGCGCCACGGATCGCGAGCGACTCACGAACGCTGCGACCGCAGCAATCGGGGAGTCGGTGCTGCCGGCCTTTCAGCGCTTCCAGAAGTTCTTCGCCGCCGAGTATCTGCCCGCGTGCCTCGACGGCGTCGGCGCATGGCGGCTGCCGGGAGGCGAGGCGCTCTACGCTTTCGTCGCTCGCAGCTTCACCACGACGGAGCTCACGCCGAAGGAGATTCACGAGATCGGTCTCGGCGAGGTGGCGCGCATTCGCGGCGAGATGGAGAAGGTGAAAACGCAGGCCGGCTTCACGGGCACGCTGCCGGAGTTTTTCCACACGCTGCGCACCGACCGGCGCTTCTACTGCGCCGATGAGAAGCAGCTTCTTCTCGAATACCAGGCCACCGCGAAGCGCATCGATCCGACGCTGGTGAAGCTCTTCCGCACGCTGCCCCGCGCGCCCTACGGCGTGGAAGCCATCCCCGCAAAGACCGCACCCGACACCAGCGCCGCCTACTACCGCCCGCTCGCGGCCGACGGCTCGCGGGCCGGCACCTACTTTGTGAATACCTACAAGCCCGAGAGCCGTCCGCGCTGGGAAATGATGGCACTCTCGCTGCACGAATGCGTGCCCGGACATCACCTGCAATTCGCGCTCGCGCAGGAGCAGGGCAAGCTGCCTCGCTTCCGCCAGCACGCGGAATACACCGGCTACGTGGAAGGCTGGGCGCTCTACTGCGAATCGCTCGGCGACGAACTCGGGCTCTACGACGATCCCTACAGCAAATTCGGACAGCTCACCTACGAGATGTGGCGCGCCGTGCGGCTCGTGGTCGATACCGGCATCCACGCGTTTCATTGGGATCGGGAGAAGGCGATCGTCTTCTTCCGCGAGAACGCGCCGAAGTCCGAGCAGGACATCGTCAACGAAGTGGATCGCTACATCTCGTGGCCCGGCCAGGCGCTCGCCTACAAGATCGGCGAGCTGAAGATCAGGGAACTGCGCGCCCGCGCGACGCGGCAACTCGGCGCGGCGTTCGACGTGAAGGAATTCCATGACATCATCCTGCTCGGCGGTGCGATGCCGCTTTCACTGCTCGAGCAGCGCGTGGACGAGTGGCTGCTCAGCAAGAAAAAGTGAAGCGCGTCGTCGTTGTCGGCGCGGGAGTCATCGGGCTGAGCGCCGCCGCCGAGTGCGTGCGGCGCGGGCATCGCGTCACGGTGATCGAGAGCGCGCGGATGCGGCGCGGCTCCTCGCTGGGGAATGCCGGCATGGTCGTGCCGAGTCACTTCATTCCGCTCGCGGCGCCGGGCATGGTCGCGGTCGGGCTGCGGTGGATGTGGAATCCGGAGTCACCGTTCTACATTCAGCCGCGCCTCGATTGGGATTTGCTGATGTGGGCGTGGCGTTTCTGGCGGGCGAGCACGCGCGAGCAGGTCGAGCGCGTCGCCCCGCTGCTGCGCGATCTGCATCTGGCCAGCCGCGCGGCCTACGAGCAGATCGCGGATGAATGCGGGCTGGTGCGAAAAGGACTGCTGATGCTGTGCAAGACGCGGCACGCGCTCGACGAGGAAGCGCGCACGGCGGCGCGAGCGCGCGAACTCGGAATCCCCGCGGAAGTGCTCGATGCGAAACAAACCGCCGCGCTCGATCCGCAGGTGACCATGGACATCGAGGGCAGCGTCTATTTTCCACGCGACTGCCATCTTCAACCGGAACGCTACGTCGCGGCGATGGAGCGACGGATCGGAGATGCGATGCTCGATGCCGAGGTGATAGGCTGGCGGCGGGACGGCTCACGGCTCGCCGCGGTGCGCACCACGAATGGCGAGATCGAAGGCGACGAGTTCATCCTCGCGGGCGGCGCGTGGTCCGCTGGCCTGGTCCGCGAGTTGGGGTTGCGCCTGCCGATGCAGGCGGGCAAAGGCTACAGCCTCACGCTCCCCCACCCGGTCGAACTCCCGCAGATTTGCTCCATCCTCACCGAAGCACGCGTGGCGGTGACGCCGATGGGCGGCGCACTCCGGGTCGGCGGCACCATGGAGATCGCGGGCATGAACGAGCGGATCAGCCAGCGTCGCGTCGAGGGAATCCTCCGGGCGTTGCCGCAATACTACCCGCGTTTCCGCCGCGAACACTTCGATGGCATCGCGCCGTGGAGCGGCCTGCGGCCTTGCTCGCCGGATGGCCTGCCCTACCTCGGCCGGACGCGGGCGGCGGAGAATCTCCTCATCGCCACCGGCCACGCGATGATGGGCCTGAGCCTCGCGCCGGTCACCGGCGAACTCGCCGCGCAACTCATCGACGGCGAACCGCCGCACTTCGATCTCGCGATGCTTTCGCCCGATCGCTTCGCCTGAGCGGGCATCTAAAAATTCCCGAATGGACACCAATCTCATCCTCTTTGTCGTGCTCTTGCTCTTGCTCCCATGAAGCTCGGAGGAGCAGGAGCAGGTGCAAGACAAAGAGTAAGACCGCCCGCATTCGACTTTCTAAACGCCCTCTGAGGCGACGCGCCCATTGCTCCGCGTGGCGCTTCCGGGCTATGAAACCCGCGTGCCCGCCGCCCCCAAACAAAACCCGGCGCCTGCCATGATTGCCCGCGTGGAAGTCGCCGGCCTCGGCCTCGCCCTCCCGCTGGAACGGCTTTTCGACGACCTGCCCAATGTCGTCTTCTTCATCAAGGATCGCGCCGGCCGTTATCTCGTGGTCAATCGCACCCTCGTCGAACGCTGCGCTTTTTCCGACAAGTCGCGGCTGCTCGGCGGTCGTCCGTCGGACTTCTATCCGGCAGCGCTCGCCGCGCGCTACGAGCGTCAGGATCAGCGTGTCGTCACCACCGGCCGGCCCATCCTTGATTCGCTGGAGCTGCATCTCTACCCCAGCCGGCAGCGCGGCTGGGGGCTGACCAACAAGTATCCCGTGCGCGACGTGGCGACCGGGAAAATCGTCGGCGTCGCCGGCATCACGCGCGACGTGGAGACCTCCCCGCGCGGGGTGAAAGCACGCGGCTTCACCGAGCTGGCGAGAGCTCTGGAGCAAGTGCAGGCGCGGATCGACAACCCGCCGGGGATCGAGGAACTCGCCGCCGCATGCGGCCTGTCTCCGCATCATTTTGCCCAGCTCGTGCAGCGGCTCTTCCACCTCACGCCGAGGCAGCTCGTGATGAAAGTGCGGATCGACGAAGCGCTCCATCGGCTCACCACCACCGGCGAGAGTCTCGCCGATATCGCCCTTGCCACCGGCTTCTGCGATCAGAGCGCTTTTACACGGCATTTTCGCCGGCTCACCGGTCTCCCGCCCGGCGCATTTCGCGCGCAATCCGCGGGCTGAGGCCGCGGCAACATTGCCTCGACGCGCCTCATTTCCCGCCTACTCTCGCCCCACTTTCCCATGAAACTCCGTCTCCTCCCCGCACTCCTCCTCCTCACCCTCGCGTCCGCATCTGCACCCGCTCTGCGCGCCGCCGCTCCCCTCAAAGTCCTGCTCATCACCGGCGGCTGCTGCCATGACTATGCCAAGCAGAAGGATATCCTGAAGGAAGGCCTCGAAGCTCGCGCGAATCTCGTCGTCACGCAGATTCATTCCGACGACAAGAGCACCAAGCCGCCGCTGTCGATCTACGGGAACCCTGATTACGCCAAGGGCTACGACCTGGTGATCCACGACGAATGCTCCGCCGCGGTCGCGGATCTCGCGGTGATCGATGGCGTGATCAAACCGCACAAGGACGGCACCCCCGGCGTGAACCTGCACTGCGCGATGCACAGCTACCGCTTCGGCGAGTACGGAAAGCCGGTCGCTGCCGGCGCGGAGAATGCCCGCTGGTTTGAATACCTCGGCCTTCAATCCACCAGCCACGGCCCGCAGGAACCGGTCGCGATCACCTTCACCGACAAAGCCTCGCCGATCACCAAGGGCCTCGCCAACTGGACGACGATCAAGGAGGAACTCTACAACAACATCCAGATCCTCACCGGCAAAGGAGTCGCGAGCGGCAAGCAGATGCAACCCGTGAAGGAGAAAGGCCCGGACGGCAAGCAAGTGGTGACCGGAACCAAGGAAGTGGAAACCGTGGTCGCCTGGACGAATGAATTCGGCCCGAAGAAAACGCGCGTTTTCAGCACCACGATCGGCCACAACAATGAGACCGTGGCCGACGCGCGCTACCTCGATCTCGTGACCCGCGGAGTGCTGTGGGCCACCGGCAAGTTGAATGACGACGGCACTCCGGCAAAGGGCTTCGGCCCGGGCGGAAAGTAGCAGCGGAAAATCCGAAATTCGAAACTCGAAATCCGAAACAAATTCGAATTTTCGAGACGCTGGGAAACCACGATAGCGCCTCCTCCTCGTTTTTATGTTTTCACTTCCTTCGAGCTTGTTTCGGATTTCGAAATTCGGGTTTCGGATTTCCTTCCTCCTACTCGCGGCTTCGTGCGCCTTCGCCGCCGATGCTCCCAAGCCGATCCGCGCCCTCATGGTCTGCGGGGGTTGCTGCCACGATTACACGAATCAAAAACGCATCCTCAGCGAGGGCATCACTGCGAGGGCGAACGTCGAGTGGACGATCGTCCACGAGGAAGCGCCGGAGAAGACGAACGAGCGTCTGCACAAGGTCTCGATCTACCTGAAGCCCGAGTGGTGGAAGGGCTACGACGTCGTCGTTCACAACGAATGTTTCGGCGCGATTGAAGATGTCGCCTTCGTCGAAGGAATCGCAGCCGCCCACAAGGCGGGAGTGGCTGGCGTCTTCCTGCATTGCTCCTCGCACAGCTATCGCACGGCGAAGACCGACGAATGGAGGAAGGCCATCGGCATCACTTCGACAAGCCACGAAAAGAATCGCGACCTCCTGGTGAAAAACATCAAGCCGGAGCACCCGGTGATGAAAGGCTTCCCGACCGAGTGGCTCGATCCGAAGGACGAACTCTACAAGAACGACAAGGTGTGGGCGACGGCCACGCCGCTCGCGCAGGCCTACGGCGAGGACACGAAGAAGGACCACGTGGTGATCTGGGTGAACCAACTCGAGAAAGGGAAAACGTTCACCACCACGCTCGGGCACTTCAACTCCACCATGGAGTCGCCGGTGTATCTCGACCTCGTCACGCGCGGCTTGCTCTGGACTTGCGGCAAACTCAACGACGACGGCACGCCCAAAGCGGGCTACGCCAAGTAGCAGCCGACGTAAGGAGGCTCACGCCGCGCCCGAAGATATGATCAGAGCCTCCTGACGTCGGCTGCTACGATTGGCCCGACGTCACACCGATTACTCCCATGAAAAAAACCGTCCTCCTCATCCTCACTTCGTTCGCCTTCGCGATTACCACCCACGCCGCACCGCTCAAAGTCCTGCTCATCGACGGCCAGAATAATCACGACTGGAAAACCACCTCGCCGGTCCTCAAGCAAATCCTCGAGGAAGGCGGTCTCGCGAAGGTGGACGTCGCGACCTCGCCCGCGAAGGGCGAAGACATGGCTGCCTTTGTGCCGAACTTCGCGGCGTATCAAGTCGTCGTGTCCAACTACAACGGGGCGCTCTGGTCGCCTGCCGCGCAGGATGCCTTTGAGAAATACGTGAGCGGCGGCGGCGGTTTTGTGCCCGTGCATGCGGCGAACAATTCCTTCCCCGAATGGAAGGCCTACAACGAGATGATCGGCGTGGGCGGCTGGGGCGGGCGCAATGAGAAGTCGGGGCCGTGGCTGCGCCTGCGCGATGGAAAGTGGACGCCGGATACCACGCCCGGCAGCGGCGGACATCACGGCAAACAGCACGAATTTCTCATGGTCACGCGTGCGCCCGAGCACCCGATCACCGCCGGCCTGCCGGCCAAATGGATGCACACCAAGGACGAACTCTACGATCGTCTGCGCGGCCCGGCGCAAAACGTGACCGTGCTCGCCAGCGCCATGTCGGATCCCGCCACGGGCGGCAGCGGTGAAGATGAGCCTTTGCTCTTCGCGATCAGCTACGGCAAGGGCCGCGTCTTCCACACGGCGCTGGGCCACGCGCTCGATGCGATCAAGGACGTGGGCTTCGCGACCACACTGCGGCGCGGTGTGGAGTGGGCGGCGACCGGCAAGGTCACGCAGAAAGTTCCCGCGGATTTCCCCACCGAAGCGAAGACGAGCCCGCGGCCCTGAGCCGCATCGGAAAACCTGTCATTCCGACCGGAGCGGAGCGGAGTGGAGGAATCCCTCGCATCCGCGGACAGCGGCGGTGCGGAGCCGTTCGAGCCATGCTCCGCGCCACCTCCGCCCGCGGATGCGAGAGATTCCTCCACTCGCTTCGCTCGGTCGGAATGACAGGTTCCTTCGCGCGCGCTGCCTTGGCTTCACGGGAC
>JANOAZ010000152.1:0-6119 GCA_031411395.1 Chthoniobacteraceae bacterium
GGCCTTTGATCGCGTTGATCGCCTGGAGCTTGCCCGCCTTGTATTCCGCGACCGCCTTCGGACTCCCCGCGATGGCTTGATCGCAGAGCGCGTCGAGCGCCCCGGTGTCGCTCTCCTGCTTGAGTCCTTTTTCCTCCACGATCTGACCCGCGGTCTTCCCGGTCGCGAACATCTCGGCGAAAACTTCCTTTCCCTGCTTGCCGCTGATCCCGCCGGCGTCGATCAGGTTCACCAGTTCATCGAGTTGCGGCGCGGAGATCGGAGTCTCGACGATCGACTTCCCCGCCGCAGCCAGCGCGCTGAGCAGATCGTTGAGCACCCAGTTCGCGAGCGACTTGGGCTTCCGCGCGCCTTTCGCCGCGGTCTCGAAATAATCCGCGAGCACGCGTTCGCTCGCGAGCACGTTGGCGTCGTACGCCGTCACGCCGAAGTCCCGCTCGAAGCGCTCCCGCTTCTCCGCCGGCAACTCTGGGCGGCGCCCGCGCACTTCCTCCATGAAGACACTCGTCTTCACCGGGATCAGATCGGGATCAGGAAAGTAGCGGTAGTCGTGCGAACTCTCTTTCGTCCGCATTTGATAGGTCTGGCCGGCATCATCGTCCCAGCGCCGCGTGGATTGGATGAGCTTCTCCCCGCGCTCGAGCGCCGCTGTCTGCCGCTCGATCTCAAAAGCCACCGCGCGCCGCACCGCACTGATCGAGTTCATGTTCTTGATCTCGATCTTCGTGCCGAGTTCCGCCTGACCTTCGGGCCGCACCGACACGTTGCAATCGCAGCGCATCTGCCCTTTCTCCATGTCCGCATCGCTCACGCGGCCATAGACGAGGATCTGCTGGAGCGAAGTAAGATACGCAAACGCCTCCTCCGGAGTGTCGATTTCCGGCTCGCTCACGATTTCCATGAGCGGCGTTCCGGCGCGGTTGAAATCGATGCCGCTCGTCGTCTCGAAGTGGAACGACTTCGCCACGTCCTCCTCCAGATGAATTCGCGTGAGGCCGACCTTCTTTCCCGGATGCGGGATGTTTTTCTGCACGTCCTTCGGATACGCGAGATCGTGCAGCGACACCGCGCCGCCCGCGCAGATCGGCTGGTCGAATTGCGTGATCTGGTAGTTCTTCGGCATGTCCGGGTAGAAGTAATTCTTCCGGTCAAACTTGCAGACCTCGGGGATCGCGCACCCGAGCATCAGCCCCGCGAGCGCGGTCATCTTCAGCGCCTCCTCGTTCATCACCGGCAGCGCTCCGGGATAACCGAGGCACACCGGACAGGTATTTGAATTTGGCCGCGCGCCATATTCCACCGCGCAGCCGCAAAACATCTTGCTCGCCGTCTTGAGTTGCACGTGGACTTCGAGGCCGATGGTGGGGATGTAGCGGACTGACATGGTGAGTGGGGAGGGCGGATCAGTGATTAGTAAATGGCCGCGCCCGGCGCGAGCGCGAAGTCTTCACCTCTCGCCTGGCGGCTTGCGCAGCGCGGCGTCGAGCGCTTTCTCGTAGTCGATCGACCGCAGGCGTTTCGAGATATCCGGGTCGTCCGCAGCCGCGACGACCCGGGGATTGGAGAGCAGCGCGAGATAGCGCCGCTGCGCGATCGCCTTGCTCACCTCCGGGTCGCTGAGCAGAGCCACGACCTTCGGATGATCCATCACCGGGCGCACGCCCTCGGTGCCGAGGAAGCGCCCGATGGAGCGCGAATCGGAAACCAGCGCCGCGAGCTTGGTGAGCGTGGAATAAGTTGTCTCCGGCAGCGGATCGACCTTTCGCAGCACGGCGCCCACCATGCCGGCCTCGATCGATGCCTTGACCGTGGCGAGACGCTTCGCGAACGGGTCGGGCGCACGGACCTTGCCTCCGGCGAGGTAGGCGTTTTTTTCGATCGCGAGCTTCGTCTCCGCGACCACTCCCAGGAGCCGCAAGCCGAGCGCGAATGCGCCCACGAGCAGCAATCCATAAAACGCGCCGAGCGCCGCGCCCGACAGCCCGTAACCCACACGCACCAGCGCGATGCCTTGATCGCTCGTCTTTTTGAAAAGGATCGCGCTGAGAATCGAGATCGCCGCAAAGACTCCGAAGCCCAGCAGCAAGCCACCCACCGCCGACAGCACTTGCTCCGGAAAGGTCAGGACCGAACTCAGCATCGCACCCACGGCCCGCCCGCCGAGCACTCCGCAGCCGATCCCCACGGCCAGCGCGCCGAGGCTGATCACCTGCCGCACGAGCCCGAGCCGCCAGCCCTGCCATGCCTTGAAGACGATGACCACGCCGGCCGCCACCCAGAGCAGATGAGAGGAATTCATCGCGGCGATCAACTCAGGCCCCCGCCACGACCGTTCGAGCATGCGTCCTCAACCGCGGAAAATGTCAGCCACGGCCAGCGTCAATCCGGGGAAGATCGGTGAACTCAGGGTGCCATCGACACCCACTGTCGCGACCGGCGCGGCCGTGTCGTCCCGAAACCGATAGACCTCCACCGTCCGCGTCTCGGGCGCGACGACCCACATCTCGATCACCCCGCTCTCCGCGTAGATTTCGCGCTTGCGGCCCACGTCGATCTTCGCGGTGCTCGGTGAGAGAATCTCGACGACCAAATCCGGCGCGCCGTGTGTTCCCTGCTCGGTGAAAATGTGCGCCCGCTCCCGACTCACATAGTAGAGATCGGGTTCCAGCACCGTGTCATCCGCGAGCTGTACGTCGCTCGGCGCCGCGTAGAGTTCGCCGACGCCGGCTTCTTCGATATAGGTCCCGAGCAGGAGGCTCAGGTCCATGGAGATTCGCTGATGATAACGCCGTGGGCTGGGGGACATATAGAGGTCGCCGTCGATGAGTTGGAAATGCGGGGGCCCCTCGGGGAGTTGGAAATACTCCCGCGCCGTCATTCGGTAGCTGGTCGCGCTCGGTGGCGTCATACCCGGCAGTATGCGCCCAGTGCGCGCGACCTCAAGAGGTATGAAAGGAAGCCGCGGTCCTTCCAGCCTCATACCTCATACCTCATCACTCAGCTCCTCCCACCTGCCCGCGCTGGCGCAGCGCGTGGTCGCACACCACCAGCGCCGCCATCGCCTCCACCATCGGCACCGCGCGCGGGAGCACGCATGGATCGTGGCGTCCGCGGGCCTTCAGCTCCGTCGCTTCGCCCGACACCGTCACCGTCTGTTGTGCCTGGAAAATGGTCGCCGTCGGTTTGAACGCGACGCGGAAAAACACCGGCTCGCCGTTGCTGATCCCGCCCTGGATGCCGCCCGAGCGATTCGTCGTCGTCCGCACCCGCCCCGCCTCCATCACGAATGCGTCATTGTGCTCCGAGCCCTTTTGCCGTGTGCCTGCGAATCCCGAACCGATCTCGAATCCCTTCGTCGCCGGGAGGCTCATCATCGCCTTCGCCAGCTCCGCTTCGAGCTTGTCAAAGACCGGCTCGCCGAGCCCCGGCGGCAGCCCGCGAATCACACACTCGATCACTCCTCCCACCGAGTCGCCGTCGCTCCGCACTTGCTTGATGAAGCCGATCATCCGCTCCGCCATCGCGGCATCCGGGCAGCGCACGATATTCGCCTCCACCTGCTCCATCGTCACTGTCTCCGGGTCCACCTCCGCCACGAGTTCATGGACGGTCTTCACATAGGCCACGATCTCCACGGCTGGGAAAAGCGATGCCATCACCTTCTTTGCCACCGCCGCCGCGGCGACCCGCCCGATCGTCTCCCGCGCGGATGCCCGTCCCCCGCCCTGCCAGTTCCGGATCCCGTATTTCGCCTGGTAAGTATAGTCCGCATGCGAAGGCCGGTACGCTTCCTCCATTTCCCGGTAGGCCTCCGGGCGCGCGTCCTTGTTCATCACCGCGATGCAGATCGGCGTCCCGAGCGTCTGCCCCTGGAACACGCCTGACAAAATCCGGCATTCATCCGCCTCATCGCGCGGGGTCACGATTTCGCTCTGCCCCGGTCGCCGGCGGTCGAGATCCTTTTGGATTTCCGCCTCGCTCACGGCCACCCGCGGCGGACATCCATCGATCACCACGCCGACTCCACCACCGTGCGATTCACCCCAGGTGGAGATGCGAAAAGAGTGACCAAACTGGCTGGACATAAAGGGCCGTCATCAAACATGCCCGCCCCCGCTCGCGCAAGCGCGGCCTGCCCCGAATGGCGTTAAGTTTCGGCTGGTTTGAGATGGATTCATCGCGCGCGCAGCGCCTTGGACTGCTCCAGCTTGCTGGAGCTTTGCGGAGGCGGCAGCTTGCTGCCCGTGGAGGGGGGAAACGGATCGGTCGGCGTGGACGCCCGCCGCCGCGGAGCAAGCTCCGCCGACCCCAAAAGCTCCAGCAAGCTGGAGCAGTCCAGGGCACTGCGCGCGCCGCAGCCCCCAGCGCTGCGCGGGCTATTCCCGCGCAGCGCCTGTGGCATCTTCCCCCCACTCCGACCAGATCAGGCCGCCGCGCACCGAATCCCCCCAGACTCGTGCGATGCAGCGTCGTCCCGTCGGCGCCACGCGTTTCCAGCACTCCCTTGTTTCCCTCCCTCCAGACCTGCCTCGCCCTCCTTCGCTGCCGGACCTCCGTCCCCCGTCACACGCCCCTTCGCCCCCCCTGCCAGACCTACTGCCAGCAACCTCGCCACAGTCTCCCAATTGCAGAGCTCATCCTTGCGTGCACCCGCCCGCGACTGCCGCTGCACCGCAGCCTCCGCCCCCGATGACACCCCACCCTCATCCCGCTTTGGAGCCTTCCCGTCCTCTTGATCAGGGAGTTCGCCGACCGGCGCCCCCGTAGGTTGGATGATATTCTTGTCCACATAGAATATTACCCCAAAAGGAGCCCGTTCGTTACAGGGCATTTTTTCCCAGCGATGAAAATTGTCCCCCACCGCCCGCGCCGCGCCCTTGCGGGCAGGCCCTACTCGCTGCGGAAAATGCGGAGCAGATCGGCGATCTCGGCGTTCACCTCGCCGGGAGATTCGACCGTGTGGAGCACTTCATCCTCGAGGATCGCGCGGTAGTCGTGCAACATCCGGGAGAGGGCCACGCGCACCGCGCCCTCCGTGGTGCCGAGCGCGGCGGCGAGCTGTGGAGTGTCTTCGCCGCGCAGGCTGCCCCCGGCGAGGAGCACGGGGCGCAGGGTTTCGAAGACGCTCATGCGGCCGCGGGCGGCGTAATTTTCCCCGAGCCGCTGGAGCACCCTCTGGAGGAGTTCGAAGCCCCACTGCCGATCGAGGATGCTTTCGGGTGTGTCGGCGTCGGGAAACTGCTCGCGCCGGTAGCGGTCCTCGGGGTCCCCGTGCGAGGGAGCAGGCTCGAGGCTTATTTCGCGGGTGCGATGCGAATGGTCGCGGCGCCAGTTGATGAGGAATCGCCGGAGCGCGGTGGCGAGGAATCCCCGCAAGTGGCCGCGGCTCGCGCTGGCCGCCTCGAAGCTGCCGAGCCGCAGCAGCTTCGAGAAGAAATCTTGCAGCGCGTCCTGCGCGTCATCGTGATCGAGGCCGTAGTGCCGGATGAAACAATACAAAGGGTAGTAATACTGCGCGCAGACGTCATCGAGCGCGCGGCGAGCCTCCGTGGCGTCGGGGCTCTTCAGCCGGCGAATCAGCGTCCATCGAGTGGCGGGAAAGTTCGGATTGCCGTGTGGGTTCATCGTTTTCCGATCGTCAGAAGCTTTTGTGCGGCCGCCGAGGGCACGCCGTCCAGTTCGAGATACTCCACCTTTTCCACGCGAATGTCAGCGCCGGGATAAATGTCCACGACGCACCGGCCCGTGGCCTGGCTTTGATCGGCAGCATCATGGAGCAATTGGCCGTCCATCGTCACCCGGAGGCGGCCGTCCATCCGAACGAAGAGGATCTCATGAGCTTGTCCGTCGAAGGGCGAGATTTCACTCTTCGTGGCAAAGTCGGTTTCGTCCGCGTTGCTTGAGCCGTAACTCAGCACGCATTCCTTCGTGTGGGGCACGAACCTCAGGCGTTCCTGTTTTCCGTCGTCCAGGGCGAAGTAGAGGCTGACGAATTTGCCGCTGGAACTCGTCGCACGGATCCGCACCGCGCCCGAGCGCTGCGGCCGCGGAGAAATGGCCCAATGGTTGTTGGCGGGCAGCCGGTAGCCTTGCGCGGTGTGTTCGGCCTTGGCGATCAC
>JANOAZ010000153.1:0-7785 GCA_031411395.1 Chthoniobacteraceae bacterium
GCTTTGGGGGGTTCGCCCCGCGCCAGCTCCCCCCCCGGTTGCTTTTTTTACCTCGACTCCGCTCCGCTCCGCTCGGAATGACGGCGTTTTCTTTCGTCATCGCGGCGAAAGAAAGCGCCGCGCGTTATCCACCGTGATCGCGCGGAGTTGGTGATCACTCAACACCGACTCCTTCAGCTTCAGCGCCGCTGATTCGAAGTAGAAGAAGGGCGCGTGGGAGCCGAAACACAGGCGATCGAGGTCGATCTGCGCGAGCAATTTCGTGATCCCTTCGACGCCTTCAAGCATCGCGATTTCAAACCTCGCGCCGGCGGCGGCGAGCTCGATGAGCGGTTTTCCGCGGAGCGTCCGGAATGCATTGAGCAATTGCACGCGCGCGGCCGGCCGATCACGAAGCAGCGCGGTGAGCGGGGCCGTGTCGGTCGCCGGCACATTGACCAGCGGATGCAGCGTGCGCTCGTCTTCCATGACAACGGAGATCTGCACGATGAGGCCGCGCGCCGAGGCGGCGTCGAGCACCCGCGCGAAGGGCGGTTCGCTCAGCGCGTAGCCGTGATAGTTCGGATGCAGCCGGATTCCGCGCATGCCGTGGATTTCCGCGCAGCGGCGCAAATCCTCCTCCCAGTCCGGGAGCAGCGGATTGATCGCGCCGATGGGGACGAGCACTCCGCCCGAGGCGCGGCACGTGTCGGCGAGGCGCGTGTTGACCGCGGAGAGGTCCTTGTGGAGCAGCGCGTCGAAGCTGCCGGCCCATGCTTCGACCACGCCCTGCTCTCGCAACCGGGCGACGAGCGCGGGCGTCTCGTCGAGTGGCAGCCGCCGGAACGGCCAGCGGCCGAGCGTGACGTTGGTGTCGATGAGCGTCGCGGGCGGCGTCTCCGCAGCGGACAGGCGCGGGCCGCTCGCGAGCAGCGCGGTGGCCGCGCTCCCGGCGGCGACGAGGAATTCCCGACGATCCATCGCGCTCACGCGTTCACCCCTTTCTCCTTCAAGATCGGCAGCATCAGCCGGCGCAGGTTTCCGCTCAGGATCAGCTCCTTCGCCGCGGCGGGAATGTTCGCGCCGAAAACCTTCGCGAGCTGCGAGGCGAAGCAGCGCCCGCCGGCGTCGCTGCCGTAGATCACGCGCTCGGCCCCGAGTTCGCGCACCGCCATCTCGGTGTAGCCCGCACAGGGATCGGAACCGGCGAGGTCGGCATGGACATTCTTCAGGCCGCGGATCGCGCGGATGCCACGCTCCCAATCGCCGCCGGTGTGCCCGCAGATCAGCGGCACATCCGGATGCCGCATGGCGAGCGCGGCCAGGTCGAGCGGGGTCGATTCGCCGGGATCGTTGCCGCCCACTTTCCACCAGGTGTGCTGGAAGATCACGGCCTTGAGTTCCGCCGCGCGCTGGATGATCGGATCGAGTTCCGCCGCCGAACAGCGGTGCGCGACCCACAATTTCACGCCGACCATCGGTCCGTTCGCGACACAGCGTTCGAGTTCCGCGAGGGATGCTTCGACATGCTTCGGATTCAAATAAACGAAGCCGAACGTGCGTTCGGGGAACTTCGCGATCGCCCGGAGCACCTCGTCATTTTCCCGCTGGAATTTCTCGGGCGGCGGATCCTTCGACCACTGAAGGCCCATGTAAACGCAGAGCCGCTCGATGCCCATGCGAGTGGCGATCTCGATGAGCCGCGCCATCCGCTCCTCCGGCGGATCGCCGGGCACGCCGGAGAGATGGCAATGCAAATCCCAGATCTTCATCACGGGCACTCCCGTGCCTACTTCGCGCCGAGATCGACGCAGACGAGCTGGCCTTCGTTGTTGCGGCAGAAGACCCGGCCATTCGCAAACGTCGGCTGCACCCAGCAACGCTTGGGCAGGACTTGCGCCCGGGTGAGGGCGCGGAATCCCGTCGATGATTCATCCGCGATGATCAATTCGCCGGACTCGCTGAGGATGATGAGTTTCCCATCCGCGGCCACGAGCGCGCCGCCGATGCCACGCTGCGACCACTTCACCTGTCCGGTGGCAAAGTCGAGGCAGACGAGCGGCGCGCGATTCGAGGCCTGGTCGTCGATGCCATAGACGAAACCCTTGGAAAAAACGGGCGAATTGATGTGCGCCTTGAGGTTCTTGTTGCGCCACTTTTCCACCGCCTTGCCGCCGCTGATCTCGATGAGCGCGCAGCCCGTGCCGTAGCCGGAGGAGATGAAAATTCGCTCACCGACGATCAGCGGCGTCGCGGCGTTCACTTCGTAATTCGTCTTCCAGGGGAGGCGCCAAAGCTCGCGGCCGTCCTTCACGTCGAGCCCCACGAGCGCGGCGCCCTTGAACATCACGGCCGTGCGTTTGCCGCCGAGATTTGCGATCACCGGCGAGGCATACCCGGCGGAATCGTCGCCGCTTTTCCAGACGACCGCGCCGGTCATCTTGTCGAGCGCCACCGTCGATGCGTTCTTTCCACCCACGTCGAGGATGAGGAGATTTCCCTCCACCGCCGGCGAGCCGGCGAAGCCCCACTGCGGACGGCGTCCGCCGAAATCCTGCTGGTAATGTTTATACCAGACTTTCTTTCCGGTCGCGGCGTGGAGGCAGAAGAGATCGCCCTGATGACTCACGGAATAGACGCGGTCGCCATCGATCGTCGGCGTGGCCGCGGTGCCGCCCTCGAACATCCGCTTGTCGAGGTCGAGCGGGTATTCGTGCTTCCAGATCTCCGCTCCGGTCTTCACGTCAAAGCAGAAGACGTGATCGCGATTCTTCGAGTTGCCCATGGTGTAGGCGCGGTCGCCGCTCACCGTCACCGACGAGGTGCCGATGCCGACATTGGTTTTCCACGCGATCCGCGGTCCATCCATCGGGAACTTTGCCGGCACTCCTTTCTCGACCGAGGCACCCGTGGAAGTCGGTCCCCGGTAGCTGAGCCAATCGGCGTGGGCAGCAGTGGGATGCGTGAGGCAGCCGGCAGCGCAGACAGCGGCGGCGGCGAGGGAACGGGCGGAGAGGTGCGGGCCGGTCATGGGCTCAGAGCTAGAGGGGGCGCCGGGGAGTGTCAACCAGCGCACGATCTTCCGCCGCAGGCCGCGAGCGCACGCACCGCCGGCAAACCGGTCCCGCCGAAGCCGGGGCGGCTACAACGTGAGAAGCTGGGGCCGATCAATCGTCGCGCCGGCCGCCGAGGAGCAGCGGCAGCAGGTGCCAGAGCAGGTAGGCGAGCGAGGTGATGAATGCCGCAACGTAAGTCCAGCCGGCCGCGTCGAGTGTCTTGCGCACGCCGCTCATTTCCTCCTCGGTGCCGATGAAGCCCATCCCGCCGAGGATTTGTTTGGCGCGGTTCGAGGCGTCGAACTCGACCGGCAGGGTGATCAGATTAAAGAGCATGATCACGCCCCATGCGGCGGCCATGAACCAGCCGATGGTGGAGTAGCTAATGCTCGTAAAGAAACCGAGAATCGGCAGGAACATCACGATCTGGCTGGCGAAGTTCGTCGCCCCGACCGAGGCCATGCGCCAGTTCAGCGGCGCGTAGGCGACCTTGTGCTGGATCGCGTGGCCGCATTCGTGCGCTGCGACGCCGAGCGCCGCGAGCGAGTTCCCGTGGTAGTTCTGATCGGAGAGGACGAGCCGTTTGTTTATCGGGTCGTAGTGGTCGCCGAGCATTTCGTTGTGGGAAACGATCTCGACGTCGTGGATTCCCGCGCGGTCGAGAATGGCGGCGGCGACTTCCGCACCGGTCGCACCCGAGGCCGCGGGGATCTGGCTGTAGCGGTTGTAAACGCGCTTCACGCGCCACGAGGCCCACAGCGAAATGGCCATCGTGCCGACAAAGAGAAGGATCGAGAGCAAGGTCATGGTGATTGGATCAAGTTGGTGATGTGTAATTTTCTAGCTCAAGCTCGCGGCGTGGCAACCGGGACTAAACCGGCAACGGCGGCGGGGTCGCCCGCCGCGCAGCCGCAGCCCGCGCTGGAGAACGCGCAAGCGCGCCTTTCACGAGGAGCAGCTCGCTGACGTTTTCCGGGGTAAACAGCCCGACCAGCCGCCCTTCGGAATCGACCACCGGCAGCGCCGGACAGCCGCTTTCCTGAAGAATCATCAGCGCGCGATCGAACAGCATCGTGTGATGCAGCGCCGGAACATCCACGCGCATGACCTCGGAAACAGGGGTATCCGCGCCGGACTTGCGCAGCGCCACGATGAGGTCGTCGCGCGTGAGCAGGCCGCGCACTTCGCCCGCCGGACCGACCACGGGGAAGTCATGCTGCGAAGTCGCAAGCAGCGCCTCGATCGCGTCGTTGAGCGTCGCCTGGAGCGGCAGGGAATGGACAGCCGTCTCCGTCGCCGCGCGCACCCGCAAGGAAGACGAGAGTCCCTTCAAGCGGGCAAACGCCGCCTCGCTCTGCGCGCCGACAAAAATGAAAACTGCCACGAGGACCAGCATCGGCATGCCGTGCATCAGCGCCCACAGCCCGCCGAGGACGGCAATCCCCTGACCGATGCTAGCCGCGATCGACGTGGCTCGCGCGTAGTCCATGCGCATCGCCAGGACCGCGCGCAGCACCCGGCCCCCGTCCATCGGGAAAGCCGGGATCAAGTTGAAGAGCACGAGCATGATGTTCGCGGCAAAAAGCTTCGGGATCAGCCCCACGTCGGTTTCCTCGATGATGCCGGGATGAAAGAGTCCCTGGGCAAATGGGAAGAGGAGCAGCGCGATGGCGACATTGACCAGCGGGCCGGCGATCGCCACCACGAGTTCCTCAGAGGGTTTCTCCGGCATGCGTTCGAGCCGCGCGAGACCACCGATCGGCAGCAGCGTGATGTCCGGCGTATGAATACCGTAGCGCCGCGCGGCGAGCGCGTGCCCGAACTCGTGGAGCAGCACGCAGAGGAAGACGAGGCAGACAAATGCTACGGCATGAATCGCTGCGGCGGAACCGTCCGCGGCGAAGTTTCCCAATGCGAGAAACGCGAGCAGGAGCAGGAAGGTGACGTGGATGCGGACCTCGATGCCGGCCACGCGGAAGAGTTTGAAAGACCAGCGCATATGTCAGGCGAATCAGACAACCGAATCGGATTGCCGTCCAGCCACGGTCGCCTCGGCGCTCAGGCCGTCGCGACACCAAAGGCGCGCATCCGCCGCTGCACGTGCGCCCGCCGCCGCTCGCGCTCGCGCTCGGAGAGAGTCCGGCTCTGCGCGAATGCGCGCCGCACTTTCACGATGGCCAGCTCCGCGATTCGCCGCACCCATTCGTGGCTCACGCCGAGCTTGCGCCCGAGCTGTCGGAAGGAAACCTCGCCCTGCGGATGGAACCCGTGCTTGAGCGAAAGGATCTCCAACTCGCGATCATCGAGGTCGTGCATGCACGCCATGATTTCACCGACCAGCTCCCGCTCGCCAAGGCGTTGCGACGGATCGACCGCATTTTCATCGGGAAACGTTTCGTGCAACGGCATCGCATTTTCCTCACTGACCGGCTCATCGAGCGAGACCACGTGCAGGCGGTCGCCCTGGAGAGCCGCGATCTGGTCGGCGGAAAGCCCGAGCCGGTCGCCGAGTTCCTCCTCCGTCGCGGTGTGTCCGAGTTGGGCGCTCAGCTCGTCATTCAGCCGGGTGAGCTTGCGCAGTCGCTGCGAACGCCAGACGGGAATCCGGACCGCGCGCGCCTGCCCGGTGATCGCCCGATGGATGCGCTGCTTGATCCAGACCGACGCATAGGTGGCGAACTTCGTGCCGAACTTCGGATTGTAGAGTTCCGCGGCGCGGATCAGCCCGATGTTCCCCTCCGAAATCATATCCGCGAGCGGCAATCCAAAACCCGCATACTGGTGGGCGATGCGCACCACGAGCCGCAGATTCGTTTTGACGAGCTGCTCCTGGGCCGCCGCGTCGCCAGCGGCGGCGCGCGCTCCGAGCGTCGCCACCTCCTCCTCGGTCAGGGAAGGCAATGCTGACACGTCGCGGAGGTAGCCGTCGAGGGCGGTCCAGTCTCCATTCCGAACAGTCGAGATGTGTTTCATAGTTTCGTGCGCAGAAGTTAGCGCGCCAGCGATTCTTCGACTTATACTTGTTTTGGATGGAATCGTTCGCTTTTTCCTAAATGGAAATATCTCACTCCCATGCACCGGCCGAACAATCAGCGCGCCCGGCTGTTTGCGCAGGGTTGCCACAAGCCCCCCCTGCGTTAAGCAATGATCATCATGCAAATCCACCTCAGCCCCCGTCACGTCCGTCTGACCGCCGCGATCCACCAGCACGTCGCCTCCAAAGTGCTGCATCTCGAAGAGCTCACCGATGACATCGTCGCGGCGCATGTCGTTCTGATCCGCGACGAGGTCGCGAAGCGGGACGATCGTCACACGGTCAAAGTCCATCTCGCGATTCCCGGACCCGATATTCACGCGCAAGAATCGCACGCCGATCTCTACGGCGCGCTCGATCTGGTGATGGACAAGCTCGCCCGGCAACTGCGCAAGCGGAAGACCCGGCTGACCGACAAACGCCGCAGTGTCACCGGCAAGATCGTCCGCCGCCGAAAGGCCGGCGTCGCGTAAACGTTTGCCGGCGCGGCGCGGGCGGATTACGCATCGCCAACCATGACCCCGCTGCAAGACCTCGTCCGGCGCGTCGGGCGTCGCTGCTTCACCGCGGCGATCGCGGCGCAGTTGCATCGCGGCGTTCTGGGCGCTGCTGCGGCGGCGCTGCTCATTGTGGCCGCCGCGCGATTGCTTGGCCTCCTTCCCGCACGAGTCCTTTTCGCCGCCCTGTGGCTCGTGGCTGCGCTGCCGCTGGTCTTCGCCATGGCGGGCGCGCGCCGCCCTCGGACGGCGCAGATCGCCCGCCTCATCGATGAACGCACGGGAGGCAAGGATCTGTTTCTGACCGCCGCGCTGGCGGGTGAGAGCGCGGCGGAATTCCAGTCGATCGTCGTATCGCAAGCGAACGGGCGAGCGGCGGAAATCATCCCGGCGCAGGTCGTCCCGTTTCATTGGCAGCGGGGCGTGGGGAATGTCATTTGCGCCATCGCCATCGTTGCCGCGGCCCTGGCGTGGCTGCCGCAGCTCGACCCGCTCAAGAAGCAGGCGGCGCGCGATCGCCTTTCGGAGCGCGAGCGGCAGTTGTTGGACACGAAGCAGACCACCGAGGTCCGGCGGGAAGAACTCGCGCAAAAAAAAGACGTGGAGAGCGCGCAGGTGCAGCAGGCGCTCGCGCGTCTGGAAAAGACGTTCAAGCAGGCAAAGCCGACCGAGAAGGAGACGACCCTGCGGCAACTCGCCGAGCAGCAGAAGGAACTCGGCGATCTGTGGCGCAAGGCGAACAACACCGAACTGCGCAAGACGCTCGACGAAGCCGCGCAAGATTTCGGCTCCGCCGACCCGAAGAAGTTCGAAGCCTGGCGCAAGGACTTGAAGCAGGGCGACGCCAGCGCCTTAAAGAAAGAGCTGGCCGAAATCCGCGAGGAGGCGCGGAAGCTCGCCGCGATGCCGGACTCCGCCGAGAAGCGCGCGCTGCAAGAGCAGCTCGCGAAGCGGCTCAACGATGCCGCGCAGGCGAGGCATCTGCAGCTCGATGTCCTGCAGCAGCCTCTGCAGGGGCTGCGTGACCTGGGCTTCGAGCGCGGCGACCAGCGCGGTCCCCCGGGCACCCGTCGACGCCGCCCCCACAGTCTTGGCAGCCTTGGTGGCCAGCCCCTTGAGGAAGCCGTCGCCCGCGTTGAACGACTTCCACTCCTTCTTCATCGTGCTGCCGCTGCCGGGGAATGCGGTATCCCAGAGGTCCCAGTCGTCGAAGAAGCGG
>JANOAZ010000154.1:0-1672 GCA_031411395.1 Chthoniobacteraceae bacterium
GGACCTCGTTCGAGTTCAAGGGCCTCCCGGTCGGAAAATACGATCTCATCGTCATCTACCCCGCCGCCTTTTACGAGGGACTCCGGCTGAGCCGCGACGAGAGCACGCTCACCACGGACGACCTGAAAAAAATCGACGCCACGATCCAGAAATCCGAGCCATTTTTCACAAAGCGGATCATCCACCGTGTCGAGGGCGAAACCGGCCGCGGCAAGACCGCGCGCGCCATCTGCACCTACTTCCGTGAAAAAGGGTCCGAGCTCCTGCTGCAGCAGTTCGAGGGAAAGTCCAACCGTCCCGATTTCCGCCGCACCTTCAAGCTCGTGCTCCTCAAGGACGTCGGCCCCGGCTGGCAGATCGCCCGCGCCCGCGATCTCTACCCCGTGTGGGTGAACCCGAAGAACACCCTGCCCGTGCACAAGTTCAGCGCGGGCCTCAGCCAGTTTCGCGTCGCCGATCAAATCAAGGACGTCGGCGATCTCGACCTCACCCGCTAAAGTAGCTTCCCTAGCCAACCGCAATTTTATGGCCGAAATCGAATTCACCGCAGGCCCGATGGCTGGCCGCCGCCTGCCGCTCACCGCCAAGAGCTACACCCTGGGACGCAAACGCGACCTCGACCTCCCGCTCGAAGACGGCATGACGTCCGGCGAACACGCTGAACTCCGCTTCGCGGATGGCGTTTGGAAGGTCACGGATCTGGGCAGCTCCAATGGCACCTGGCTCAACGAATCCAAGATTTCCTCCGCCGCCCTTTCCGAAGGCGACCTCGTCCAGATTGGCGGCAGCACCTTCACATTCTACGCCGATGCCGCGCCAGCGGGCGGCGCGGAAAAACCACCCGTGGCCAGTTCCGACGAACTCGCGCTCGTCGAGCAGATGCGCGACCGTGCGAATCAGATCCGGCGCGAAGTCGGCAAGGTCATCGTCGGCCAGCTCGACGTCCTCGACCAGGTCCTCATGTGCATTTTGGCCAATGGCCACGCGCTTCTCATCGGCCTCCCCGGCATGGCGAAGACCCTCATGGTCCGCACCATCGCGCAGGTGCTGAATCTCAAGTTCAAGCGCGTGCAGTTCACGCCCGACCTCATGCCCGGCGACATCATCGGCACCGACGTGCTGGAGACGAATGCCGCGACCGGCGAGAAGGAGTTCCGCTTCATCCGCGGCCCCATTTTCTGCAACCTGCTCCTCGCCGACGAAATCAACCGCACGCCGCCAAAAACGCAGGCCGCGCTCCTGGAGGCGATGCAGGAGAAAATGGTCACCGCCGGCAACACGTCCTACACGCTGGAGGAGCCGTTCTTCGTCCTCGCGACACAGAACCCGATCGAACAGGAGGGCACCTACCCGCTCCCCGAGGCGCAGCTCGACCGCTTCATGTTCAACATCTGGGTGGACTACCCGCTCCCGCACGAGGAGGAGGAAATCCTCCGCGCCACCACCGGCGGCAAACGCGTCGAACCCCAGCCCGTCCTCACGCAGGCGGAGGTTCTCCATCTCCAAGCCGTCGTCCGGAAAGTCCCCGTCTCGGATCACGTCATCAAGTACGTCACCCGCCTCGTCGGCGCCACACGCCCCCAAAGTGAAGGCGCCCCGGAAGTCACCAAGACCTACGTGAGCACCGGAGCGGGACCTCGCGCAGGCCAGTATCTCATCCTCGCAGCGAAAG
>JANOAZ010000155.1:0-1841 GCA_031411395.1 Chthoniobacteraceae bacterium
CGCATCCGCGGGCAGCGGCGGCGCGGAGCATCCGTTACCAGCTCCGCACCACCTCCGCCCCCGGATGCGAGAGATTCCTCCACTTCGCTCCGCTCCGGTCGGAATGACGGTGTTGGGTGGCGGCTGCGCCGAGTGATGTTCCTCGCGTTTCATTTCCCCTCGCGCCCGCCCTTTTCGAGGTGGAGCTGCGGCAGTCCGCGGCCGTCCTTGCCGCGCACGACGTTCACGTTGGAGTAGGAGAGGAGCGTGCCCTTGGCGCGCTCGAGATTCACGATCGCGATCTGGTAGTTGGCCGCTGCGCGGATGAATTCCTCCTCGGCATTCGCCCGCCGATCCTGGCTGTCGAGCAGCGTGCTGAGATAGCTGGCCATCAGCGTGTCCTCGCCGATCGCCTGCAGCGACTTGCGCGCTTGCAGGGTATCGAGGTCTTCGGTGAATGCCTTCACCGCCGCGTACTTGGCCTGCGTTTCGCGGTAAGCGGTGGCGACTTCGCGGGCGCTGATGCGCACCTCGACGAGCACGGTGTCGATGGTGGTGCGGAGCTGATCCACCTGCTGGCGGAGTTCGAGGCGGCGGCGTTCGAGACGCGCGCGGCCGATGTTGTTTTCCAGCGGGATGCTGAAGACGAATCCGGCGCCGAAGGAGGGCGAGCCGGTGTCGTATTGGCGGCTGTAGGCATTGCCGTAGGTGCCGGCATCGAGTCCGCCGAGCGACCCCTGCAGGACGAGGTTCAGCTCGGGCATGATTTCGTTGCGCTGCATCTTCTCGCGGATCGTGGCGGCGCGGAGCTGGAAGAAAGCCTGCGTGATTTCCGGGCGGTTCTGGAGCGCTTCTTCGGCGGCGGATTGTGCGTCGAAGGAAGACGCGCTGAGCACGAGCCGATCGCGTGGGATCAGCTCGGCGTTGAGATCGCCGAGCAGGGTCGGATCATTGGTCAGCGCACGCAGGCGGTCCTGCGCATTGCGCACGGCCGCCTCGGAGCGGACGAGATCCGAGCGGCGGGAAGCCAGCGCACTCTCGGCGCGGAAGAGCTGGCTCTGGCCGGCATCGACTTTCTGCCGGGCGCGCAGCTCGTCGGTCACCCGCGCGGTGTCGTTCACCAGCCGCGCTTTCTGAAGATAGGTCGTCCGCGCCGCGTAGAGCGCCCAATAGGTGCGCGTGATCTCGAGGAGGTGCGACTGGCTCTGGCGGACGAATTCCTGCATCGAGATGTCGGAATCGAGCCGCGCGATCTGGAGGATCGAGCGGTTGTAGCCCGTGCCCGCGCCTTTGAGCAGGGGCTGGACGACGGAGACGGAGAGCGTCGCTGCCGACTGGGGATTCGGGACGAAGTAGATCGAGTTATTGTCCGTCCGCGAGAGTTGCTGCGAGACGGTGACTTCGGTGCCGGTGATGAATTTCTTTTTCGCGCCGGCTTCAAAGGACCACTCGTCCTGTTGGAAGCGGCTCGCGCCTCCGGTGGTAAGGGTGTTGCCGACCGGATCGCTGGAGCGGTCGAATTTTCCCTGCAAATAAGCATTCGTATCGAAAGCGCCCCGGGCCTCGCGAATGCCGGTCTCGCGGATCAGCGGCAGATCGCTGAAGACCCGGATCTGGCTCGAATGGCGGAGCGCGCGGACGTAAAGATCATCGACCGTGATCCCCTGCGGATGATTTCCATCCCCGATGGTGTTTTGCTGGCCGCGAATCCACCACGGGGCAAAGTCTTCGGGGATTTTTTCGGAGACCGGTTTCGCAAAACTGCGAGGAATCTGTCCATTTTGGATGACCCGTTCCTGGTATTCGCCGAGGATTTCGCGCTCGGCGGGCGTGGGTTCGAGTGCCGCGTCGCGGGCGGCGAG
>JANOAZ010000156.1:0-3812 GCA_031411395.1 Chthoniobacteraceae bacterium
CGCATTCGGCTCCGCGCCACCTCCGCCCTCAGATGCGAGAGACTCCTCCACTACGCTCCGCTCCGGTCGGAATGACGGCGTTGGTATTTTCGATTCGAGTCGAAAGCCTCCGGCGTCGCGTTCACTTCCCGCCCGCGTCGAGGCAGACCGCTTCCTTCGTGCTGCGTGCGTAGATGCGGCCGTTGGCGAGGATTGGCGTCGTCCAGCATTTGCCTTCCAGCACATGCGCGCGCGCCGTTTCTTTGTAGTCGGTCGGCGTGGCCTCGAAGAGCACAAGGTCGCCTGCATCGGAGAGCGCGAGCACCTTGTCGCCCGCGAGGATCACCTGGCCGGGGCCGAAGCCCTCGCGTTGCCATTTCACCGCGCCGGTCGCCACGTCCACGGCTTTGACCGGGCCCGCGCCGTATTGCTTGAACTGGAACATCCCGTACATGTCGCCCTTGTAGAGCACCGGCGTGCTCCAATGGTTCGGGATGTCCTTGTCCCCCGGCACGCGATAGATCTCCTTCGCTTGGAATTTTCCGCCCGCGTTGGTGAGCTTCACCGCACCTGCGCCGACGCCGTAGCCGGCCGAGCAATACACGATGTCACCCGCGACCACCGGCGAGGCGGCGGTGGAAACGCGGAAGGGAAAATTGTAGCGCCACAGTTCCTTGAGTGTCTTCGGCTCCACGGCGAGCAACCCGCTTTGCACAAAGTAGATCACCTGCCGCTTACCGTGAATGGTCGCGGCCGTCGGCGTCGCGTGGGTCATCTTTTCGTCGAACGCCTTCGCCACCACCTTGCCCGTGGCCGGATCGACCGCGAGGATCGATTCCCCCGGTCCGCCGCCCGCCACGTAGAGCAGTCCGCCTTCGAGCAGCGGCGAGGCCGCGTTCTGCCACTGAATGTTGCGGCCGGCGTGTTGCTTGATCAGGTCGATCGTCCACTGCGCCTTGCCCGTCGCCGCGTCAAAGGACTGCAAGCCGAGCGCCGCGCTCATCGTCACCACACTCTTGCCGACCAGCGTCGGCGTGCTGCGCGGACCGTCGCCGCCCTTGTTTGTCTGCGTGCCGGAGTTGCCACCGTCGTGACCGTAATTCGCCACGCCGAGCGCCGCCGTCCAAGCTTCCTTGCCCGTCGCCGCGTCGCGCGCCACCAGCACCTCCTGCTTCACGCCGTCGAGTTCACGGCCTTCGATCGTGTAAGCCTTGCCGCCGACGACGACGAACGAACTGAAGCCGTTCGGGGACTCCACCTTCCAGAGCACCTTCGGTCCGCTCGCCGGCCATGCGGCGATCTTTTCCGGTGTGCTGCCATCGCCCTGCGGACCGCGATATTGCGGCCAGTCGGCAGCTTGGAGACTGGCAGCGGAGATGAGCGTGGCGAGGATGAGTCGGGTGGTCATGGGATTGTGGGTGGAGATTGGAAAGGTGGCGGTCTTCAGGAAGCAGGTGCGATCACGAGATCATCGAAGCGGATCGGCGTGCCGGAATACGGACTCCCCCAAAGACCCGGCCGGCCCGCGGAGGGCGCGTCCTTTAGCTCGAGCGAGATCTGCCAGTCCTTTGGCTCCGCACCCGTGGCCGGCCACGCTTTCCCTTCCACGATCCAGCCCGCGCCGCCCTTGCGCACTTGCAGGCGGAGCGTCGTCCACGCGCCGGAAACCCACTCGAAGGGCACGCTTTTCACCACCTCGTCCGCCTTGAAAATCTCCAGCATCTTCTTGCCGCCGCTCATCATCAGCCGATAGCCGCCCACCCCGCCGAGGCTCATGCCAAATGCCGGAAACTTGCGCCCCGTCTTCGTCCCGAAAAACTTCGCGGTCGCGCTGAGATCCCCCTGCCCCGCCGGTCCGAGCAGGATGCCGAACGTGTCGAGCGGCTCGCCGGGCAGTTCGAGGAATTTGTTCGCACCGTCCTGCTTCACCATGAAATCGCCCGCGATCGCCATTGCTCCCTCGGGCGCTTTGTCCACCGTCCCTGTTTCGAAGTTGTTCTCGAAGAGGGGTGCGGCACCGGCCGCAAACGTGAGCAGGCCGGAAAGAATGAGCGCGAGCGGTAGAGGCGATTTCATGGAGCGGGCGAAAAAGGGAGCATTGGCAGGGACACGTGTCGAGAGCGTTTGGCGTCGCCCGTCGTAGTCGCAGGCGTCAGGAGGCTCTCGCTTGCCGCCGTCGGATGGATGAGCCTCCTCACGTCGGCTGCTTCTCAGTCACTTCCCGATGCAATACAGCTTCTCCGTCGTGCGGATGAAAAGCTGGCCGTTGCTGATTGCGATGCTGGCGCGGGAGCCGTTGGCGTCGCCCATCGGGATCGTCGCGAGCACCTTGAATTCATCGCCGGTGCCGCAGACGAAGACGGTGCCGCCTTCGTCCATGATGTAGAGCTTGCCGTCGCCGGCGACCGGCGAGCTGCGGATGACAATCTTTGTCTCGAGCGTGCCCTGCCACTTCTTGTCGCCAGTCTTCGGGTCGAGGCAGGTGAGCGTCTTCGAGTCGCCGTCGAGCACGAGGAGCTTGCCCTGGTAATAGACCGGCGTGCAGACGTCGGGCGTTTTCTTCTCGTCGAATTTCCACGCCACGCCGCTGGTCGAGATGTCGCCCTTGCCATCAGTGCGGAAGGCGAAGAGCGCTTCCTTTTTCGGCCCCGCCGCGATGGCGACGCCGCCGGCGCTGACGGGGCTGGTGACGAGGCGCATCCACTCGCCGTCCTTCGGATTCAGGCCGTAACCGCGCCACAGTTCCTTGCCGGTCTTCGGGTCGTGGCCGGTGAGGCAATTGCCGCCAGCGATGAGGATCTGCGCCTTGCCGTCCGGGCCGATGTGCGGGATCGGCGTGGCGTAGCTTTCCTGCGATTCGAGCCTGGCCTCGCTCGGGCGCGCGACTTTCCAGATGTTCTTTCCGGTCTGCGGATCGAGCGCGAGCAGGTAGCTCTCGCGCTCCGGCGAGCCGCCCGCGAGGCCGGGATAATCCGGCGGCGCGGGACTGCGCTGGAGCACCTGGATGTAGAGCCGCCCGTCGTAGAGCAGCGGGCTGGAGCCGTAGATCCAGTTGATGGAAAAGCGCCCGTATTCCTCCCCGAGTCGCCGCTGCCACACGATCTCACCCTTGAAGTCCACCGCCGCGATGTCGCCATTGCCGAAGAGCTGCCACACCAGCTTGCCGTCGGTGATCGGCGACGGCGACGCCATGTTGCCCTTGCCCTTGTTGATGTCGCCGGTGGAGATTTGCTTTTTCCAGCGCACCGAGCCGTCCTTTCGGTTGATGCAAAAAAGCAGAAGATTCTTCTCCGCATCGGGACTGGAGACAAAGATCGCATCGCCCCACACCGCCGGGGTCGCGCCGCTCGGGCCGGGCAGCGGCGTCGCCCACTTCGCGCTCTCCTTGGTCCACGTCTCGGGCAATCCCTTTTCGACGGACGTGCCATTGAAGGCCGGGCCGCGCCACTGAGGCCAATTCTCCGCGTGGGCGGTGAGCGCGAGCGCGAGCGAAATGGCGGCAAAGATCCGAGGGGAGGGCGTTTTCATGCGATGGGTGAATCCGGGTGAGCGTTTGGGATTAGAGCGAAACACAGGGCGCGGCAAGCCTCGTCCCAGCCCGTTCTCTTCCTTCTTTGTCTTGCTCTTGCTCCTGCTCGAAACAACGAGAGCATGAGCCGGTGCACGAGAACGAGGAAGAAACCCGTCCCCGGAGCAGATGCCGCCACGCGCCGCGACCGCCCTTACTTCACCCCGCCGCCGATTTTCTCGCTCTCGTCCTTCTTCTTCATCGGCTTGGCGCCGACCATCTGGCTCAGGTAATCGAACTCTTTCTTCGCGTTATTCTGAAAATC
>JANOAZ010000157.1:0-47501 GCA_031411395.1 Chthoniobacteraceae bacterium
AATGGGCACAAAAAAGTCGTTTTAGAAATCCAAAGCAGGCGTTCCAGCCTGGGCGAGTTGGTGGGTGGCTTCAAGCATCCATCCCTTGTAGGCAATCTTGTGGCCGTTGATCAGGTTGTAAACGTTCTGCTTGGAAAGGCCATGCCGCTCAGCAAATCCCGTCACCGTCTGTCCCAGCACCTCACGTTGACCAGATCGAGGATGGATGAGGACAGTGAGGAAACGCCTGCGCTGTGCTGCCGCCGATTTGTGACCTGAGCACCAGCCCCTATATCTTTTGAAGAATCCGCAGGCCAGATCACGAGCATGAGAGTAGGGGAGCCCCCGCTCTTCCGCGAAGATCCTGATGTTCTTGGTCTTCACAACCTGACCTGTGGGGGAAATGAAGGAATACAATTGAGCCAAAAGTGGTGACCTTCACGATGGACAGCATGCGAGGTCTAGATTTCGAACAACGTCCCAGGCGGTAAAGCCTTCTCCAGTGTCGAGGAAGTCGTAAAGGCGATCACCAAGCCATTGTTCGAGGAAGAATCGAACTCCGTGAGGTTGAGAATGGCAACGTTTGGTGGTGCAGAGAGTCGCACTGCCAATGTATCCCTCGTCATGGCCGTCAGGATCAACCAGTGAGAAGTCGAATCTCATCTGCTGATCCAATGCACAGCGGCAAAATGGCTTCTTGGCCGGTCTATAACGGAAGAAGGTGCCAATGTAATATCCCTCCGGCACTTCGAATGGGTTGTTTGATGTGTGTCCTAAGTTGAGTTTCACTATTTATCATATAAAAGCTTTTCCGATGCTTTTGTTCATCGAAGCAACCTTTATACTACCAGAAAGTTGGACAGAATAGCAAGACTAATCAGCACTCAACAAGGCTCTTGCTTATGTTGTATTAGATGAATAGAATAGCGAGTCGAACGCTCCAACACTACATCCTCCCGAAATATCTTGCGAGGTCATACAGGTCAATTTTGTGCGATTGTTGGGGCATCTACGGATGGCAAAGCAAACGTCGACAGCGGTAGGTTCCTCTTGCTAGAGTGCGCTTCCAATGTCAGCACAACATTACATCTTTGCGCATGGAGTTCTGCCACACATCTTTCACGCCGATATGGAGAAGATGCTGATGGCCTTGGCCAGCTCACGCAGCAAAGACTATTTGCACGGCATCTGGAACTTGATCCCGACGAGCCCAGGGTTTTCTGAACTTTGTGTTCGATACCGGGCAAAGGTCGAGGCTGGCGCGCAACCTGGCCTCTTCTCCCATATCAAGATGGAAAGTCCGGAGGCATACGAACAGGTGAGCAGTCCTGACGAGATCTTCTGCAGCTCGCATCTGCTCGGTGGCCAGCATCTCGTCTACCTCATCCATCTGCCTCCACCAGCAGGGATGACGGAGGCGTATTTCGTTGCGCTGATCTCGAATCCTACTCCGAAGTATCTCACCTTGGAGAAGAGTAGTTCGATGGACGGAGGTGAGATCACCGCATTCTGCCAATGGAATTCCCAAGGCACCCACCTCTACATGAACTCGGGATGTGAGCCAAAGCCGGAGGAGTTTCTCAAGCTCCTCTGTCGGCATTTGGATGTGCCTGAGACAATTGAGGAGCCAACGCAATAGCAGTTCACTTTGGGGAGCGCGGGAAACAGAGAAGGGACCGAACCAGAAATGGACGGTCCCTTTCTGCTGTTTGGGTTGAGTATTCTACTTTGCAATGTCGTTCAGAGGTCACGATTCCCGCAGGAGCACGTTGAACGCGCTACAGGTCCATTGTGAGAAACTGCGGGCCATTCTACGCGGCCATCATCAGGGGATTATCTTCGAACGTCACATACTCGGTGATGGGCAATCCGACAAATTCAGGGTAGTAGACGGGACGCCTGAAATAATCGCCATCTTCGTCTTCTTCGGAGATGTGCGTGATCGGGATTGCACTTTGAGGCCCGAACGCAATGTCTAGAAGCGGTCGGGGCAACATGGAGTAGTCGAAGATTGGCCGTCCCTTGTCGTCCAGATCGAGATCACCTACGTCCTCTTGGAGAGACCATGCAGCGTATTCACAAATAAGCTGTGGAAGGTAATGGAGAAAGGCACTGGGGTTTGTGATACGTCTGGCCCAATGCCAGTAGTCGTGGCCCTTCTTGGGCTTAGCGTTATAGCCGACACCGGGATTCCACGGAGAGTGGTTCATTACCTCCAGCAGATGCTCCGCAGTCAGCAGCGGATGCTGAACAAACAACTGCCTCACTTGCATGCGCTCCTCACCAGAAAAGGTCCATCTTTCAAATTGAAACTTCTGAAGCATCTGTTCCATGAATTCCTCAAGCTCCGCCTTCCGAGAATATGGTTTGCCAGAATACGGCTCCAGATTGACGACATCGTAAAAGAGGTCGTAACCAAGAAACTGCCTATTATCGTAATCGAGCACCTCAAAGCACTTGTAGGCGTCGAGATCAGCGCGATTGTCAGGAGCCGTGGGCTTTTGACGGAACGCTTCTAATGAATCATTGATGATCTTCACCAGTTCTTTGGCACCAGCAGACAATTCAGAAGCCTCCCCGTTCTCAGTCGAGCTTCGCGAGACTGGGGACGCAGATATACACTTTCTATCTGAGTTTCTATCTGTATTTCTATCTGAGGTTTCGACAAATGGCTGTAAAGCAAGGCCAGTAAAGGGTTTGCAGTCGATAGCCACCTTTCGTCTGGCAACTCTGTTCACAGCACTGGCAACTTTGATCACACTATCGGCAACTTTGATCACACCCGTCGCAGCCGTTTCAGAGGCATCAGTTACACGATAAAAGCTCCGTCGATCCGGATGCTCAGCGATGGCTTCGGCCTGTTTGAGTGTCGACAATGCTTTTGATACAGCCTCCCTGGAAACTGGAAGAATCGGTTTGATCGACCCCTCTTGGTCTTCGACAAGCTTCGTGAGCTTCGTCGGAGACAATTCTCTGTAGATCCGGCCGTCGTCGTCCACGAGAGGGTCAGTGTTGTGCTCCTCCAGGGTGACGTAGCGCAGGTTGTGGAGGAGAACGGCCTCCAAGACTCCATAGTTGGCCGCATCGAGCTTCGAGAGCCCAATCAGCCCCTTGGCCGTGCTCATCGAACCAGCCTTTCCCTGGTTGAAGCCATACTTCTTGATCAGAAGCGGTGAGAGATGGAAATGGAACTTGTTGCGAATGGCCCCTGGGTTCTTCGCATCGACAATGAAGTTCTTCCCTAACGTCTCTGCACAACGCCGCAGGATCACACGAATTCCCTCCTCAGAGAGCCATGGATATTCCGCGTGGAGGTCACTGAGGCTTTGATAGCAGCCGCGTTTGCCATCGACCATTGGAGTATAAGCAAACGGCCTGATTTTCTGGATCTGCCAAAGGTAGAGACCATAAAGGATGAGCGAGCCGCTGAAGTCTGCCTTGTCCGGATTCAACTTCACCGCTAGCTCCCGGCTTAGAAGGAGAGTCTTGTCTCCCTGGTCACCGCCACTCCCAGAAACAGTCTCTTGATCGAAACTGCTTGTGGGAATGTCGGGATTATTCGCGTGCGCGTGCTGTTTGTGCTCGACATTTGCCGAGTCTTCTGAGATACTTATCATTGTATTTATATTTGGGTTTCATAAAGACGCTCATCAGTTTGTCGCTGATGGGCGTCATTCTTTTGCTTATTGAAAGCTTGTCGGAACGGCATTCTTGCTGGCATTCTCTTCGATAGCCTTCGCTATCATGTTAGTGGTCGGCATAAAGATCTTCATCACGATTTCAAAATCGTTGGAGATGGCATTGTCAGCCAGCCACTTGAGTGTTTTGGCCTTTGGAAGTTTGTGCGTGCGAACAAACTCAAGTGTTCGCTCGAACGTAGTCGCCCCCTTGTATGCGTTGCGCCCTTCAGTGAGAAATTTCATCCAGGGGAGGAAATGCTTGAGAGAGAATGGACATTGTTCGAGGATTCTGTGTGCCTCTTGCGCTTGTTCGTTGGTATAATTGGACATAATGTGGCTTTTTGTGATGCCGCAGCCCGTTAGTGTGGAGCTTTGAAGAGCGAGCTAGTAGTTAGGAATGCTTCTCGATTATTGCATCCAAATGCTTCTGGTATTCAGGAAGATGCTTCTCGAAGATCATGAATACGCCTTCGTCGTAGTCCACTTGATGACCTCGAAGCCAATGAATGAGAGATTCAACGGCAAGCCCGTTGGCTTTGCAGTAGCGCCGAGTTCTTCTGTATTGAAATGAAGGCCCCTCGGGGCTATTGATGTATTCGAGAAGTCCGAGCATTTGTTCTTTTGTTAACGGACAATTCAGCTTGTCGAACGGAAGTAGGCTTCGGCATGTTGGGCACATCTGTTCGGCCATTGCAATCGTGATGTCTTCATTGGGTAGATCGCAGCCCATCTTGTCGTTGTGTTGGCACTGCAAGCAGTCCTGCGGATAGACAAAGGCGGGATAAACGTTCTTTGTGTATTTCGGTTTCCTGGTTTTTGATATTTCTTTCATATACTTAATGGCACGCGGCGACTCTGTTTGGCTCAGGCAATCTAAAGTCTTTTGGGACTTCAGAGATGGAATCCGAGTGGATTCCGTTACTGCTCCTTCGCTTTTTGGCGACCGAGAGAAAATGTTTTGCTGCTGACCTTTTTAAGTGCTAGCTGCGTTGTCAAGGACAATAGCGCGGACGGGCGCATTGTCAAGGGGGACTTATCGTAGGCAGTGAGAAAAATGAATGTCTAAAAGTGCGTGGGACCTAACTTCGGAAACTTTGGCTGCCAACCGCCTCGACAAGCATTGTCCTATTGTCGAAGGCAGAGTACCCGCCAAGCATCTATGCCTGACGGGTCTTGATTGCGCGCGGAGTTTCTACTTACCCTGCGACTTCAAAAGCTCCACCGCCGCCACATCCAGGTCGAGTTGTAGCATTTCCTCGATCTCGTCATCGGTCCTCTGGAAATCCGTTTCTGCGTCTTCAGCACTCGTCTTCGGATCCTTCTTGTGCTCGATCTCAAGGAACAGGTTGAGCATTAGGCGCCGCTGTTGAGGATCAGCTTTGTTCTTGAGGTATGCTTCCACCTGCTTCCGGTATTCCTTCCCTGCGTCTGTCAGTAAGTGATTAGCGCGGTTTTTGATCTCCTGCTCCCTCGATGGCGGTGGTTCGTTCGTGGTGTAGACGACTGGAAGGGGCTCCTCGTGGTTACCCAGTGGAGATTCGTCTGCTCCACCGGCGCTTGGCCAAGTATCCGTCTCTGTCCGGGTATGCTCATCAAGGTGTTTCCGGAGCCGTTCGTTTTGCTCGATCACGATTCCTACGATTGCTACCAGCCGCGTGAGGGTGGTGTGATTTTGCAAAACATGTTTCTCGAGAGCGAGGATTTTGTCGGTGCATTCTTCGTTAGTCATATGGTTTTAGATTTCGTTGGGGACGCAGATCGGAGGGGTCGGACCTCTCGATTGCGACGTGCCGGTGGTTGGCCTTGAGGAGCGGCGTTCCTATTCCTGAATGTGACGCATGATTATTCTTTTCCCCCTCTCAACGATGACATCACCAATCTTCTCCAGTTCGTCCCGAATTGCCCGCATCAAAAGCGGTTTTATCCCCAGGTTTTTGCGGACGTATTCGCTTTCGACTGTTATCCATGTGTCCTCTGGAGCCCATGTATCCGGACTGAGACCGCGCTTGGCTTCATTAAGGTAGGCCAGCACCTTTGCCTTCGCATCAAGGGCTTTGTTGGAACGGATCTCGCGGAGCAGCTCCTTCTCCTCAAGGTCGGCCACCACCCGGCGGACAATGTCTCCGGCGGCGGCACCAACCTCAACAATGACGCCGGTCACAGTACCTTCGTCGATTTCGATTTTCATTTGGTAAAGGTGGACCGCACTCACCGTGAAGATGAGTGCGGCCAGTTCTCTATTCCTCGTCGTCCTCCGTCGGCATCAGATCCTTGAGGAGCTTGCCCTTCGAACGCGGCTTCTTCACCAGCAGCTTCGCGTCGACCAACTGCTTCCGCGTTTCTTCAGGATCAAGCAATTGAAGCAACTGCGCCTCCGTGGTTTTGTCGATGTCGCACACGTCCTTCAGTTGGTCCTTGATCGTCTGCAACTGGAGGAACTTCGGCTCGAAGGCCGCCTGGATGGTTTCTTCGAGTTCACGAGACAGCACGAGAGGGTTTCCGTCCCGTCCAGGGAGTTCACGGATGAGGGCGACACCCACGGCACCGCTGTCCTGCCAGCTCCAACCGGCAGTGCGTTCGCCCAGTTGGGCCTTGATTGAGGTGGCGAGATACGCCATTTTTTCGAGTTTGGTTTTTGTCATTTGGATTTGTTTTCGTTGCGGATCCCAATTGGGACTTGTTTTGGTTTCGCCTCGATCTCTCATCTGCATACTCATGCAGGCGGTCACGCGGCGAGAGGGTCATACACCCGGTTTTTTCCGGTCTCATCGCTTTGGCAGTTCTAGGCCGCGTTAGTCCACGGCTGTCCACTCGTGTCCATCGAACTTTTCGTTGACACGTTTTTCGGCGACGCCTTACGACCTAAGTTATCTGGCGTGGCTCGTGCGCCGAACACGAGGGGCCTTGTTTCGGCATTGGTTTTGATTTTCCCCCGGCACCTTCGCTTCGTTCAAGAAGCGGATCAGATCCACCCGTTGAATAACGATTCGTTTACCAATCCTGCTAACGGTAATTTTTCGGTCTTTGATCTTCCGGTGGACCGTTTTCTCGGAGACGCGGAGAAATTCCGCTGATTCACGGATGTTGAAGACCATCTGATGATCGACCGCCGATGCCGATGCCTCGATGCTCATCGGCCGACCTCCCGATGCTCAAATTTTGCCAGAGCCGCGTGGACTTTCTCCCAGTCGAAACGAACGGTGCGATGGCCGAGTTTTAGAAATGGAATCTTTCTCCGACGCATCAATTCCTCGATCATCCTTACGGATGGTAGATTCAGACGGTGTCGAAGTTCCTCTTTTGAAAGGAGTTCAGGAGCCCGTGGGGATCCGTTCACTCCATGGTGCGTTTTCATTTTTGTAGCGATTGCTACCAGTGAGCACCAATCATCCAGCGATCCGACCACGACGCAGATTCCCCGTTGTCCGACGTGATTCGTTTCAAACTGAGCTGCGATGCTAACATACTGGCGCGTAAGCACGACAGGTGAGATCACTCACCTGCGTTCAAACGCGACAAAAAATCGCGCTCAGCTTTAATGTGATTGTTTTGACGTGCCGCGACAAAAAATCGCGTTCAGATGAGCACTGCTCACAAGCTCAAGGCGTGCCTTGAAACTCTCTCAAATCACCAACTGGGACGGACAAATCCGCCTCTTTACTGGGTCAACAGTTGCACCCCCTGTATCGGTGCGTCAACGGAAAACTCGCGCGCTTCAGTAGTCCTGTTTCCTCCTACTAGCTGAATGCCACCACTTTCGCGGTTTCGGTGCTCGGCATTATTTCCCAGTAGCGGGCGGCTTCCTTGGGCTTCACGACTTCGCGGTAGTGCTGGAAGATCATCGTTTCGTCATGCGGCCGTCAGATGGATGATCTTCGTTTTCCCCTCCGGCTTCTTCGCGCTGATTTTGAAAAATGCTTGGCCAAGTTTCTTTGGCAATACCCGGACGTAGTGCTTCCTGAGCATGGCAGGCGAATTGCCCACCGTCGCTGCCGCCTTGGCGTAGTCTTGATCCAGTGCAATTCGGTATGAGCAAAACGAATGACGGAAAACGTTTTGTGGAAGTTCAACCTGCGATCTTTGCTCCAGTAAATTTCTCCTCGCCCGCCAATTCATTGGCATCACTGGACCGGCAAGCTGCTTCACCTGCTCAAGCCACGAGATCGCGTTTGGGGAGATGTCTACGTATCGCCCGTGACCATTTTTGTCCAATTCAGGAGGAACGAAAACCTGCCGCGCTTTGAGATCAACATCCTTCCAATCGAGCCAAACCGCGCGCTCAACCCCTCGAGAATCACGCACCGTTTTATGAAATTCGGCGATGCGAATTCCAGAGAACAATGCCAGCGACAAGAAACCCAGCTCATCCCGCTGACCGGCATGCATGACCTTCTCCGTGTCTTGCACTGTCAAAATCGAAACTTCGGCTTTCGGCATCTTCTTACGCAAGTTCGAGAGAGGGTTGTCCATACGAAACCCCTTGCGGCTGCACCAACTGTAGAATGCCGAAATTGCCCGAACGTAGTTTTGACGCGTGACAGCCCCAGCGCCTGTGCGACCGGAGAGGAATTCTTCGATCTCTGGGAGGCCGACATCGGCAACGAGGCGGTCGCCGTAAGCTTTCCTGAATGGTCGGAGCATGTCGTCCAGGTATTCGAGGTAGCGCACGCTCGGCACGGCGGTTTTTGGCCCTCCGTGCAATCGGTAGTCCTCCATGAACCGCTCAAACGCGGCATCTACTGGGATGCTCTTCCCGTGCGATTGAATGATGGGCAACGCCATCTTGACGGCTTCCAGCAGTGATACGCCATGAGGCTTCAGAAGATTTGCTGCAGCTTGGGCCTGGAGACGAAGATCGGTGGAGAAGCCGACGTGCTCAGTGCCTTGATTCGCCGCCTCGACGTTCTTGATCTCCGCCCAAGTCTCGGCCTCACCCTTTTTGGCGAAATACTTCCGGGTGTATTTCCCGTTCATCCGACCACGAACTACGAATTTGTAGCGGTCGCCGCCTTCGGTGCAGGGGTAGACATTGTAGATCGCCGAGCGCATGCGAAACCGATTAGCGAACTTCGCTAAAGTTTCAACCAATTTCCGGTTTTCATCCGCGCGAATGAGAGATCATGAGATTGATGCCATTGCCTTGAAACCCTTTATCCATCAGGGTTTCAGAGGAAATGCCGAGGAGGGGACTCGAACCCCTACACCTTGCGGTACCAGATCCTAAGTCTGGCGCGTCTGCCAATTTCGCCACCTCGGCCTACTCTTGAAGCGTCTGAAATCCTCGCCGTTGCGCAAGGTGTTGTGCAAGACCAATGGCGTGAAGAGCGTGGAAGCAAGCTTCCTCAGATCACGGGTTCGCGACTTCCTTCAGCAACTTCAGCGCTTCCTCCACGAGTCGCTCGCCCGAGCCTTCGGCGCCGCGTGCGCTGACGATTTCGTAGTTGCCTTGCGGGTAGGCTTCGCGGTTCGGGATGTAGCCGATGCTGCCATTGGCGAGCTCCGCGATGAAGGTGTGCTTGAACGGCGAGGCGGCTTTGATGGCGAGGCCGAGCTCGACGAAGATCTCGCCGGGCAATGCGACGATCGCGAGATCGCTGCTGCAGGCGATGACCTGCACTTCGGCTTCGAGCGGCACGTCCTGCTTCGCGATCGTTTCGAGGATGCACACGGCCTCGGCCATTGGGACCGTGCCGAGGTTTTCGGTGAACATGCGATTCCCGATGTCCTTCGCTTTCGCGATCTCCGCATCGCTGAACTTCCGGCGCTGGAGTGTGACCTTCGTCGAGCGGGCGCGCGGTGCACAGGTCTTCAGCGGCTGGAGCGTGGGCCAGGATTGCGTCGCCACATCGGCGAGTGCGGTGCCGAGCTGGAGCGTGTTGCGCTGCGGATTTCCGCTGAGGTAATCGGTGTGGTTGATATTCCCGCAGCAGCCGTTCGCGAAGACGGCGATCATCTCCGCGCCTTTGCGCTCGCGGAGCAGCCGCGTGAGCACGCCGGGATAGTCCGCCGAGATGCGCAGACCGCCGCCGACGCTGGTGGGATGCATCGCGAAGTTCACATACGCGGCGAGCGGCGACGGGCGCGACTCGACGGAATCGAAGACGAGCAAACCGAGGTCCGGGTCCACCGGGCCGGCCGGTCGCTCCACGGACAGGTCGATCTTGCGCGGCTGCCAGATGCACTTCCCATCCTTGCCGATGACGCGCCGGTTGAAGCTGATTCCCTCGGCCTTCGCGACCGTGGCCGAGGCTCTCGCTGGCGTGAGCGCCGCGAACGCGTCGCTCACCGACTTTGCGATCAAGCCCGGCAGTGCGCTCACGTATTGCGGACCGGGCGGGGTGCTGACTTTCGTGATCTCATCCATCAACGACCCGCGCGGCAACTGCGGCCCGGTGTGCGTATGCGTCGCGGAAATCATCACGCGATCGCCGGACAGACCGCACTGCTGCTCGATGAGCTTGCGCGCCGCGGCCACCAGTGGCCGCGTCGTCCCCGCGAGGTCGAGTACGACCAACGCCGCACGCGCCCCGTCCTGCTCGACGACGATCGCCTTCGCGAAGATGGGATCGAGCACCCCACCCACGGCCCGGAACTTGTAGTAGCCGGCCATCGGCGTGCCATCGGGCGGCGTGATTTCCACCTGCGCGGCGCCCACCTTGAACTCGCCCGCGCCGAGTGTGGACGGGAGTAGCAAAAAGTGCGCAGCCAGAAATGCGGTGACGGTGAGAGGTCCGATGTGTTTCATGGCGTGAACGGAACTGGTCGGGATGACGTTCACTTCGTTTTCGGCGCGACTTCCGCGGCCATCTCCACCAGTGCGTTGAGCATCTTCACGGCGGCCTGCGGTTCCAGCGAGTTGGTCCCCGGCCATGTCTCGTAGCCCCCCAGTTCGAAGTGCCGCGGAGTGGGCAGGTAGCCGAAGTAGCCGTGATTCAACTCGACCATGAAGGAGTGCGCGGCGGGGCTGCGTTTTTTGAATTCGAGGCCGATCTCCGCAAACGTCTCGCACGGGAAGGTGCCGATGCAGGCATCGCCGATGCGCATCACTTGCAGGGGAATGCGCGCTGGGTTCTTTGCTTCCGCAAGTCGCAGAACGCGGTCAGCGTAAATCGCCGGGAGGTCTGCTTTGCTGGAGCCCGGTGCGGGATTGGCCTGCTTGTTTTTCGCCCACGCCAGCAGGTCCGCATCCAGGGGGCGCCAGTTGAGTTCCAGTTCGCGGAAGCGCGCGTCAAGCTCCGCGCTCTCCTTCCACTCCACCTTCGCCAGCGCCGCGTTCACCTTGCCGGCCACGTCTTCCGCGACCTTGCGCATCTGCGCGTAGGGCGGTGCGGACGGACGCGGCGTGCGGAAGTTGACGTTGTTGATGTCGCCGCTCGTGCCGTTCGCCATCATCGGCACAAAGGGCGGTTCCTGATCCGCGGCGTTTTGCAGCCTGGTCAGCGCCGCGCAAAACATCCCGAAGTAATCGGCGGAAATCTCCCCTGAGCCGACGCCACCCACGTAATGCAGCGAGTAGGCGGAATACACCGAGATCATGCGCCCGCCCGGCTCGCGCAGGGCGATGAAGGAGACGGTCGGATCGGTCGGCCCCGCCGGTTCCACGAGATCCGGGCTGCCGCCCGCCGGGTTCATCTTCACCTTGTCCACCTTGCCAAACGGATTCGGCGGAGTCGTGCCCTCGCGCATCACCCAGCGGCGATTGAAAACATGCTCGGGTGCTTCCGCAGTGCCAAAGGCGATCTGCGCCGGACGCAGGTTGTTCACCGCGCGACGCACGCCATCGGCGATCCGTCGGGCGACGAAGCGCTGGTAATCGTCGAGCGGTTGCTCGGATGTGTAACGATTCTCACCCAGCGCGCTCGCCGCGGAATGCGTGTGGGTGCCGGAGATGGCGACGTGCGATGGCGGAATGCCGGTCGCGTCTGCGATGAGACGCCGCGCTTCGAGGCTCACGCTGCGGTGCAGGCCGAGAAGGTCGCAGACCACCAGCGCAAGTTTGGTTTTTCCGTCGTCCAGCACCAGGCAGCGCGCGTGCAGTTCGTCATGCACTCCCGTCGCTGGGAAGGGGAGGAAGCCCCCGATGATTTTCGAACCCAGGTCGGGCGTGATGTTGCTGGTGGCCGCACCGGCGCGCAGCGGTTCGGCCGCCAGCGCAGCGCTGGAGAGCAGGAGGATGGCGAGGGTGATTGAAGCTGGGGAGGTCATGGGAGTTTTGCGAAATCATGGCGCGCAAAACCAGGGGACCGGAAGCGTAATCCGTCCGTCCGAGCCGCCACGGTTCATCCCGCCTTAAGAATCACGCGCGCGTGTGCGGTCGATAAGGATGACCGCGCTCTTATCCGGAAGTTGCTCGCGGCGGATGCACTACCCCTCGATCGTCACGGGGGTGCCCACTCGCACCTTCTCGTAGATCAGCGGCGCGATTTCCGCCGGCAGGCGGATGCAGCCGTGCGATGCCGGATAGCCGGGCAGGACGCCGATGTGGAATCCCACGCCGTAGCTTGTCAGTCGGCAGAAATACTTCATCGGCGCGCCCACATAACGCGTCCCGCTCGGGGCCGAATCCACTTTCGTGCTCACCCCCGAGCGCACCGTCCGGCCTTTGCCATCCACGAAGTCGCCGTAAATGCTCGACCGATGATTGAGATCCTTTTCCATCACGCTGAATCTTCCCGTCGGCGTCATCCCGGCGCGTTTCCCTGTGGAAACAGGTGTGTCGATATAGACGTCCTCGCCGACCATGAGGTAGGCGCGTTGCTTCGAGATCGAAATCCGCACGCGGGAATTGCCCGGATTGATCACTCCCGCGACGCTGGCGTTCACCTTCGGCGGCAGCTGCCGACCGATGAGCTTTGTGATCGAAGTTTTCGGCCGCCTCGGGCCGAAGAATTGCGCAGAAACCGGGCTGGTCCCGACGAAGAGCCACGCAGCGAGCGTGACGAGGAACATCTGGGAAAAGCCGGCGGGTTTCATGCGGAAAAAAGTCGCCGTTACATAGAGGACCGACTTTCGCGCGGCAACCAGAATATCGCCGCGGCCGCGCTCTCGTTTCGTAACCGTAATCGGCAGGCAGAGCGCGCGGCCGTGAAGGGATTACGATTAGGAGGAAGAGGGTAAATACGATCGAAGGTGGACAGGCTGCACTGCGGCGCGCACCTTCTCCCGTCGCGTGGATTACCTTCTCCGTCACCTCACCTGCCTCTTCGCGGCTGGCGCGCTCGCCGGCCTTGCAGTCACGCGCGCGGACGCCGCGGAGAAAAAGGACACGCGACCGGTCCTCGACCCCCCGCCTCCTGCGATGCCGCAAAATGTCACGGTGGCGCGCGGCCAGCGCATCGACGTCCCGCTGCGCATCTACGGACAGCAGAGTGAGCCGCTGCGTTACCTGATCAAAACGCCGCCCGCCCACGGCAAACTCTCCGAACCACGGAGCGTCTCTCGCGAGGTTTCTGTCGTCACCTACGAGCCGCCGGCAGATCTCGCGGTGCTTGCCGATCGCTTTACTTTCTCCGTGCAAAATCACGCGGGCGTCTCCGCACCGGTTGCGGTCACGATCTCCATCGTGGACGAACCGCCGCGGCTCGCCGTCGCGCACTCGGTTGAGTTCGACGAGCTCCTCGCCGGCGCCACCGCGGTAAAGGAAATCGAAGTCGCGAATCGCGGCGGCGGCCTCGTGGAGGGCGAGATCGAAGTGGAGCCGCCGTTCAAGGTCGAAGGCCGGCGCAAGTATCGGCTCGAAAAAGGCGATTACACTTACTTCAAAATCGTCTTCGCGCCGTCGGAAGGCGGGCTGTTTCGCCGGGAGATTCGCTACACTTCCCACCGCGAGTTTGCCACGACGCTGGTGGGTTCCGCGCAGACGCCGATTTCCGCCGAACCGGCGAAGATCGTCCTTCAACCGGGGTCCGATTCCACCGTGCGCACCGGCGCCTTCGAGATCATCAATCGCACCGGTGGGTCGCTCACTTTCAAGCTCACCGGCGGCCCGCGTCTTCAGCTCGCCGAAAGCATCAGCGTGGCCGCGCACGGACGTGCGGCGATCACCGTGAGCACGCGCCCCGACGACGTCTCCGAGCTCGATGATGAAGTGCGCGTCACGTCGGCCGGCTTCGCGCTTCGCATCCCCACGCGCGCGGCGAAAGTGGGGCCGCTCCTGCGCCTCACTCAGCACAATCTCGCGCTCGGGCGCGTCGATGCGAGCCGCGGCGCCCGGGCCACCGTCGAGCTGGAAAATGCGGGCGGCACGACTGCGAATGTCACTGCCGATATCGGCCCGCCCTTCGCCGTGACCGAGCCATCTTTCAGTCTCCGACCGGGCGAGAAAAAGCGGCTGACTGTCATCGTGCAGCCTGGGGAATCGCAACGCTACCGCGCCTGGTTGAAATTCGTCGCCGGGCCCACGAGCGCGGAGCTGGAAATCGAGGCGGAATTGGTGGGCGGGACGATGGGAAGCGAATCGACGGGCAGCTCCGACAGCAGCGCGAGGAAACGTCCCGCACCGGTCGTGAACCCCGCGGATCTGCCGCCCTGGATGCCCGATCTCAATCTCGCCAAATCCATCCGCGTCACCGCGATCACCGCCACGAGCGCGAACCTCGAATGGCCTGCCGAACTCAATGGCGCCGGGCTTTACCGTTTCGAGCGGCTCATCCTCACCCGCGACAGCGCGAAGGAACTGCGCAACGCGTGGGTGGAGATTCCAAAGACCAAGTTTTCCCGTCAGGGCCCGCTCTGGGTCGCGAACCTCACCGGCCTCAGTCCGCGGCAATCCCAGACCGTTCGTGTCGTCCCCCTCGATGCCGAGGGCCGCGCCCGCGGCTCGCTCTTTCAACTCGATTTCTACACCGCCGCGCCGCGTGCGCTGCCCATTCCGCGACTGCTTCCTTCACTCTTCATCATCCTGCTCGTGGCAGGCGGCACGCTCCTCTGGAAGCGCGTGCGCCGGCAGTTCACCGAGCCGATCAGCGGCTTCTGAGCGGCGCTGGTTCATCTTTTCACAAAATCCCCTTGCGACGTTTCGGAGCGCGCCTCTACCGTCCCGGCGCGTCGCTGACGCACTTCCACCATGGCTTTATCCACCGTCGAATTCGAAGTCCCCGACACGCACGCCAAAGGCCAGACCGCCGCGGAGATCGCGGGGCAGACGCAGGATCTGCTCGGCGAAAAGCTCATCCTCAACATGGGCCCGTCGCATCCCGCCACGCATGGCGTGCTGCGGCTCATTCTCGAACTCGACGGCGAGATCATCACCAAGGCCACGCCCGACGTCGGCTACCTCCATCGCGGCGACGAAAAGATCGCGGAGAACATGACCTACAACCAGTTCGTGCCTTACACGGACCGGCTGGATTACCTCGCCCCGATCGCCAACAACGTCGCCTACGCGCTCGCCGTGGAAAAGCTCATGGGCTGGACGCTCCCGCCGCGCGGCCAGGCCATTCGCGTCATCTGCTGCGAGTTGGGCCGCATCTCTTCGCACCTCCTCGGCGTCGGGTGTTTCGCCATGGATTGCGGCGCGATGACCGTCTTCCTGCACACCTTCACCGAGCGCGAAAAGATCTACAATCTCGTCGAGCTCCTCACCGGCGCTCGCTTTACCACCAGCTACACCCGCGTCGGCGGCATGACCCGCGATCTGCCTGACGGCTTCATCGATTTGTTGAAGAAGTTCCTCGCCGAACTGCCGCCCGTCATTGACGACGTGGACAGCCTGCTCTCGCGCAACCGCATCTTCGTCGATCGCACCAAGGACGTCGGCACGATCGCGAAGGAAGACGCCATCGCCTACGGCCTCACCGGCCCGAACCTGCGCAGTTGCGGTGTCGATCACGACCTTCGGAAGAAGCATCCGTATCTCGGCTACGAACAGTATGAGTTCGACGTGCCGATCGGCTCCGTGGGCGACTCCTACGATCGTTACACCGTGCGGATGGAAGAGATGCGCCAGTCGATGCGCATCCTCCACCAGGTGATCGCGACGCTGCCCGGCGGGCCGATCAACGTGAACGACCCGAAAAATTTCCCGCCGCCCAAGACGACGGTGCTGACGAAGATGGAGGAACTCATCCATCACTTCATCATTCACACCGAAGGCATCGACGCGCCGGCCGGGGAAATTTACTTCGGACATGAGAATCCGAAGGGCGAACTCGGCTTCTACATTTACTCCAAGGGCGGCGGCACACCCTACCGGCTGAAGATTCGCAGCCCGTCTTTCGTGAATCTCTCGATCCTGCCGAAGATCCTCCCCGGCCACATGATGAGCGACGTCGTGAGCATCCTCGGCTCCCTCGACTTCGTCATGGGCGAGTGCGACCGCTGATCGCAGGGGGCTTGACGCCATCGGCCCTGCACAGTTGCGCGGGCTTGCCCTGCCCGGGCCGTCGTGGCCCAATGCGCCAGACTCGCATGACCACACTCCGCGCGCTCCTTTTCACTGGCACTCTGCTCGCCGGACGCCTCTTCGCCGGCGAAATTCACGACGCCGCGGCAAGTGGCAATCTGCCTCTGCTCAAGACCCTCGCTTCGAGCGGCCCCGCAGCCCGCGCGAGTACCGATCAGGACGGCCTGACCGCGCTGCACCACGCAGTCATCCGTCGCCGACCGGAGGCGGTCGCCGTGCTCATCGCGGCCGGCGCGCCGATCGAGGCGGCCGATCGCGAAGGCCGGACGCCGCTCCATCATCTCGCGCATTCGGTCGAGGAAAGTGTCGTCGAAAACTTCCGGCGATCGGGCGGCGGGAAATTTGGAGACGCCCTCGCGCAACTCACCCAGAGCGGTCAGGCCGTCACACCCGCCGCCCTCCTCGGCCTGCTCCGGACCGACCTCGCCGACGTCGAGGAACCGCTCAAGCTCCTGGCCAATTTCGCCGCGGCGAGCACTCCCGGGCAAATGGCCGCGGAGTTGCAATGCGCACAGGCGCTCATCGCCGCGGGCGCGAAGGTGGACGCGCTGGACAAGGAGCGCTCGACGCCGCTGCACCAGGCCGCGATGAGCCCGCGCCCGGATCTCGCCCGGGCGCTGATCGAGGCCGGCGCGAAGGTCAATGCGCAGAGTTCCCCGGGCCTCACGCCGCTGCACAATGCCGCACTTTTCGCCAGTCCGGAGACCGTGAAATATCTCCTCGAGCACGGCGCTGAACCGGAGGGCCGCTCGGTGCTCATCGGGGTGCCGCCGCTGCTCATGGCAGTGACGCGCGGCGATCCGCGGACGGTCGCGCTGCTCCTCGATCATCGCGCGGACGTGAACGCCCTCGGGCCGAATGGCGAAACTCCGCTCGCACGAGCCGCGGCGATCGGCGCGACCGACGTGGCCCGCGTCCTCATCGATCGAGGCGCACGGGTCATGGTTCGCTTTGCGCGGGTCAATCAAACGCCCCTCCACGTCGCCGCCGCGCACGGCTTTTTGCCAATGACGCAGCTTCTCCTCGAACATGGAGCCGACCCGGAAGCAAAGGATGCCTCTGGCTTCACGCCGCTGCTCAGCGCCGGCGAAAAGGGCCGCACCTTTGTGATCCGCGCGCTGCTCCTCGGCGGGGCGAAAGTGAACACCGCCAATGCCATCCGCCGCACCGCGCTCTGGCTGGCCGCTTCGCGAGGACACGCGGAGAGCGTGGCCTATCTGCTCAGCCACGGAGCCGATCCCGCCCTCGCCGCCACGGATGGGCAGACTGCGCTGCACGTTGCCGCATTCAATGCGCGCCCCGACATCGTGCGCCTGCTGCTCGCCCGAAAGCCGGCGCTCGGCACCCTCAGCCTCCTCGGCACGCCACTGCACTCCGCCGCGGCCGGCCCCACGCTGCGGGCGATCTTCGGCGCACAGGCGAAAGCAGGACAAAAACTGACGCCGGCCGGGACCGTCGCAGACTCCGCCGCGTGCGCGCGACTGCTCGTGGAAGCCGGGTCGCCGCTCGATCCGGTCGATGCCCATGGATCGACCGCGATGCAGACTGCGGCGGCATTCGGAAACAAGGAAGTGCTCGAGGTGATCGGCGCGAAACAGAAATCCGCGTGGACCGCGCGCGACGCCAGCGGCCTCACGGCGCTTCATCACGCCGCACGCGGCCCGATCGTGCCGGGTTACCCCCCCGAGGCGCCGCCCGCGCTTCCCGTGGAAATCCTCGCGGTGGCACGCGAGACGATCGCGTCGCTCCTCAAGCACGGGGCGGCGATCGAAGCCCGCGACGAGGCGGGACTCACTCCCCTGCATCACGCGGCCAGCGCCGGAAATCAGCCCGCGCTGGAAGCGTTGCTCCCTGCAAAGGCCGATCCGCGCGCGCGGGACAAAACCGGGGGGACCCCGCTCCACTGGGCCGCCGCGCGCGGCCGCACGGAGGCCGCGAGTGCGCTGATCGCCGCCCGCGCTCCGCTCGACGTGGCCGATGCAGAAGGCCAGACCCCGCTGCACATGGCGGTGGCCGCGGGCCACACCGCCGTCGCGCGGGTGCTGCTCGAAGCGGGCGCGGACCCCAACACCACCAACCGCCGCGGCCAGAATTCGCTGGGCTACGCCGAAGCTTACAACCGCCCGGAGATCGCCAGCCTGCTCCGAAACAAAGGCGCGAAGAGCGTGCTCGCGCCGTAGAAAAAAAGGGAGCCGCGGATGCCCGCGGATGAAACGCAGATTCAGAGCTGCGAATCCTTCATCTGCGTTTCATCCGCGTCCATCTGTGGCTGAATTCCAAACCAGTACATCCCCTAAGCTCCGATATGCGGGGCGGGTCTTCCTGCGTTGAAAGTCGTTGCAACGTGCTGAACCTTGTCGTCCCCAGATGAAGCGAATCCTTCCCACCTTCCTCACCCTGCTCTCCGCCCCGCTCATGGCCGCGGAGTCGAAGGTGGACTTCAACTACGACATCCGCCCGCTGATCTCGAGCAAGTGCTACCACTGCCACGGGCCGGACGAAAAATCGCGCAAGGCCGAGCTGCGGCTAGATCTCCGTGAGGAGGCGATCAAGGAACACGAGAGCGGACGCACGATCGTGCCGGGCGATCCGCAGGCGAGTGAGTTGATGAAACGCATCACATCCAAGGATCGCGACGAAGTGATGCCGCCACCCAAGGAGGAGCACCCGCTCGCACCGCACGAGGTCGAGCTCTTCCGGCGCTGGATTGCCGAGGGCGCGGAATACAAGGCGCACTGGTCGTTCGTGAAACCGGCGCGGCCGCCGGTGCCGGGGATCGCGGATTGCGGACTGCGGATTGCGGATTTGGAGAAGCGCGATCCGAAGCGTGCCGCGGAACTGCGGCAGCGGCTGCCCGAGATCGAGCGCTGGCCGCGCAATGCGATCGATCATTTCGTGCTCGCGCGGATGCTCGAGGAAGGACTCGCGCCGTCGCCAGAGGCCGATCCGGCCGCGCTGATCCGCCGTCTTTCCCTCGACCTGATCGGCCTCCCGCCGACGCCGGAGGAAGTGAGCGCATTCACCCAATCCGCAATCCGCAATCCGCAATCCGCAATCGAGAATGCCGTCGATCGCCTGCTCGTCTCGCCCGCCTTTGGTGAGCGCTGGGCGAAGATGTGGCTCGATCTTGCGCGTTATGCGGACTCGAAGGGTTACGGTTCCGATCCTTTCCGGCTGAACATCTGGCCGTATCGCGATTGGGTGATCAACGCCTTCAACCGCAATCTGCCTTACGATCAATTCACGATCGAACAGCTCGCGGGCGACTTGCTCCCGAACGCAACCACCGAGCAGATCACCGCGACGGCATTTCATCGTAACACGATGACCAACACCGAAGGCGGGACGAATGACGAGGAATGGCGCGTGGCTGCGGTGAAGGATCGCATCGCCACCACCGGCCAGGTCTGGATGGGGCTGACCGTCGGCTGCGCGCAATGCCACACGCACAAATTCGACCCGATCTCGCACCGGGACTACTACCGCTTTTACGGCATCTTCAATCAGACCGAAGACAACGATCTCCCGGACGATCAGCCGACGATGCCAATCCCAACCGCGGAGGAACTGCGGAAGATGGAAGCGCTGCGGCAGGAGATCGCGGCGATCGAGGGGAGAATGAAAGCACGCTCGGCAGAGTTTGATGCCGAGCAGGTGACCTGGGAGAAGCAGGTCTCGCGACCGGCGGAATGGCACCCGCTCACCGCGCACGCGGTGACCACGGCGAGCGGGATCACGCTCGCGGCGCAGGCGGATGGCTCGCTGCTCGCGATCGGCACGGAGCGGCCGGAGAGCGACACCTACACGTTGACGGTGAAGAGTGAACTGCGCGGAATCACGGCGCTGCGAGTGGAAGCGCTGACGGATGATTCGCTGCCCGCGAACGGGCCGGGGCGCTCGGAAAATGGCAACGCGGTGCTGAGCGAACTGCGCGCGCTGCACGGCCCCGTGGGCGCGAAGCCGCCACGCGGGCGCTATGTGCGTGTGACCGTGCCGAACGCGCCGACCGGGCTGGCGCTGGCGGAGGTGCAGGTCTTCAGCGGCGGGCAGAACATCGCGCTGAAAGGCGTGGCGGCGCAGTCGAGCACGGGCTTCGGCGGCGAAGCGAAGCGGGCGAACGACGGCAAGACCGAGGGGGATTTCGCGAAGAATTCCGTGTCGCACACCAACGCGGGCAAAGATCAGTGGTGGGAGGTGGACCTCAAGGCGGACGCGGAGATCGAGGGCGTGACGATCTGGAATCGCACCGGCGCGGGGATGCCGGAACGGCTGAAGGATTTCCGCGTGAGCGTGCTCGATGCGGAACACAAACCGGTGTGGGAGGAGACGCGCTCCGAATCGCCGAAGCCGAGCCTCGCGCTGAATCCGGGCGGGGCGAAGACGGTGCCGTTGCGCAATGCGAGCGCGGACTTTTCGCAGGCAGGCTTTGGCGTGGCGGCGGCGCTGGATGGCGACCCGAAGACGGGCTGGGCCTGGGCGAATGAATTGGGCAAGCCCCACGCGGCGGTCTTCGAATTCACACAACCGCTCGACGCGGCGGGCGGCGATCTGACGCTGGTGCTCCGGCAGGAGTACGGGACGCGGCACACGATCGGGCGTTTCCGCATCTCCGCGACGACGCAGAAGCCGCCGCCGCGCGAACTCGCGCCGGCAACCAAGGCGATCCTCGCAATCGACCCGCCGCAGCGAACGCCGCCGCAGCGCGAGGAGCTGTCGGCCTTCTTCCGTCCGATCTCGAAGCGCTTCGCCGATCTCGGAAAACAGCTCGAAGCGAAACGCGCGGAGCTCGCGGGGATCAAGCCGGTGACGCTGCCGGTGCTGCGCGAGCTGGCGCAGGACAAGCGCCGCGAAACGCGGATTCTGACGAAGGGAAATTATCTCTCGCCGGGGGACAAGGTGGATCCGGGCCTGATCGAGGAGTTTGCTTCCCATGTTCCCGCAAATACGAAGATGGACCGGCTCGCCGCGGCGCGCTGGCTGATGAGCGCGGAGAATCCGCTGACCGCGCGCGTGGCGGTGAATCGCTTTTGGGCGCAGCTCTTCGGGACGGGGATCGTCGAGACTGAGGAGGACTTCGGCTCGCAAGGCTCGCTGCCGAGCCATCCGGAGCTGCTCGACTGGCTGGCGGTGGCGTTCATCTCGCCGAAATCCGCAGACGCCTCTCAACTCTCCCTCGGCTGGAATGTGAAGGCTCTTCTGAAGCTGATCGTGACCAGCGCGACTTACCGGCAGGCGTCGAATGTCACGCCGGCGATGCTGGAGAAAGACGCGCGCAACCGGCTGCTCGCGCATGCCCCGCGGCGGCGGCTCGATGCGGAGACGGTGCGCGATCAGGCGCTGGCGCTGAGCGGGCTGCTCAGTCGCAAGCTCGGCGGGCCGAGCGTGTATCCGCCGCAGCCGGATGGGCTGTGGAAGGTCGCGTTCAACGGTGGGCAGAATGCATATCCGACGTCGAAGGGCGAAGACCGCTACCGACGCGGGCTTTACACGTTTTGGCGGCGGACAATGCCGAACCCGAGCATGGTGACCTTCGATGCGCCGAGCCGCGAATTCTGCACGATGCGCCGGCTGCCGACGAACACTCCGCTGCAAGCATTCGTGACCATGAACGACCCCGTCTTCGTCGAATGCTCGCAGGCGCTGGCGCGGCGGCTGGTGAGCGAAGGCGGCGCTGAACCCGCGGCGCGGATTCGCTTCGGGCTCCGCCTCTGCACCGGGCGCCCCGCCGCCGATGCCCACGTGCAGGCGCTCACCGCGCTTTACGAAAATGAACTCGCCACGTACCGCGCGGACGCCGCCGGCGCGCTGAAGCTCGCGACCCAGCCACTCGGACCGCTGCCCGCCGGAGCCGACGCCGCCGAATTGGCGGCGTGGACGGTGGTGGCCAATGTGCTCCTCAATCTCGACGCGGTGCTGACCAAAAACTGACGCCCATGAATCTGCATCTTGAACACGCCCGCGCGCTCACCCGGCGCGAATTTCTCACCACCAGCGGCAAGCTCGGCCTCGGTGCCATCGCGCTGCAAACGTTGTCGGAACGCGGCTTTGCAGCCAATCCGCAATCCCCAAAAGCCCCGCCGCTGCCGAGCAAAATCAAGTCCGTGATCTACCTCTCGATGAGCGGAGCGCCGCCGCAGCACGACCTCTTCGACTGGAAGCCGGAGCTGGTGAAGCACCACATGAAGGAGTGCCCGGCGGAGTTTCTCAAGGGGCAGACGTTTGCCTTCATCAAGGGCACGCCGAAGCTGCTCGGGACGCAGGCAAAATTCGCGCAGCACGGGAAAAGCGGGGCGTGGGTGAGCGACAACCTCCCGCATTTCACGAAGATCGTGGACGACGTGGCGATCATCCGCTCGATGAACACGAACCAGTTCAATCACGCGCCGGCGGAGCTTTTCCTCTACACGGGGAATATGCTCAGCGGGTCCGCGAGCATGGGCTCGTGGGCGACCTATGGGCTTGGCTCGGAGAATCAGGATTTGCCCGGCTTCGTGGTGTTGCTCAGCGGCGGCACCGATCCGACCGGCGGAAAGTCGCTCTGGGGCTCGGGCTTTCTGCCGAGCGTGTATCAAGGCGTGCAGTGCCGCGCGTCGGGGGAGCCGATTCTTTACGCAAACAATCCCGAGGGCATGACGCGCGAGACGCGGCGGCGTTCGCTCGATGCGCTGAAAACGCTGAACGAAGCGGAGGCCGCGCAGTTCGGCGACCCCGAGACGGTTACGCGCATCGCGCAGTATGAGCTGGCCTATCGCATGCAGATGGCGGTGCCCGAGGTCATGGACATCGCAAAGGAAACTCCGGAGACGATCGCGATGTATGGCGCGAAGCCGGGCGAGGCGTCCTTTGCCAACAACTGTCTGCTCGCACGACGGCTCGTGGAGGGAGGCGTGCGCTTCGTGCAGCTCTTCGATTGGGGCTGGGACATGCACGGGACGGGCGGCGACAACGATCTGCTCGCCGGCTTGCCGAAAAAATGCGGGAACATCGACCAGGCCAGCGCAGCGCTGGTGCAGGATCTTAAACAACACGGGCTGCTCGATTCCACGCTCGTCATTTGGGGCGGGGAATTTGGCCGCACGCCGATGAATGAAGCGCGCGGCGGCTCGACCTTCCTCGGCCGGGATCATCATCCGCATTCGTTTACGATCTGGATGGCCGGCGGCGGCGTGAAGCCGGGCACGGTCTTCGGCGAGACGGATGAGCTCGGCTATTTCGTCACGCAGGACAAAGTCACGGTGCGCGATCTCCAGGCGACGGTGCTGCATCTGATGGGCTTCGATCCCTACAAGCTCAGCTATCGGTTCCAAGGGCTGAACAATCGGCTCATCGGCCCGACGAATGAGGGGCAGGTGGTGAAGGGAATTCTGGCGTAGCAGAATCGGATGACGCACGCGGGTGGCGTGCTCCCCACGGATTTGCGGGATTGAAAGTTGATCGCTGAACGTTGAAAAGCCTCGGCATGAAGCGCTTCCTCCCCCTCCTTCTTTCCCCCGCCTTCGCTCTCGCGGCCGATCCTGCGCCACACGCGTTCAACATGAAAATCGAGCGCGTCGCGCCGGAGTTCGACTCACTGGTGGCGCCGGGCACGCAGATCGAAAAGCTCGCAGAGGGTTTCAACTGGTCGGAGGGACCGACGTGGTTCAAGGACTCGATCGTATTTTCCGATGTGCCGGAGAATGTGATCTTTCAATGGAAGCCGGGGCAGACGGCGGCGACGGTTTTCATGAAGCCCAGCGGGATGCTGACGCCGCGGCCGGGCTTTCGCGAGCAAGGCTCGAATGGGCTCGGAGTTGACGCGCAAGGGCGGCTGCTGATTTGCCAGCACGGCGAGCGGCGCGTGGCACGGGTGGAGAAAGACGGCTCGCAGACCGCGCTCGCGGATCGCTTCGAGGGCAAGCGCTTCAACAGCCCGAACGACCTCACGCTGTGCAAGAACGGCGACATCTATTTTACCGATCCACCGTATGGCCTCGAGGGCGGGAATAAATCGCCGATCAAGGAACTCGCGTGGAATGGCGTCTATCGCCTCGCGGCGGATGGGAAGGTATCGCTGGTAATAAAGGATCTCACTTTCCCCAATGGCATCGGCCTGTCGCCGGATGAGAAGATCCTCTACGTGGCGATCAGCGACGGCGCGGCTCCGCGGGTGATGGCCTCCGACATCCAGGCGGATGGATCGGTGGCAAACGGCCGCGTGTTCTTTGACGCGAAGCCACTCGCAGGGCCGGGCAAGAAGGGAAACCCCGATGGGCTGAAAGTGGACGTGAAGGGCAATGTGTGGACGACCGGGCCGGGCGGCGTGCTCGTGATCAGCCCGGCAGGCAAACACCTCGGGACGATCAACACCGGCGAGCAGACCGGAAACTGCGCGTGGGGCGACGACGGTTCGACGCTCTACATCTGCGCGGACATGTTCCTCGTGCGGGTAAAGACGCTGACGAAGGGCGCGGGTTGGTAAACGCCGAAGTGCGGGGCGCTTCCGCTGCGCGGTCACCGATTGGCGCTTCCGCCCGGGATGAGTTCGTCGAGGAGTCCGCGCAAGGTATTGCCCGGGCGGTCGAGGCGGAACACGTGCAAACCCGCAGCGGCGGCTCCCTGCCAGTCGGCCACCGCATCGTCGCCCGCGTGGATTGCTTCGGCGGCGGTGACGCCGGCGATTTCGAGGGCGCGCTGGAAAATGAGCGGGTCCGGTTTATCGGCGCCGACCTCGCTGGAGATGACGACATGGCGGAAATGCCGCGAGATTCCAAGCTGATCGGCAATGGTGCGGAAACGTCCGTCAAAGTTGGTAATCACGCCGAGTTCGAATCGGCGGCTGAGAGTTGTCAGCACTTCCTCCACTTCGGGATAAAGCCGCCAGACCGCTGGACGTACGAACTCAGCGTAGAGTTCCTCAAAGAACGGGCCGCGCAGCACCTCCTCAGGCCCCACCCCGCAGCGGTCGAGCACCCGATCGACCACCTCGCGCCACCAACCGCGGTCGTCATCCATGCGAGGCCCCGCATTGAGCATAGGCGGATCGATCTCCCTCCATACTTCGTGAAACGCGGTGCCGAGGCTCGCCTCCTCGCGATCGACGCCATAGCGGGACAATACTTCCCGGTAGTGGAAACCGACTCCCTGCGGGAGATGGAACAACGTACCCGCGGCATCGAAGAAAACGGCCCGGATCTCAGGAGCCGGAACGGGCTCACGAATCATTCACGAAGGGATTTGCGCCGAATTCGCGCAGCGCCGCGGGTTTCACTCCTTGACGGAAGTGGAAACGCTGGTAGGTTCCCGATCCGAATTACCGGCGCATAACGAAGTGGGCCTCACAACCCACTTTTTTTTGTCCCCGGACCCATCAGTCAACCTATGAACAGCGAAATCCTGGCCGGACTCGAATATTTCGAGCGTGATAAAGGCATCAAGCGCGAAGTGCTGCTTGAGGCCATCAACAACGCTGTACTCCAGGCTGCCCGCAAGGCAGTCGGCCCAGCGAAAGATTTGCGCGTCGAGCTGGACTCGAAGACCGGCGAGATGAAGGCCTATGCCAAGCTGACCGTGGTGGAAAAGGTCGCGAACAAGCATGACGAGATTTCGTTCGCGGAGGCGAAGAAATACAAGGCCGATGTGCAACTCGGGGAGGAACTCGAAAAGCCGGTGACGCCAAAGGACTTCGGCCGCATCGCCGCGCAAACGGCCAAGCAGGCCATGATGCAGCGCATCCGGCAGGCTGAGAAGGAGATGATTTACGACGAGTTCAAGGATCGCGCGGGCGAGATCGTGAGCGGGACGGTGCGACGCTTCGAGCGCTCGGATGTGATCGTCGATCTCGGCAAATTTGAGGCAGTGATGCCGAACAAGGAGCGTGTTCAGACGGAAGATTACAATGTGGGTGATCGGGTGCGCGCCTATGTCGTCGCGGTGGAAAACGGCGCGCGTGGGCCGGAGATCATCATCAGCCGCAGCCATCCAAATTTTGTCCGCCGCCTCTTCGAAATGGAAGTGAGCGAGATCGCCGATCGCACGGTCGAGATCAAAGGCATCGCCCGCGAGGCCGGCTACCGCACGAAGATCGCTGTCTGGAGCGCGAACGAAAAGGTCGATCCTGTCGGCGCCTGCGTGGGAATGCGCGGCGCACGGGTGAAGAATATCGTGCGCGAATTGAATAACGAAAAAGTCGATATCATCCGCTGGAGCGCGGACGTGAAGGAGTTCGTGCTCGAAGCACTCAAGCCCGCGAAGATCAAGAGCGTGACCCTCGACCAGACGAAAAAGGCGGTCCTCATCAAAGTGGACGAAGATCAGCTCTCGCTCGCGATCGGCAAGCGCGGCCAGAATGCGCGGCTGACCTCGCGCCTCAGCGGCTGGGATATCAATATCGAGAAGGACGAATCCGCCGCCGAGGTATTCTCCGCCCGCGTGAACCAGGCGGCGGCCGCCCTCGCGATTCCGCTGCAGGTGGATCAGGACACGGCCGTGGCGCTCGTCAAAGGCGGCCTCGCCACGCTCGACACAATCATCGAAGTCGATCCCCAAGACATCGCCGATGCGATCGGGATCGAACTCGACGCGGCCACCGCCATTCATGCGGCGGCCAAGCGCGCACACGAGTCAATGGCTCCCGCGCAGTAGTCATGAAGACTTCCTACTTTTATTTTGATGCCCACAAAGACGACCCCAAAAACCAGCGCCAGGAAGGCCGGCAGCGGAAAGCCCGCCGCCAAGCCGGCCACCGCGCCGAAGTCCCTGTCGAAGACCGCCCCCGCTGAGAAAGCCAAGGAGGCGCCCGTCGAGGCGCCGGCGGCACCCAAGGTGCCGAAAGAGGTAGTTTCGCTCATCGAGCCGAAGCAAAAGACGGTTCGCAAGCCCAAGGCGGCCGGGCTGGAACACAAACCCTTCGGGACTCTCCCGTCGATCTCGAAGATTCTAGAACCCGAAGCGCCACCCACTCCGGAACCCGCGCCTGCCGCGCCGGAGCCGGAGGTACCCGTCGAGGGCGAAGTCGTGAACGAAAAGATCGTTCACCTGAAGCCGCCCTTCACGGTGAAAGATTTGGCCACGGCCATGGGTATCAAGCCGTTCCAGCTCATCGGCGACTTGATGGAGATGAACATTTTCGCCTCCATCAATAATACGATCGAGCCGGACGTCGCCACGAAGGCCTGCGTGAAGCACGGCTTCATTTTCGAAAAAGAGAAGCGCAAGGAAGGCGGCGGAGTCCACAAGGCGCCCGAGGTCGTGGCACCCCCCAAAGTACCAGTCACGCCGAAGAAGGAAGAACTCAAAAATCGCGCGCCGATCGTTACCTTCATGGGCCACGTGGACCACGGCAAAACCACCCTCATGGACGCCATCCGCAAAGCGCGCGTCGCTGCGGGAGAAGCTGGCGGCATCACCCAGCACATCGGCGCCTACAGCGTCGAGCACAACGGCCAGCACATCACTTTCCTCGATACCCCGGGTCACGCCGCCTTCACCGCGATGCGTGCGCGCGGCGCGAATGTCACCGACATCGTCGTGCTCATCGTCGCGGCGGACGATGGCATCATGCCGCAAACGCTCGAAGCGCTCAGTCACGCCAAGGCGGCCAAGGTCAAAATCCTCGTCGCCATCACCAAGATCGATTTGCCCGGCGCGAACATCGACAGGGTCAAGGGCCAACTCCAGGAAAAGGGACTCGTTCCCGAGGACTGGGGCGGCGACACCATCGTCTGTCCGGTCTCAGCCGTGAAAGGCCAGGGCATCGACAAGTTGCTCGAGTCCATCACTCTCGAATCCGAAATGCTCGAGTTGAAAGCGAGCCGCGAGCAGAGTCCGCGCGGGACCGTCATCGAGGCGCAGATCGAGCAAGGACGCGGCCCCACCGCCACAATCATCGTCAAGATGGGCACGCTCAAAACGGGGCAACCGTTCATTTGCGGGAGGTATTCGGGCAAGGTGAAACTGATCATGGACGACCGCGGCAAGCCGATGAAGGAAGCCGGACCGTCCACACCCTGCCGAGTGCTTGGCTTCTCCGGTTTGCCGAATGCCGGCGACGAATTTGTGGTTATGGAGAACGAGCGCGACTCGCAGCGCCTTAGCGAAGAGCGGATGGAGGAAGAGCGCACGGGCAAGCTCACCACGCCGCAACGTGCGACCCTGGAAGGTCTGTTCAGCACCATTGCCGAAGGCCAGAAGAAGAAGCTGAAGGTCATCATCAAGAGCGACGTGCAGGGATCGCTCGAGGCACTCATCACTTCGCTCAATGACATTCAGAGCAAGAAAATCGACCTCGATATCGTCCACGCGGCGGTCGGGCCGATCAGCGAGAGCGACGTCCAGCTCGCCGGCGCGAGCGACTGCATCGTCATCGGCTTCGGCGTCAAGGTCGAGAGCAACGCCGCCGTCGTCGCCAAGCGGCAGGGCGTGCAGATCAAACTCTACTCGATCATCTACGAACTCATCGACCAGGTGAAGGAAGCCATGGCCGGACTGCTCGATCCCGAGACCCGCGAAAACGTCATCGGCCACGCCGAGGTCAAGAAAGTGTTCGAGCTCTCCAAGGGCCTCGTTGCCGGCTGCCTCGTCATCGACGGCCGCATCGCCCGCACCGCCCGCGCCCGCGTCCTCCGTGGCCGGCAGCCGATTTACGACGGCGGTCTCGCGACGCTGCGCCGCTTCCAGGACGATGTGAAGGAAGTGCGCAACGGCCTCGAATGCGGCATCAAGCTCGGCGATTTCAACGACTACGAAGCCGGCGACGTGATCGAGTGCTACACTCTCGAGAAGTTTCCGCAGAAGCTCTGAGGAAAACTGGTTGAGAGTTGAGGGTTGAGAGTTGAGAGGCGGCTCAACGGCACTTGCACCGCCTCTCAACTCTCAACTTTTAACTCTCAACTTTCCGCCGCCATGAAACACCGTCTCCCGCGGGTCAATGAGATCCTCAAGCGTGAACTGGGCGCCATGCTCACTCGCGAGATGACCTTTCCTGCACAGCTCGTGACCATCCAGCAGGTGGACGTCACGCCGGACCTCAAGCATGCGCACGTCTTCGTGAGCATGATCGGCACCGAAGAGCAGCAGCACCAATCGATGGCCAAGCTGCACGACGCGCGCGTGCAGTTGCAGCACGATCTCTCCAAGCGCGTCGTGCTCAAGTTCACCCCTCGCCTGCACTTCAAGCTCGACGCCGCCGCGGAGCGCGGTGACCGCGTGCTGAATCTTCTGAGCGAACTCGAAATTCCCGCCGAGGAGAAGTCGCCGGATGAAAAGTAACTGCGCGTTCGACGAGATCGCGGGAGTCCTGCGCACCCGCCGGCGCTTCGTGGTCATGAGCCACGCGCGGCCCGATGGCGACGCGCTCGGATGCACGCTCGCAATGACGCTCTGCCTGAAACAGCTCGGCAAGGACGTCGTCGCGTGGAACGAAGACGGCATGCTCGACAAGCTGCGCTTCCTGCCGGGATCGGAGCTGGTCACGACACCGCCCGTGGAGGCGCAGACCTTCGATGTCGCCATCGTGCTCGATAACGCCGTGAAGAATCGCGCCGGTCGCTGCATCGAGTCCGTCGCACCGGGCGCGCTGTGGATCAACATCGATCACCACATCACCAACGATCGCTACGGCGACCTCGCCTACATCGACTCCACGGCGCCGGCGACCGGACAGATTCTCTACGAACTTTTCCGCCAATGTGAACTGCCGCTGACCTACCCGATGGCGGACAATCTGTTCGTCGCGATCAGCACCGACACCGGTTCTTTTCAATATCCGAACACCACCGCGCGCACCTACGAGATCGGCGCGGAACTCGTAAAGGCGGGCGTCAAGGTCGGCGACCTCTCGCAGAAAATGTATGAGAGTTATCCCCGCCGCCGACTCGAACTGCTGCGGGAAATGCTCAACGTCCTGCGCTTCACCAGCAACGACCGCGTGGCGAGTTTTGCGCTCACCGCGGAGACCGCGCGCCGGCTCGGTGTGCTCCCCGAAGACAACGAAGGCCTCATCGACAACATCCGCGCGGTGCAAGGCGTCGTGGTCGCCGCTTTTTTCGAGGAGCTCGGCGCTGAACGCATCCGCGTCAGCCTCCGCTCCAAGTCGCCCAAGGCCGACGTGAGCAAGGTCTGCGGACAGTTCGGCGGAGGCGGCCATACCCTCGCGGCGGGCGCCCGCGTCCGCGGCACTCTCTCCGAGGTGCAGGAAAAAGTGCTTCAGGCAATCGACCGCGAAATCAACCAGGCCTGACCGCCTTCCCCTTCCAAAAAAAACGTGAATCAAGACAACCTCGACGGCGTGCTGCTCGTGGATAAAGCCCCCGGAATGACCTCGCACGACGTGGTCGCCATCGTCCGCCGCCAGCTCAACACCAAGAAGGTCGGCCACTGCGGAACGCTCGATCCCCTCGCGACCGGCCTGCTCATTATCGTACTCGGCCGCGGCACGAAGATTCAGGATCTGCTCATGGCGGAGGACAAGGAATACGTCGGCACGATGACTCTCGGGATCATGACGGACAGCCAGGATGCCGACGGAAAGATCACCGAGACGAAACCCGTGCCCGAACTTTCCCGCGAGCAAATCGACGCCGCGTTTGGAAAGTTCCAAGGCGATTTTTACCAGATGCCGCCGATGGTCTCAGCGATCAAGAAGGACGGCGTGCCCCTCTACAAACTCGCGCGGCAGGGCAAGACGGTGGAACGCGAACCGCGCTTCGTTCACGTCTATGGCCACGAGATCAAAGAAGTAAGACTGCCGGACATCGATTTCCGGGTGGTTTGCTCGAAAGGATTTTACGTGCGCACCTACGCCTTCGATATCGGCAACGAGCTCGGCTGCGGCGCGCATCTCAAGCAACTGCGGCGGACGAAGAGCGGGAAGTTCACGACCGAACACGCCGTGACCGTGGACGAGATCAAGACGCTCGACGCCACCACGATTCGCGGGCGGATTCTCAGCCTGCCGACGGTGTCGAGGATGCGCGGAGCGTAGGGCGAAACGCGACGCTCAAAACCACCGGTGAGACTCGACTCGATTTCCGCGCTCGCCAGGATTCCCGGCCCGCTCTTCCTCGCGATCGGCGTTTTCGATGGCGTGCATCTCGGGCACCGCGCGGTCATCATGCGCGCGCTCGCGGATGCGCAACGGGAGGGTGGCACCGCGGTCGTGGTCACCTTTGATCCGCACCCGGTCCGGCTGCTCCGCCCGCAACAGGCTCCGCGACTCCTGACCTCCACCGCTCACAAAATCCGCCTGATTCGAGATCTCGGCGTGGACCAGATGCTGGTCATCCGATTCGACCAGGAATTCGCCGCGACGCCGCCCGCGCAGTTCATCCGATCACTCGCAGCAGCCTCGCGACCGTTGCGCGAAATCTGCGTCGGTTATGAATGGTCGTTCGGAAAGGACCGCGCGGGGAATCTCGCGCTGCTCGATCAACTCGGACAGGAACTCGGCTTTGAGGAAGTGGGCGTGCCGGCGGTCGAGATCGAGGGCTGCATCGTGAGCAGCACGCTCATTCGCCGCGCCGTCGAGGCGGGCGACCTGGCGACGGCGGCCCGTTTTCTCGGACGCGAATACACGATCCTAGGAACCGTGACAAAAGGCGCACAACTCGGGCGCACGCTCGGCTTTCCCACCGCCAATCTGAGCGCGCACAACGAACAGTTTCCCCCGAACGGCGTGTATGCCGTCGAGGTCTCGCGCGGCGCGGCGACGCTGCACGGCGTCGCGAATATCGGTGTCCGTCCCACCATCGAAAACGCCAGCGGCGAACGCGTCTTCGAAGTCCATCTCTTCGATTTCCGGGACGAAATCTACGGCGAGAATCTCGAGGTCAGTTTCCGCCGTTTCCTACGGCCAGAAAAAAAGTTCGCCAGTCTCGATGCCTTGCGCGGGCAGATCACCGCGGATGTCGCGATCGCTCGCGCCGCGTTCGACCCGCCGGTCATTTAGCGTCAGCGATTTCCGACGCAGCGGAGGATCAGATTCACCACCGGCACCGGTACATACCACCGGGAGCGATCGAGCACCTTGCCAGTGCGTGGGATGCGCGCGGTTGATTTGGTGGAGCGCGTCGAGGCACTCGTCTTCGGGGCCGTCTCTGGATCGATCAAGGCGCTGTCCACCACGACGACACCCGCCGGTGCGCCCGCGGTGATCTCGTGCTTGATGATCAGGTCGTTGGATCCCTTCACCCGGTTCGTGATGAAATTGTAGGTGTGGTATCCGAGGGCATCGGTCACGTCGGTTGCGCGCTGGCGCGAATTCTCATCGGCCAGAAGCACGCTGACGACTTGATCGGCGTTGTCGGTGATGAGGAAAAGACGGTTGAAGCCACCGGGGAAAACTCCGCTGTAGGCCTGCGCGGAGAATGAACCGAGCGGCAATCCGGGGCAGGTGACTTTGCTGGTCGAAGCGGAGGCTCCTTCCAGTTTCAGGATTTTCTTGGCGACCCCCAGCGGGGTGAGAAACGGGATCTCCGGATACACCACGATCGGGGAGTCGTTCTCGCTGCTTTCGCTCGCCGAGGCATGGCCGCCGAAAAGATGTGCGAGATCCTTGCGTGTCATTTCACCGCCCTGCGCGGGGCTGTTCCAGTTCGGCGCGAGCGCAATTTTCTTTGCGGCGACCGCAGGCTTCGGGGCGGGCACGGCTGGGGCGACCGGCACGGGAATCGCCGGGGCCGCGGCGATCGGCGCGGGCATTGGCGCGGCCGGAGTTGAGGCCGACGGCGCGACCGCGAGAGCACCCGGTTCGGCGAGTTTGATCTGCTCCGGCGTACTGATCAGGATTTGCGGCTTCTGATCCGGGGACAGTTCGATCCGGCCGGTCAACGCCACCGATTTCCCCTCGTACGATTTCAGGTCGCCGACCTTTTCCTGGTCCCGCGCCAGCACGACGCCGCTGAAAGTCTGCCGCGGAAAACGGTCACCGAAATTCAAGTAGAGCGTCCCTTTCGCCGACTTGGACACCGCAACGACCTTGCCCGTCACCGTTGCTTCCTCGCCGGCGTGCGCGGCGGCCTCACCATCCGCATAGGTAGCCGTTGGTTTTTGTTGGGCGTGGAGGGGAACAGAGGCTGCGAGGGCCACGAGACCGGCGCAGATGATGAAACAACGGGCGGGCATACTGCCGTCCATCCTGTCCTCAAGCATCCCCGCGCGAACAGGCCAATTTCTCCTTACCTCAGACTGCGGAACGTGCCTGCTTTGCAGGAAGATTACGCCACCTCGCTATCCGGCATGGCTCCGGATGGCGCGTCCGCGCCGGCTCCCGGGAGTTGTTCGAAGACACTCTCATGCGGCTGTACATTCGGAACCGCGGGGCCGTGAGCCTGGGCAAAGCGGATCTTCGAACGCCGCAACAACGTGCCGAGGCAGAGATCCGCGATGGGCAGGATGACGTTGAAGTTCTTGTGCATGTACCGGTGATGCAGGATGTGATGCCCATTGAGGCGGCGGAAGAGAGCGGATCGCTCGAACCTGCGCGCCTTCGGTAAATGCATGCACCAGTGGAAGTATTCGTAAACGCAGTAGTAGGTGGTCATCCCCATTCCTGCCCCGAGCGTGAGCGCCCAGATGCCGGTGGCCCAGGACACCACGGTCATGGGCAGCGTGAAGATCACGATGAGCGCCGGTCCATTCCACCATGCCATCGGAATCGTCTCCTTATCCGCATCGTGAATCAGGTGGTAGGTGTGATCCGCCTTGAAGGTGTGGTGATGCACGACGGCGTGAGCCTGAAACGGATATCGAAACCAGCCCAGCGGGCGGTGCATCACGAAGCGGTGCAGGACCCACTCAAAGAACGACGAGAAAACGAGCCAGATGGAGAAGCCGACGGAGAACCAAAGAAAAAAAGAAAGCATGGAGTGGAGACACCGGGAATGGGAGGTGGCTCCAGCGCGGCGGGGCCGAAGAGTCGTCTTATTCCCTTATTTGGCAACAGGAAATTCATGACACGATCCACGGATCAAGCCTGATTGAATGCGCTCATCGCCCGATTCACGCACTCCTCGATCACCGCGACGTGGGCGCGGACGCGCTGCTCGATCCCGCACTCACTCGGAGTCTCGATGGTCAGCGCGCGACGGGCGTGGAATTCATGAAGCCAGATGGCTTCCGGAAATCCGACCCTCTCGAATCGGGCGCGGTCGAAGCGGCGGCGGATGAGGCCGGAATGGGCGTTGCGACCGTCGATCGTTTTGCGAGGATCGATCGCGATCTCGCGGCCCGCGATGGCGAGCAGGTCTTCGCCCCAGAAGGGCAGGTCGCGTTTGATTTCGTAAAGGTAGAAGCCCTGGCCGTCGTAGTCCTCGTGCAACATCACCGCGACTTCGAACTGATGCGGTGCGACGATCCGCTTCAGCGCGGAGATGACGGGATGATCATCGAGGTGAAAGGCGCGATTGAGATCCACGCCGCTGGCGTCGAGGCGGATGTTGTTCCGCAGGCCCCACGGGTTGAGGCAGGGAAAGAGGAGCAGCGGCCACCGCGCGAGGCGGCGCGCGTGCTTCTCCGCCCAAGTGATCAGCGCTTCACTCGACGCCGGTTCGTCGCCGTGGATGGCCGCGGAAATGTAGATGCCGCCGGTCGGGGCGAGCGCGGGTGTCTTGAGAAAAAAGAGCGGGTCATCGCCCGCCTGCGCAAAGCGCTGGAGCCGCACGCCGGCCGTCCGCGCGACCGCGCGCCAGCGCTGGATGAGTTGCCCGTAATGATGAACACGATGCCCCATGAACGCGCCTCTCAACACTCAACACTCAACTACAGCTCCCTCAACAGCCGCTCGTGGATCCCGCCGAAGCCGCCGTTGCTCAGGATCACGACCACGTCGTGCTCGCGAGCCAACGGCTTGAGCCGCGCGATGATCGCATCGACGCCGGGTTCGTAGAAGGCCGGCTTGCCCGTCGCAGCGAGGTCGGCGACGACCTGCTCGGGATTCAGGCGCTCGTCGGGCGGGAGCTGATCCATGCGCGCGACTTGCGCGAGGATCACACCGTCGGCCTCGCCGAGCGCGGCGGGCAGTTCATGTTGAAAGCAGGCGCGGCGCGTGGTGTTCGAGCGCGGTTCGAACAAGGCCCAGAGCCGGCGCCCAGGATACTGGTGGCGCAACCCGCGCAGCGTCTCGCGGATCGCCGTGGGGTGGTGACCGAAGTCGTCGATCACCGTGATGCCGCGCACCGAGCCGCGCACTTCCTGGCGCCGCTTCACGCCGGTGAATTCCGCCACGGCCTTCGCAATCGCCGCCAGCGGCACGCCATAGAAATGCGCGGCGCTGATCGCCATGGCCGCGTTCCGTACGTTGTATTCGCCCACGAGCGGGATGGTGAACTTCGTCTCAAGCAGCGTGAATTCCGAGCCTTGCGGCGTGTAGCGCACATCGCGGATGTGACGCGCGGCGTTCTCCGAAAATCCCACTTCCACGAGCTGCGCCCGGCAGTCGCGCGAGACATCGAGACAGTTTTCGTCGTCCCCATTCACCAGCACCATGCCCGCGCTCGGCACGATGTTGAGCAGGCGGCGGAAGCTCAGCTTGATCGCGTCGAGATCGTCGAAAATGTCCGCGTGGTCGAACTCGATGTTGTTCACGATCACGAGCTCCGGCAGGTAGTGGACGAACTTCGAGCGTTTGTCGAAAAACGCGGTGTCGTACTCATCACCTTCGATCACAAAATACTTCGAGTCGTGCAGGCTCGCGCCCTGGCCGAGGTTCGTGGCGATGCCGCCGATCATGTAGGCGGGATCGAGCCCCGCGCTCTTCAAGATCCAGGTGAGCAGCGAGGTCGTGGTCGTTTTCCCATGCGTGCCGGTGACGACGAGATTGTGCCGCCCGCGGAGGAAGAACTGCTTCAGCGTCTCGGGCAGCGACAGGTAGTAGAGCTTGCGATTGAGCACGGATTCCACCTCGGGGTTGCCGCGGGAGATCGCGTTGCCGACGACGATGAGGTCTGCCTCCGCGGGGATGTTCTCCGCGCGATACCCTTCGCTGAGCTTGATCCCCTTGCTCTCGAGGAAGGTGGACATCGGCGGATAAACGCCCGCGTCCGACCCGGTGACGGTGTAGCCCTGCATCCGCATCCCCGCAGCGACCGCGCCCATCGCGGTGCCGCAGATGCCGATGAAGTGAATGTGGCGAAAGTCCTGGCTCATGATGTGGAAAAGAGCGCGCAGGCTAACGAGCCGCGCGAGGGCACGCAATGTCCGTCGCCCATTTCAGATCTGGCCACATGGGGCTCGTGGATTTGTGGCAAAGTAATTGTCCCGCCGTTGCGGAGCGCGATAGCATTCACCCACGTCGCGGTGCATCGAACGGAGAACTTGTTCATCGAACCCGGTGCTGGCGCGGCGCCACCTCCAGTCCCCCATCGCACCATGAAGACCACCACTCACCTCATTCTCCCGGCGCTACTTCTGGCGAGCGTCGCCATCACTCCCGCCGCCCGCGCGGGCGACAAGGACAAGAACAAAATGCTGCAATACCAACAGCAACAGCAGCAGCAGCAACAGCAGTGGAAGCTCCAGCAGACGCAAAAGAATCTCCGACAGCAGCAGGCGCCCGCGCGGCGACAGGCGCCGAAAGGAACGACGCAGTGGGCAATCAATCAAAACGGGCGCGGCACGCTGACCTTCCGGGGAAGCCGGCCCGAGGGAATCACCATGGCGTCCGTGGTGCTGCGCAATTTCTACGGTCACGGGGGCGGCTTGAATCCGAGCGGGACGGCGTCGATCACCATGCACGGAACGAGCGGTCCCTATACCATGACCGGCAACTGGGCGCTCGTGGACGACTTCACCGCCAGCCTGAATCTCGTGCCCGGCGGTGGCGCGCCCGGCGACCGCATCTCCGGGACGTTGAACATGGCTCCACCAAATGGAAACTCGATCTCGTCCATCGGATTGAGCGGCACGATGTCCGGCGCAAGATTCACCTTGAACTACGTTTCGCCGTAGCTTCGCAGATCGATTCGCTCAGCCGCGCTGAAACTGCTCGTGCTCGCGTATCGTTTTCTCGAACGATTCGTGTTGGTCCGCGTGAATTTCCGCAGGGAATTTTGCCGTGGAGCGGTTCCACTTCGCGAGCCAGTCGGACGATAGGAGTTCATGGCGTCCCGATGGCCGCGCCCCGATGGCCGCACGCGTGAGGGCGATCGTGGTCTCCAGCACATCGCCGGTGCGGCATCCCTTCGCGACGTTGAAGCCCGCGATGAGCAGCGCGACTCGGATCGCCGTCGAGGAGGTGTAGGTGAACAATTCCACGGCGCGCCCCGCGCACGCGGTGAAGAGTTGCCGGAAGGCCGCCCGCGTCCAGTGCTCGCCCAGGGTCTTGCTCGAAAACATATCGTAGAAGATCACATCCGGGCGGGACGGCGCCGAGGCCATCGTCGCGAGGAAGTCGCCAGGGACGAGCACCCAGCTCAATCCGGGATGTGTCCGCGATTGCCATTCGCCGTCCGCGAGGATTCCGGCGGGGCCACCGTGGCGGAGGTAGGGAAAGCGGTCACTGTGCCGGAGCGCGAGTTTCAGCGAGTCGAGATCGTTTTCAAAACTGATGATCCGCAGCGGTCGCACCGGCCCACTCGCGGCCTGCGCTTCGTAGCACTGGATCGCCGCCATCGCATTGGCCGCGGCTCCGAGACCGACATCCCAGATCACCAGCGGCCCCTCACTTTCACCCGCTACCGACCGCACGCGCTCGGCGAGCTGGGATTGTTCGATGTAGAGCCGCTGCGCTTCCTCGATCGGCGGAGTGCGCGAATGCATGATCTCGCCGGACGCGACATGCCGGATGCTCGCGAAACCTTCCGGCGCGGTGTGCACCTCGTAGGCGCCGAGGGTGAGCGACTTCTTGCGCTTCGGCTTCTGCATTCGCACCGGGTTGTCGGCGTCGGGTTCGTGAAGGAACGCGCGCTTTTCCCGATACAGCTCCATGAACCGGTCGGCGAGAATGCTCTGCCGGATGTCGCGCATGAGCTGGTGGTAAAAGTGGATGTTGTGCTTGCCGAGGAGCTGCCAGCCGAGGGTCTCGCCGGTCTTCGTGAGATGATGAAGATAAGCGCGGGAGTAACGCGCGCAGGTCGGGCAATCGCAGGTGGGGTCGAGCTTTTCCTCGGAGAATTTGTAAACGCCGCGGCGCATCTGCAAGAAACCGCGCGACGTAAAGACGCCGCCGCGCTGGGCGAGCTGCGTGGGCATGATGCAGTCAAACATGTCCACGCCGCGATGGACGGCCTCCAGGATGTCGAGCGGCGTGCCCACGCCCATGAGGTAGCGCGGCCGATCCGGCGGGAGGAGTTGCGCGGTGAATTCGCACATGTCCTCGCGCTCGCTTTTGCTTTCACCGACCGCGAGGCCACCGATGGCAAAGCCGTCGAAGGGCATCTCGCAAAGGCCCGCCGCGCTCTCCCGGCGCAACTCTGGAAAGAGCGCGCCCTGCACGATGGCAAACATCGACTGCGGCGACTCCCCGCGCGCCGCGAGACTGCGCGCCGCCCAGCGCTGCGTGATCCCGAGCGCCGCCCGCGCCGCGGCTTCGCCGGCGGTCGAGGGAATGCACTGATCGAGCGCCATCATGATGTCGCTCCCGATCGCGATCTGCGTCTCGATGCTCAGCTCCGGGCTGAGCAGGATCGTCCGTCCGTCGAGGTAACTTTGGAACGCCGCACCCGCCTCGCTCATCGAGCGCGAATGCGGCAGCGAGAAGATCTGGAAGCCGCCGGAATCGGTGAGCACGGAACGTTTCCAACTCATGAAGCCGTGGATGCCGCCGGTACGGCGGAAGACTTCCGGTCCCGGACGGAGGAGCAGGTGGTAGGTATTCGCGAGCAGGATCTGAGAGCCCGCCTCTTCGAGTGTCCGGGGGAGCTGCGCTTTCACGGTCGCCTGCGTGCCCACGGGCATGAAGAGCGGCGTCTGCACGGCATTGTGCAGGGTGTGGAATGTCGCCGCACGGGCGCGCGAACCGGTGGCCTGGGCTTCGAGGCGGAAATTCAAACGAGAGGGAGTCATGGATCGCCCCTCCTTACTCCACTTTCGCCGCCGCCGGGAACGCCAATCTCCTGATTGGCCTTCACCCAAAGCCAATCGGGAGATTGGCGCTCCCGGGACGGCGTGCACCGTTCTCAGCCGTATCCATACAGTTGAATTCTGTCTTTCAACGCAGAGACGCAAAGACGCAGAGGCCGCGAAGGAAGGTTCTGGGTTTGCGTGGCCCTCACCATTTGGTGACCGCTCCGGCAGTTCCGCTGCGTCTCTGCGTCTCTGCGTGAAAATCAGATCCGAACTGCATCGTCACGGCTCAGACTGCGGCGCGCATCACGCGATTGCCGACGAGCTTCTCCCACTCTCTGCTCATTCGCCGCCATCGAGTTTCTCGATCCAGCCCGCCACCTTCGCCGCCAGCGGCGGATCGGATTCCTGCGCGAGCGCCACGATATTCCCGAGGATCCGCGTGAGCATCTGCCGAGGCGTGACCGCTCGGAAAAACTCACGCCGCAGCGGAGCGCCATGCTGCTCGACGATCGCGCGACAGTCCTCGATGCCGAGCCGCCGGCCGATATTGAACGGGTCGAAAAAATGCTCGCCGGAGCGGACGATGAAATGTCCTGGCAGACCCACGCCCTCGAAGGCCAGTCCCACCCGCCGTCCCACGAGCAGGTAGATCAGTGAAAGCGTGATTGGGATTCCCTGGCGGGTGTCGATCACCTCGGGCAGGAGCGAATGGTTGATGTTGTAGTAATCCTTCGCGTCGCCATGCAGCCCCACATCGTGGCCGAGGTATTCGACCATCGTCTCGATCCGATCGAGTTCGGTGTCCGCCTTGGAAAGGCGCCGCTTCACTTCCGCTGCCCACGAGTCGAGCAACGCGCGCTGGCCCGCAAAATCATCCCCCGGCAGGAACACCGCGGCGAGCGCCCACGCGGCCGCCTCGATGTCGCCATGCTCTCCGAAACTCGCGCAGGTCTGGACGAAGAGCGCCTCCGCTTCCCCCGCCTCGATGGCCGCGATGACGCCGCGGAGATTTCGCTCCGCCGCCCCGGTCGCGTGGACACGGAGGTCTCGCAATTCCTGAAGCCTCGTCAGGCCCGCGTCCGTGAGTTGCCGCTTCAGGAGCGACAGCGTCGCCGGATCGTCGTCGCTGAGCAGTTGGAGGAGGGCCGCGGCTTGTTTCGTCATTTTCTCGATCAACGGTATCGCGGATTACGAGGAGTTGAAGTCCGGGCTAGGCGCCGCCCAAAAAAAGCCGTCGCTTCGGAGATGCCCGCCATTCGGATCTGATTTTAACGCAGAGGCGCAGAGGAACTGCCGGAGCGGTCACCCCATGGTGAGCGCCATGCATACCGAGAATCTTTCTCCGCGGCCTCTGCGTCTTTGCGTCTCTGCGTTGAAAGACAGAATTCAACCGCACGGATACGGCTCAACCGGAACGATGCACTTGAGCCGCAGATGGACGCAGATGAAACGCAGATGGGAAACAGGGGGCGTAGGGCAATTGGCATGCGTGAGCGCGATAACCAAAAAGGTGATCTCATTTCCCCCCGCTATTCCTCTCCGCCTCCGCATCTGCGCTCATCTGCGTTCATCTGCGGCTCATTCCAACTGCATGGATACGGCTCAGGATGACGGAATGTTTGATTGGTTCATCCTGCCCAAAAAATCACTCGCGCCGTCCGCCGCTACATCTCCGGATCCCGGGGGAACTTCGCGTAGGGCAGGCGCGCTCCGCGGTAGATGTAGTTATCCGCGCGGATGCGCTGCAACGGCAGAAAGTCCTCGCAGCCGCTCGCGGCGATGATGTCGTCCTGATCGACGCCGTCGCCGGAGATCCCGATCGCGCCGATCAGTTCGCCGTTGCGGTAGAGCGGAAAGCCGCCCGGGAATATCGTGATCCCATTGGGGAGATTGGAGTTGCCCGGGAACGTGCCCGTGCGCGGGGCCGTCTTGAGCGTGACCGCTTCCTGAAATCCGAAGAAGGGGCCATAGGGGCGGCCGTCGATTCCCGGAGGGAAATAGCGCTGGGCCAGGAAGCCCACGGAGCGGCAACTCATGGCGAGTTGCTTGTTGGAAAAGAAGACGGCCGTGCGCGCCTTTTGGACCGAAACATCCCAGCTAAACATCGTGGCTTCACCGACCCGGAAGACGCCGAGCACCGTGGGGGCGACGCCATTCTTGTGCGGGTTATTGACGACGGAGATGAAGGTCTGGGCGCGTTTGCCGAGCGGCAGGCGGATGCCGGCGCGGGTGATCTTGCACCGCGCCGCGGCGAGGCCGAGGATGTCCTCCACCTCGGCCGCGGTAAGCCGGCCCGCCTTGCCGATCTTCCCGGGCAGCGGATCGGCCCGGATCACCTGGCGAATTTCCCCCTCGATGCCGCCCAGACGCGCGACCGGATACGGATACTGCGGTGGCGATCCCTGGAGTTCAAACCCCGGGACAGGCTGGCCGAGGCTGAGCGTTTGCGCGTGAACATCCTCGGGGTTTTCGGGTGCGACGTAGGGAATCCGGATGCCATTGATCAGGACATTGCTCGCGAGGATTTCCGCGGATGGACGGAAGTCCGTCTGCCCCGCGAGCGCGACGTCTTCGTCGGTGTCGCGGCCGGTCTTGAAGCCCGTGGTCGCGGTCCGCTGGGTGAAGCCTGCAATGATCGCCGCAGCGGCGCTGAGATCGGTGGGGCTGCTGTCGCCGGTGACGCCGATGCCGCCGACCAGATGCCCTCCTTTGTAGAGGGGAACTCCGCCGGGCGAATCGTTGAGCGAGGTGAGGGGGACCATTTCGCCGCGCACGCCCGGCGATTGAAAGGGCGTCTTCAAGGCCAGCGGATCGAAGCCGGGCAGGATTTTTTTGAAGCGGTTGACGTCCGAGTAGAACAGGTTGGAAAAGCCGACGCCGACCAGCGGGCCGGGCGGGGTATTGCGGACGCCGACCGGGAAGTGCTGCTGAATGATGTAGCCCGCCGTTCGGGAAGTGAACGCGTTCTCGTCGCTGCTCAAAAACGCCGCGGAGCCCGCCCGCGAAACCGCAGCGGCGACGACGCCTTCCCTGGGAAGGATGACCTGATTGTTCGCCCTGACCACGCCGGCCACACTCCAGACGCCGAGCACGAATCCCTCGCGGTCCACCACGGCGATGACCGCGCGCCGGTTGACGTCGGCAGCCTTGGCGACGGCCTGCGCGATGATCTGCTCGACCTCCTCGCGGGTGAGTTGTTCGCCGGAGACGGCATGAGCCGCGCGCAGGAAAAGCGCGAGCGCTGCAAAGCCGATTAGAAGCGTTCTCATGGCGGGCTCGTTCTAGAAAATGGAAATAGCGACACGTGGCAATCTTTTCCGTTGCCGAGCATTCATGCGGGGGAATATCACCACAGCTTGCCCAAAACCTGCGCACAGATCGCGGCGCCCGGCCGCCGTCGAAGGTGGGGAATCCTCGCTGGTTCCATCGCCAGCCTGCTTTCGTTTGCCGATTCGCACGCGGAGGAGGCGCGCCCGGTTTTTCGCAATCGCACGGCCGCTCTGCGCCCGGTTTTCGCACATCGCGACGAGCAGCGTGTGACGGTCCAGGAGATCCCGCCGAGTTCGCCCGCGCACTTCAATCCTGATCCGGGTTCATGGAACGAACCTCATCCGGCGGTGGTCTCGGAAACCGCGCCCGATTCGTTGTTCCCCGAGCTGCGGCTCCGCTACGGCGCCGAGCCGTCGCTGCCCGCGAGCCTGCGCTTGCCTCGGGGGAAGGTGATCGGCCGCGATCCGATCAAGAAGACCTTCACCTATCGCGAGTACCCGCTCGGCCGCGAAGGGCTCGGCGTGTTGCCGGGCAGCCGCGCGGTTCCAAACCGGTGGACGCTGCCCTTTCCCCACTGGACGCGCTACCAGGATCCGCGCACCGAGACGCCGTACATGTACGAGACCCCGCGGCTCTGGCATCCGTATGAGCAGAGCATTTTGAAAGGCGACCTGCCGATCATCGGCCAGGATATTTTCGCAAACATCACGGCGAAAAATTTCACCTTGTACGAATACCGGAAGCTGCCCGTCCCAAGCGGAGCCAGCGCGGCGCAGCCGAACAGTTCCGAGTTCTTTGGCCGCGGCGCGCAGAACTTCGTCTCCAACGATACCTCGCTGGCGATGGATCTCTTCAAGGGTGAGACCGCGTTCAAGCCGGTGACTTGGCTGTTTCGGGTCAATGCGGTCTATAACCAGAACTGGATTCGCACCCAGGAAAACAATCTGGTCGATCCCGATCCGCGCGGCGCGGGCTATGTGGAAAGTCAGGGGCCTCCGAACACCACGATAATCGAAGCTGGCCAGCCCGAGGGGAACGACGTGAATCCGCGGCCCGGCGACCCGGGGCGGTTTCGGACGACGGTGAACCCACCGGATGTCTTTAACTACCTCGCGCCGCAACTACGCCCCACGGGCAAGGCGCGCGCGCTGGTGAAAGTGGACCCGGTGACGCAGGAAGTGCCGGAGGAAAAGGAGAAGGAACTGGAGTCTGGTAACAAGAAGAACAAGGGGGACAAAAAACGCGACTTCGCCGGCACCCGCTATACCACCCGGCACAAGGACTTCTTTGCCCTCCAGGAAGCGTTCCTCGAGTTTCATTTCACCGACCTCACGGATAACTACGACTTCATCTCCAGCCGGTTCGGCATTCAACCCTTCGTCTCGGATTTCCGCGGCTTCATCTTCGCCGATACCAATCTAGGCGCGCGCATCTTCGGCAACGCGGATAACAACCGCGTGCAATATAACCTCGCGTATTTCAATCAGCGGGAGAAGGACACTTACTCGGACCTCAATATGTTCGACTCGCGACATCAGCAGGTGCTGATCGCGAATGTCTTCCGGCAGGACTTCCTGTGGAAGGGCTACACCGCGCAAATGAGCTTCCACATGAATCTCGATGACGGTGGGACGCACTATGACAAGAACGGCTTCCTGACTCGCCCGCAGATCCTCGGCACGGTTCCCGACGAAGGGGATTTCCGCGGTTCCGACGGTGGCCTGCGTGGTCACGATGTGAAGTCATACTACATCGGGTGGACCGGCGATGGGCATATCGGTCGCCTGAACGTGACCCACGCCTTCTACCAGGTCTTCGGCGAAGACAAATTCAATGGGCTGGCCGGTCGGCGGGTGGATATCAACGCGCAGATGGCAGCGCTGGAACTGAGCTACGACCGCGATTGGATTCGTTTCAAGGCATCCGGCTTCTATGCCAGCGGCGACAGCGAGCCGACCGATCGGACGGCTCGCGGGTTTGATTCGATCCTCGATAACCCGCTCTTCATCGGCGGTCCCTTCAGTTGGTATGTGCATCAGGGATTTAATCTGGCTGGCACGGCGGTGAACTTTAAGCAGCGCGACTCGCTCATCCCGAACCTGCGCACGAGCAAGACGGAAGGTCAGTCGAACTTCGTGAATCCCGGCGTGATGATCGCTGGGCTCGGCACGGACATCGACGTAACACCGAAATTAAGGGCGTTCGCCAATGCGAACTACATCTGGCTGGCTGAAACGGCGCCCATCGAGCGGGCATTGCAAACCAACAAGTCGAACAATGAACTCGGGCTCGATGTGAGTCTTGGGTTTAAGTTCCGCCCGCTCCTGACGGATAATATCATCCTGTCGGCAGGCGCGGGCTTCTTCTTCCCAGGCGATGGTTACAAGGATATCTACCGTCGCAACACCACCCATGTGCCAGGCTTTGGCCCGCAAGAGGAAGAGGGCAAGGTGGATCAGTATCTGTATAACGGGTTTGTCACCCTGACGTTCCTTTATTAGTCGGATGAACGCTCCTGACTTCATTGGGCACCGGATGTTTAGAGGCGTTCGCTCTCCCAAACCTGTCATCCTGAGCTTGTCGAAGGATCTCTCGCATCCGCGGGCGGCGGCGGCGCGGAGCGACAATCCCGTTGGTCTTGCTCTGCACCACCGCTGCCCGGAAAAGTTGGAGGTCCTTCGGCAAGCTCAGGATGACATTGTTTGGATGGGGCGCTGCGCGCCGGAGCCGTCCGTACGACCCGTCACCCGAACTTGCCGCGGTGCGCCTTGGGTGATGCGAACATTGGCGCTCACTAGTTTGGTCTTCGCGCTGCTCGCGGGGTTTGCCTTCTCGGCCGAACCCGTGAAAACCGACAGCGGCCTCGGGCCGCCGACTGCGGTGCCCCCGGCGATGCCCACGGGACCGGGCACGGCGCCCATTCCCGAGCCATCGTTATTTCCACCGGGAGGCATTCCTAAGCTGCGTTCCGGGACCATTTCCAAGGGCGAGGGACCGAGCCGCTGGCCGCGCACGGGGAGCGGAGTCGGACCCGAGACTTCGGCGAAACCGCGGCCAGCAAGCCCGGAGGAAGCAGTCCTCGCGATCCTGACCCGGGAAGCGCGCACCGGCAGCGGCTTCGGACCGAAGATCGCCGCGAAGCCAGCCCGTCCGCCTGCGGCGTCCCGCCCACCGCGCAACTGGATCGACCAGACGCAGGCGGAGGCCGACGCAAAAAGCGCCGGCTGCGTCCAGTGCCACACGACCACGGACGCGCACACCATGCACGCATCGCCCAATGTGGTGCTCGGCTGCACGGATTGCCACGGCGGCAATCCGAAGCCCGGGCTGACCACCTTCGATGCGCACATTCAACCGCTGCATCCGGAAATCTGGACCAGCTCGGCGAATCCGCCGAACTCGAACGTCGCGCTCAATCATGAGTCGCCGGAATTTATCCGCTTCATCAATCCCGGCGACTTGCGCGCGGCGAAACAGGCGTGCGGGCTTTGCCACGGAGACATCGTCGAGCGGGTCGGCAATTCGATGATGAACCACGGCGGCATGCTCTGGAATGCCGCGGCGTACAACAATGGCTCGATCAACCTGAAGAACACGGTGGTGGGCATGGCCTATGGTGCGGACGGTGTTCCGCTGGAGCTGCGCAATTCCTTCAAGCCGACGGAGGAAGAGACGCGCACCCTCGGCATCCTGCCGTCGATCGGACCGCTGCATCGCTTCAACGTGAGCCAGCCGGGCAACATCCTGCGCATCTTCGAGAAGGGCGGATTCGAGCCGCTCCAGCTCGGCATCCCGACGCTCGACGAGCCTCCGGGCAAGCCGGACCGCCGGCTTTCTCCGCGCGGCCTCGGCACGTTGAACCGCACCGATCCCATCTTCCTCGGCGCGCAAAAAACCCGACTCCACGATCCGCTGCTCGGCTTCCTCGGCTCGAATGACCGGCCGGGCGATTACCGTTCCAGCGGTTGCTCGGCGTGCCATGTCGTTTACGCCAATGACCGCTCGCCGAAGAATTCCGGCTGGTGGTGCAAGTACGGGAATCAAGGGCTGAGTTTCTCCAAAGATCCGACCATCTCCAAACGCGAGCGCGGCCATCCGATCCTCCATCAGTTCACCCGCGCGGTGCCGTCGAGCACCTGCATGAACTGCCACATGCATCAGGGCAATTCCTTCGTGAATCCTTACCTCGGCTATACCTGGTGGGATCAGGAGACCGACGGCGAGCACATGTATCCCAAGGAGCAGCACGACCCGACGGACGATGAACTGGTGCGTGCCACGAAGCAAAATCCCGAGGCGGCGGCGGCGCGCGGGCTGTGGGGAAATGTGGACTTTCTCGAAAAAACCGCGGAGCTGAATCCGAAGCTGAAACACACGCAATTTGCCGACTACCACGGCCATGGCTGGGTCTTCCGCGCGGTCTTCAAGCAGGACAAGAAGGGCAATCGGCTCGACATCGACGACAACATCGTCGGGCATTCCGACTTCAAGAGCGCGGTGCATCTCAACGACATCCACCTCGCGAAGGGGATGCAGTGCGTCGATTGCCACTTCAACGTGGACGTTCATGGCAACGGGAATCTCTACGGCGAAACGCGCAACGCGGTGACGATCACGTGCGTCGATTGCCACGGCACGATCACGCAGCGCCCGCGGAAGATCGTGAACGGCGAGATCACCATGCCCGCGACCGGGCCGTCCGGGGAGACGGACCCGAAGGATCGGCGGAAGATCACGCCGGTGGATCTGATGGGGACGATCACCGCGTGGCGGCCGCGCTTCGAGTGGGAAGGGGACAAGCTCTTCCAAAACTCCACGATGTCGCCGGACATCCGCTGGGAGGTGCCGCAGACGATGGATGTGATCGATCCGCTTTCGCCGCGCTACAATGCGAAGGCGCGCCACGCGAAGACGCTGCTGCGCGACGGCGAGACCTGGGGTGCGGCACCGGCGTCGGAGGAGGCGTGCAAAGGGCTTGCGCACAGCAATCAGGCGATGGACTGCCAGATCTGCCACACGTCGTGGGCGACGAGTTGCTTCGGGTGCCACATGCCGATGAAGGCGAATCAGAAGGTGCCGCTGAACAAGTATGAGGGCGTGGTGAGCCGGAACTTCACCACCTACAATCCGCAGGTGGTCCGCGACGATGTCTTCATGCTCGGCATCGATGGCACGGTGAAGAAGAACCGCAT
>JANOAZ010000158.1:0-2073 GCA_031411395.1 Chthoniobacteraceae bacterium
CAACTGATTACTTCACTGGGACAAGCGTTCCTGCCGTTTGAAAATCAAGCTGAACTCCAAGCTGCACAGGAGGAGGCGCAGGCTGAAGCTCAAGCGCTGATTGACGCGAACGAGAGTCGTCCCCCGCGCAAACTGCGAAAGCCACGCAACGAATCATTGCCGTCGCACTTTCGACGAGTGCAAAGGATCGTCGACGTTCCAGAATCGCTGGCGAATTGTCCGATTCATGGGGCTCGTCAAGTCATCGGTTACGACATCACAGAAACACTTAAGAGCAAGCCCGCCGAGTACTGGGTCGAGCAACTGCAGTATCCGAAACTTTCTTGCGCAGGCTGTAAAGAATGCGGAGTGGTTTCGCCTGAGCGTCCGACCGGCTTGGTCGAAGGCAATCGCTACGACACGAGCGTGGCGGCCACAGTGATCCAGTCCAAGTGGGATTATCACATGCCGATCTACCGGCAGCAGGATATCTTCGCTGGCAGCGGCTGGATACCAGCCCGATCGACGCTGGTGAATATCGTCATGAGTGTCGCCTTCGTGATCGAACCGTTCATTCGCTTCATGCAGCAGCAGGTGCAGAATGACTTTGGGGTCGGCCTCGACGACACAAAGTGCCGGATGCTGCTGCCCAAAGATGTTCCGCCGATCATCGAAGGCAATTTGAAGAGCAGGCGGATCGCAGAAAAGATTAGCGAAGCCAAGGCGGCTAAAGAGACTAGCTTGCTCGCCAAGATGTGGGTCTATTCGGGATTGGATCAAGCGCCTTATAACATCTTTGACTTTCGAATATCTCGTCACCGCGATGGACCCGATGAGTTCTTCGCCGAGAGCCACTGCGTGGTTCAAGGCGACTGTTTTTCGGGCAATAAAAGTGTAGTCGTTCACAGCGACGAGCGGTTGACGTTCGTGGCTTGCTGGGCTCATGCACGCCGCAAGTTGGTCGAGGCAAGTTCGTACAAGCCTGAGCGCGAGACGTTAATAGCGTTGATACAGCAACTGTATGACATCGAGACTCGCGCGATGGACTATCCGCACGAACGACGGCAGCAATTGCGCGAGCTCGAGTCAGTGAAGGTCCTCGCCTGCATCGGCCAGTACATTGCCAGTCCGGTAGTAAGCGGCGCGCTTCCAAAGTCGGACTTCGCAGAAGCGGTCAGATACATGCGCAATCACTGGGAGGCTTTGACTGAGTACGTGAAGGATGGTCGCATCCCCATCGACAATAATCGCGTTGAGCAGTTGATGAAGCAAGTTGCGATGGGCCGCAAGGCTTGGCTGTTTGTCGGAAATGTCGAGGCTGGCGAACGCAGTGCGATGATGATGAGTCTAGTCAGCAGCGCCAAGCGTCACGACCTCGACGTCTGGGCCTACATCAAAGACGTCCTCGATCAGCTGTTGGCCGGTCAAACCGACTACGCACCACTGTTGCCAGACCGCTGGAAGCAGAGCCATCCAGAATCCGTGCGCACTTACCGAGCCGAGGAGCGCCGCGACAAAGCCGACCGCAAACAGCTAGACGCCGCCCGCCGCCGCGTACTCGCCGCTAAACAGAAATAGCCCGCCATCGCTAGCCCCTCCTCTAATACGGTGCCCCTGGGCGCTTACGGTGATGCTGAGTTTCTAGTTACCTCTGATGGTCAGTGGTATTCGTTCAAGGTTGGTCGCGGTGGCAAGCGAACGCTCAAGCCGCACAAAGGAAAGGTAAGGGTGTGAAATGGTCGCAACAGCTCCGCCTGTTAATGGGTCTGACACAGGCTTGGTCCTGAATAAGCCCGCGAAGAATGAGCTTGAATTCAACTACGTCCCGCTGGGTGAGAAAGAGCCTATCAAACTAACGATAGCGCTCGCGCTCCGCTACTTAATGCCGCCATCGAGGGTGAGGATATGACTGACCTGCGACTGATCGAATCGTCAATCAAGCGGTCGAAGGTGATAGAGTCCATACACACCGTACTCGGTTTCACTCCTGCTGATAATACTGCTGTTCTTCACACGACTTGCTGATTGCCGTTAATCTCAATATCAGAGTTCACCAACAGCACTGTCTGGTCGATCTCGGCGACTCGGTGTTCA
>JANOAZ010000159.1:0-72036 GCA_031411395.1 Chthoniobacteraceae bacterium
CCGCGTTTGGGGAACATGAGGGCGCTCGTCTGCCCGCGCGAAGCGCCCTCTTCAATCCGCAATCCGCAATCCGCGATCCGCAATCCATCATATGCTCTCCCCCAGAAATGTGTGGATGCCGCACTCGCTTTTGTCGAAGCCCGTCCAGCGACCGGCGCGCTCATTTTCGCCGGAGGCGGTGGCCTTCGTGCAAGGCCAGCAGCCGATCGAGCGGAAGCCCTGGTCGTGCAGCGGATTGTAGGGAATCTGGTGGTCGGCGATGTATTTCCAGATCGCCTCGCGCGACCACGTCGCCATCGGGTTGAGCTTCAAAATGTAGCGATCCCGCAGCACGTCGAAGTGATACAGCTCCAGGATGCGCGTCTTATCCCGGGTCTCGCTTTGCTGGCGGCGCAGGCCGGTGACCCAGACGGCGAGTTGTTCGAGTTTGCGCTGGAGCGGGACGACCTTGCGCAGCGTGCAGCAGGTATCGGGTCGCGTCTTCCACAGCTCGGGGCCGAGTTCGGCATCCTGTTGCTCGGGAGTTTGATCGGGGTAAAGGCTCTCGATCTTGAGTTCGAAGAAGTTTTCCAGGCGGCGCTTGGTCTCCAGCGTTTCGGGAAAAAGGAGCTGCGTATCGAGAGTGAAAACGGGCAGCGGCAGCCCGGCTTTGACTGCGTGATGAATCATCACCAGACCCGCGCCCTGAAAACTCGTCCCGATCGCCGCACGTTCGCCGAAGCGGTCCCACGCCCAGGTCAGAATCTCGACCAGCGACGACGTTTCGAAGCAATCCGCGAGCGCGCGGACTTCGTCGGGGCTGATTTCTTCGGCGTGCAATGTCATTTCCTATAGGAATAGTAGGGAATCGCATCGTTCCACGGATATCCCACGCTGACAAGCGGTTTTCTTTCGCGCGAAGATCGAGTCTGAGAGGTGTCGCGGAGGTCCTCTGGCGCGGAGCGCCCATCGAAAAGAATCGTCTTCCTGAGCTTGCGAAGGATCACTGATTTCCGTGGGCAGCGGCGGTGCGGAGCTTCTCCTTCGACACTCGCTCCCGACCGCCGCTGCCCACGGAAGTCAGAGATTCTTCGCAAGCTCAGAACGACATTTTTTGGATGCGGCGCTGCGCGCCAAAGGACTTCCGGCCACCCGCTGAGGGTCAGCCCTGCACCGCATCCACCACCGCTTGGGCGTTGATGCCGAGCACTTCCATCACCTTCCCACCCGGAGCGCTGAGGCCAAAGCGATCGATGCTAATGACCTTCCCATCCAAGCCGACGTAGCGCCACCAGAGGTCGCCGACCCCGGCTTCGATCGCCACGCGCTTGCGGCACGAGGGCGGCAGGACTTCATCCTGGTAGGCCTGCGGCTGCTCCTCGAAGCGGCGGAAACTCGGAATGCTCACGACGCGCACGTCTTCGCCGAGTTGCTTTGCGGCGGCGATCGCGTGCTGCACTTCGCTTCCTGCGCTCAGGATGATGGCGCGGAGTTCGCCGGTTTCCTTCACCGCGATGTAGCCGCCCTTGAACACGCCCTCGCGGCGCGTGGCCACCGGGATGTCGCTGAGATTCGGCAGCACCTGGCGGGTCAGCGCGAGGAGCGTCGGTCCATCGGTGCGAAGTGCTGCGGCAGCGAAGGCGCCGGCGGTTTCCTCGGGGTCGGCGGGGCGGATCACGTCGAGGTTCGGGATCACGCGCAGACCGCTCACCGTCTCGACGGGCTGATGCGTCGGGCCGTCCTCGCCGACGCCCACGGAGTCATGGGTGAAAATGTAGATGGTGCCGAGCCCGCTGAGGGCCGCGAGGCGGATGCTGGCGCGGCAGTAGTCGGCGAAAACGAGGAAGGTCGCGCCGCTCGCGCGGAAGAGGCCGTCGTAGGCGATGCCGTTCATGATGCCGCACATGCCGTGTTCGCGGATGCCAAACCGGACGTTGCGGCCGCTCCAGTTATCGGGCGCGAAGTCCTTGCTCGAGTTGATGTAATTGAGCGTCGATCCGTGGAGATCGGCGCTGCCGGAGACGAGCGTGGGCAGCGCGGCGGCGACGGCCTGGAGCACGTCGGAGCCGGCCTTTCGCGTGGCAATCTTCGCGTCCGCTGGGAAGACGGGGATCTGCGCCAGGATGTCCGCGGGGACTTCCTTCGCCACCGCGGCGTCGAGATCGGACGCGAGTGCCGGATTGGCCGCGCGCCAGGCCGCGAAGGTCTTCTGCCAGTCGCCGTGAGCCGCCGCGAGCGCCTTGCTGTGCTGAATGAAATAGGCGCGGGTATCCTTGCTCACAAAGAAGTGCTCCTCCGCGGGCAGACCCAGCGCCGTGCGCGCCGCGTCCACAAATTTCGCGCCGCCTTCGCCGTGGGCCTTGGCCGTGCCGGCGACTTCCGGGATGCCCTTGCCGATCAGCGTCCGCGCGATGATGAACTGCGGCTTGCCCGTCGCCGCCTTCGCTTTCTCAAAGGCCGCGAGGAACGCCGGAATGTCGTGTCCATCCACGGTCTGCACGCCCCAGCCGATCGCCTCGAAGCGCTTGCCCGCGTCCTCGCTCTGCGTGGCCACGGCCATGGCGTCGAGCGTCACGTCGTTGGAGTCGTAAATGAGCACGAGATTATCGAGCTTGAAGTGCCCCGCGAAGCCCACGGCTTCCATGGCCACGCCTTCCTGCATGCAGCCGTCGCCCGCGAGCGCGACGATGTAATTGTCGAAAATCGTGTGCGCCGCCGTGTTGTATTTCGCCGCCGCCATTTTCTGCGAAACGGCGTATCCCACCGCATTCGCCACGCCCTGTCCGAGCGGCCCGGTGGTCGCCTCGACGCCCAGCGTTTCATGAAACTCCGGGTGCCCCGGCGTGTGCGAGCCGAGCACGCGGAACTTCTTCACCTGATCGAGATCGACGCTCGCGTAGCCGCTGAGATGCAGCCAGCTATAGAGGAACATCGAGCCATGCCCTGCGCTGAGGATGAAACGATCGCGATTGAGCCACTTCGGGTCCGCGGGATCGTGCCGGAGCGCATGACCGAAAAGCGCAGCACCGACCTCAGCACAGCCGAGAGGCAGCCCGAGATGACCGGAGGAGCAGGCATGGACAGCGTCCATGGCGAGCCCGCGGGCCTCATCGGCAGCGCGGGAAAGGGCGGAAAGATCAGTATTCATAAGCGTCAAAAATGAGCGGGCGACGCTAGAGGCTCGACCTTCGAAGTCAAGGAAGCAGCGACACCGATATCCCTGATTACCGGAAATCTCGTGGATGATTGGAATGCGCATCCTGGCGCACAGCGCCGCATCGTACAAGTCATTCTGAGCTTGCGAAGAACCACTGATCTCTGCGGGCAGCGGCGGAGCGGAGCCGCCGAACATGGGAAGTCGCTCCGCACCGCCTCCGCCCGCAGGGATCAGTGGTTCTTCGTTCCTCAGAATGACGGAGTGTTGGTATGCGCTGCGCGGGGACGGACTTCCGGTTCACCCTCTTAAGCCTGATAACGGCGCGGGAAGAAACCACGAACGCCGCGGAGAACGCGGAAGACTCGGATGAGGAGGAACTTTGGAGGCCAAGACGCTTTGACGGCACGTTCGGGCCGGGGCCTCGCGGGAGCGCCAATCTCCTGATTGGCCTTCGCCCCAAAGGCCAATCAGAGGATTGGCGCTCCTGGAAAGGCACGTCTTCCGCGTCTTCCGTGCTCTCAGCGTCAGCTCCGGCGCGGGATTTTGGGTGAAAAGACGAGCTATCGGGAAATGGAATCGGCGCGACCTCTCGGGAGAAGTCGCGCCGACTCGATGAAGCAAAGCGGGTGCTTTGCGTGGGGGATTACAGATTGAAGATCCGGCTGCCTGGGAGGGTCCCGGGCTTGCCGCTGGCGTCGAGGATCACTTGGGCAATGAACGCGCCGTCGATCAGTTGACCATCCCGCACGGGGTGGTCGATGAGGACGCCGTTCTGGTCGAGGTAATCCTTTTGTCCCAAGGCCCCTTGCGTGGGGATCAAGGCCGGGAAATCCATCGGATCGACTCCCTTGTCCGCGCCGACGATGCCATTGAGCACCCGGATGTTTTTCGCAATTTGGATCGATGCAATGCGATCCACGCTGCCCGCGACCGCAGACATAATATTCCGAGCCTCGATGTCGATCAGACTCCCGTTGGTGATGCCAGCCGAGGGTAGCTTGGTGTAAACCGTCGGATTTCCCGCCGGATCAGTCACGACCGCCTTGTTCCGGCCCGCGACTCCGACCACGATTCCCACGTTTCCATCGGAGTCATCGAGCGTCGCTGCGGGAGCGGCATTGGTCCGAACGTTCGCATTCACCCACTGTGCAATCGTCTCCCCCGCAAGGATGTTATTGTAGCTCTTGATCGGCACGTTTTCGTTCACCGCGTTGGTGTTCGGATCGTCCGCGGTCAGGTTGCCGATATCGCTCTCGGTTTTCACTTTCTGGATTGAGCCCCCCTTGCCAGCGAATCCTTTGATATCCTTCGCGGAGCCGTAGTTGATCGTGCTGCCGCCGTCGCCTGCGATCAGATCCACATGCACCCCGATGGAGCCTGTCTGGGTGAAGCCGATGATGTCGCCTCCTTTACCGCCCACGCCGATCTTGCCGCCAAAGGCGTTGTTCCCTTGGTTCGGTGCGCTGTCGTTGCCATTTGCCATGAAGGCGCTGGCGTCTCCACCGGCCCCAGCGATGATGAGCGCCTTGGCGACCGTGGAAGTTGCGAGGAAGAGATCGGTCCGGAGCACATTTCCCCCGTTGCCACCCACGGTCAGCCCATTGCCGCCCGCGCCGCCGATCACGGCGAAGGCGCCCGCGGTAGCTCCGCTGGTGAGATCGGTGACATTGCCGCCATTGCCTCCCTTTGCGCCGGAACTGACCCCACCATCGCCTCCGAGAACCCGATTATAGGTGAAACTACTCAGCGCCGGACTGGGAGTCACGCCGCGCGTCGGGACCGAGATATTCGAAACGGTTCCGCCGTTGCCACCATTCCCGGAGGTGCCATCGCCGCCCGCCCCACCGAGGATGGAAATCGTTTCCGGCTTCTTGGAATTGGTCGAAGGCGACAGGATAAACTTGGTGACGTTGCCCCCGTTTCCACCGGTGCGACCGTCGCCGCCGTCTCCCCCATCCACGAGGATTTCAAACTGGATTCCGTCTCCAGGTTTCGGGCTGCTGTTGACGATCGAGCCGCCATTTCCGCCCGCGCCGGAGGCCGCGCTGCCGCCATTTCCCGCGATGTAGCGGAGGTTGGTGACCCTCGCGTCGCTCCCTGTGTCTCCTGCGATCGGCGAGAAGTTCAGGATATTGCCACCCGCCCCCCCTTTGATTTGCCCGTTCCCCGCATTTCCGGCCGTCACCAGAACCGTTCTCGCCTGGGTGTCATAAACCTTGGTGCCGTTTCCGAGAACGTCCCCACCGTCGCCGCCGATCCGGCCTTGGCCGCCGTCTCCAGCAAAGAAAGTTGCCCCGCCGGGAATCGTAATAGTCCCGTATCCGTAGATCGAATTTTGGCTGATGTCGCCTCCCGCACCGCCAGCGCCGGATACGCCGACACCGCCGTCTCCCGCACTCACCGTGACAGTGAGTGGCAGGAACGGGAAGAACACAGTCTGATCCGGATTGGGCAGTGGACGAAGCACAACGCCGCTGACCGTCCCACCCTTGCCGCCCGTCGAGAAACCATTGCCTCCGTTCCCCGCAAAAAACCGCACGGTTCCGCTTAGGTTGACGGTGAGACTTCCGGCCAGGTCGGTCGCGCTCAATCCGGTGATCGGATCAATGATTGCGGTGGTCTTGCTTCCGCTTCCGAGCAACCCACCGATACCACCTTTGCCGACCAAGCCGTCCCCTCCATCTCCGGCGGAGAGCTTCAACCCATTTTCCAGCAAAGGTTGGGTGCCCACCGCGCGGCCGTTAAGATTGCTTCGAAGCGTGAGCGAAGCGCTGGCGAGAGCGTTCGTCTGACTGGCATCGAGGCTGACGACGTAGAGCGGATTGGACGGATTATTTGCGACAGGCAGGAAGATGTCGGTGAAATACTCGGCAGGAGTTGCACCTCCGATCGTGTGAGAGAATCCAAGCAATTCAACAGCCCCGGTGGTTTGAGCCAGATTGCCGGGTACCGGGTCCGTCGGCTGCGGACCAGGTTGATACTTGAGGCGCGTGATCGTTCCCGTGCCTTGGAGCACCATGAGATCGTCGATTTGCCCGTCGGCGTCAGCATCCATGCTTTTGATCGCGATGATATTCGTTCCAATATCGATGCCTTTCTTGCCGAAATAGGTGCCTTGGTTGTCGTTCGGATTATCCCCGGGTTGACCAACCCCATTCGGGAAGGGCGGCGATCCCGAGTTCTGAGTTCCCGAGCCAGTTCCGTTGCCGACTACTCCTACGAGATAGCCGGCAGGGCTCGATGAAATGACCCCGAGATCGGCTCTGCCATCTTGCACATTCGCCCCGTTTGCCAGATCCACGATGGTAAAGTCCTGCAAAAGAATGTCCTCGAGTTGTTTCTTGTCGGATTTCCCGGCATCACTCAGATCGCGGTCTGTATCCACCTTGCCAAAGGAATAAAATCCGACAGCGACGGCGCTAACGGGGAAATTTCCCGGCTGGATTGGATCACGATTCTGATAATCGATCGAAACGGCCTGCTTGTAAGCGTCATCGTTCTTAACCCCCGCAATAATCACGTCGTGGTTTGACGTTGCCGTATTAAGGGCCGTCGTCTCCACGACCAACGTATGCGCGGCGAGGGACTTACTTCTGCCGAGCAAGTCGTCTGCGGGTAACACAAAGGGCAAGCGCGGCGATGGTGGAGTCGTGACCCCATTCGCGACCACCTGTTTCGTCCCAAAATCAGCATAGAACTGCCCGGTAAGTTCGAACTGCTGGGTGTTGTTATTGAACTCCTCATCCGGAGTCAGATACAGAAGCACCTGCGTGTCCCGTCCGAGAGACGATGTGGTTCCCACTGTCAGATCGCTAATCTTGGTGGCGTAGTATGTTGCCACGGCCGCCAGTTCGACTTTGCCGTCGCCGTCGTAATCTCCGGAGGTCAGACTGCTGATCTGAACGGGGCCCTGCCAGAAAGGCAGGATCTGATTGGAAGTCAGCGGGTCGCCGCGGTCGAGTTGTGGAAGATTACTAAAACGCACATCGTGAAAGCCGAGGAAGTTATCGGCCAAATCACGATTCAAATCTTCGTTCGTCGTGAGCCCGTTATTGTCCCCGTCCTCATACTTGGAGAGGAAGACGGCCACTCCGGCGTGCGAACCGCTGTCTTGCGAACCCACCGCAATGTCCGCGTGCCCATCGCCATTGAAATCACCGACCGTCAGCGCCTCGGGATTCCGCAGGCCGGAAAGGTAGATGCGATCACGGACGCTAATCCCATCCGGATCCAGAATCGTGCGGAAACCGCCAAAGCCATTGCCAAACATGACGGCCACTTGTGAGGTTACCTTTGAGGTATAAACAAAGTCTCCGTTGCCATCGTTGTCGAAGTCGATCCCTGTGTGAGTACCGATCGCCGGTGAGTAAATCGCCTGGAAGCCATTCAAGGGGTCCGCATCGGCATCCACCGTGGCTTGATGATAAGTCCCGTAGCCATTACCCGGGTCCGGGGACACCGGATCAGGCTGATTGAAGGTTCCCTTCGCCAGGGCGGCTCCATTGCCCCCCGCCGTGAAACCATCGCCACCGGATCCGAGGGTGACGTTGACGTTGCCATAGACGTTAAATGTCTCGAACGCGAGGGTCCCTCCACTGCCGCCCGCCCCCGTGGAACCTGCGCCGCCAGAGCCGCTTTGAATGACGACTTTGCCCGTCTGCGAATTCAAGTCCGAGAAATTAAGCACCGCACCACCCACACCGCCACTAGGTCCGCGGCCTCCGTTGCCCGCGATCACCTGATACCCGCTGGTATTATCCTGATTGAGGATGACGTCCTGGATATTGCCGCCGCGCGCGCCGATGCCTCCATCGCCGGCATAAAGGCCGTCAATATTGAAGGTCATCGAAGGCGCAACCGCCTTCACGCCGATGATATCTCCACCCACCTGCCCGCGAGGCGGGGTGAAGTTAACAAAAGTTCCGTTGATATCGTCCTGGTTGGAAGAGCCGAAGCTAAAGAACTCCCCGCTCGCGGAGGTGCCGGTCTTGATTGAGCCGACTGTGGGATCGGTCGTGAATCCAAAATTTCCCGCCACGAAGTTGCCCGTAGCTCCCGTGCTGTCGATGATCAAACCGCCGCCGGTCGTGCCGAAACTGCGCCCGGCATAGATGTTACCGAAGATCGAGTAGGTATTATAAGACTTCCGCAGCGCGACATCCACCGCGTCGATGGCTCCATCGGCATTTTGATCGACCGAGAAGTCATCCACCGTAAGAGAACGAAGTTCGATTTTTTCGATGGAATTGTTCAAAAGCACCCGCCCATCGCCCACACGAGTGGGATCGTTGGTTCGGTTATTGTCGGAGTCGCTGAGGGAAAGCACGGTCGTGGGAACGCCGGAGATAGTCGCGGTGGTCTTGAGGAGATTCGTGGCGATGTCGCCGTGAATGTCCACGAAGCTAATCAGTCGCGTCCCGTCACCGGCCGCGATGCCGGTGATCTCATTGAAATCCACGTCGCCGTTATTATTGAGGTCGGTGACAAAGACGAGTGCATCGCCTTTCTCCAGATACAAAAGATAGCTTCCCGCATTTGCACCCGCGGTGCTCAGACCGTCGCCGGCGTGAAGCGGGATGGGTGCGCCGAGCGTGGCGGTGACCCAATGGGCGGACGCGACCCCGGTGAGCGCGGGAGCGATTCGCGCTTCGAGAGGTTCGACCATGGAGCGCTTGGAAAAGATTGAGTCAATCATAGGGATGGCAGCGGTTGAGGAGAAAAGTAGCTTCGAGAGTTAAGCGAGGTTGTCGTAATCGTAGAATGGATGAGGCAGAATGCTGACCGGCATCTTGTTTCCCGTGGTGTTGAACGTGATGTTGAAGGTTCGGATTGTTCCATTGTCCACCGACGTCACGGTGACCCCGCCGGCTGCCGCGACGCTTGCGAGACCATTGAGTGCGGCCTCCACCTCCGCGGCGGTGGCTCCCACTGTGACATATGCCGTCTCTTGCTTGTTGAAGGACAATTTGTAGGTGCCTCCACTAATGTTCGCAGTGTACTCCTGGACCTCCTTGTCTGCCGCTGTCCCGACGACCTTCTCAAGGGTCGGGGTTTGGACTACTTTGCCGTTCAACAACTCCGCGAATTGCGCTTCCGCGGTGAAGTTGAGATTGTTGGAGTTGATGTTCTTGGCAAGGATCAGCCCGTCGGTCGGTGTTTCGCCCAAGTCGAAAACGCCATTCCCATTGCCATCGGTGAAGTTAAACCGATTCCCGTTCATCGCCGTCGGATCGACTACGGCTCCGACCAGGTTGGCCTGCGCATAGGCGGCGGCAATAAAGGCATGGTAGCGGTTGGTCGGATCGGTGGGATCGGGTAACTCGGTCAAGTCGAGATCCCCTTCGCTGGCCTTGAGCAGGTCGGTGGGGGTTCCAATGGTAATGAAATCCACCAACTTAACCGCCTCCGGCACAGCGCCCTTGCCGGCCACGATCGCAGCGATCGCGGTGGCGGTGATATTGGTGACGCTGCCGGCCATTCCCTTGCCGAGCACACCGACGGTCGCATTGCCGCCAGCTCCCGCAAAAAGGCCACCCATCGTAGCATAGCCGAAGGCCTGGCCGGAGCGGACGCCGATGTCATGTCCGAGCACGCGGACCTCCTTGATCGAGCCTCCCTCGCCACCGGTTTTGGCAGCGCTGCCGCCGTCGCCGGCAGAGATGTGCCGGATGATGGTGCCAGCCGCGATATCGGAAATTTGCACTCCATTGACACTTCCGCCTTTGGCCCCCTTGGAGACATTAAGGCCGCCTGTTCCGGCATCGCCGGCCTCGATGAGGAGGACTCCGCCCGTGGCTCCACCCACCGAGATGCCGAGGTTCGTGATCGATCCGCCATCGGCTTCCTTGTCCACATTGCCGCCACCGGTCCCGGCCAGGATTCTGGTTTGCGCCGCCGCGCCGAGCGAGACCGAGCCGTTGACCAAATCGATCGACCCACCCTTTCCTGCGGTTTTGCCTTCGGCCGTGCCGTTCCCCGCCTGCACCAGGATCTCGCCCTTCGGCGCGATCGTTCTCACGGTCGGCGCTCCAGGAAATGCGTCGGGCTCCACCGAATCGGCGGGAACCCCGTAGCCGGCGAGCTTGATCGAGCCGCCCTGTCCGCCGTGAGAACCATCTCCAGCGCGGATGGTCACGTTGTTCGAGGCGTAGATGCCTGAGAGCGCTGACGGGACCCCGACGATATTTCCGCCAATGCCGGGCTTTGCTCCCAGCGCTCCCGCATTTCCTGACTGAAGGATGCCGTCTCCCAAAGTCGCGAAACCGGCTGACGAGGTGATATCGCCGCCTTTTCCGGCTGCTCCGCCATCTCCATTGCCACCGTCACCCGCGCGAATGTTCACCAGGCTTCCGGTGAGGCCGCCGCCCTTTTGATCGAGCAGGGGCACCGTCATCCGCACGCTGACCGCGAGCAGATTCGCGCCCGAGCCGCCTTTTCCCGCCGTCCCCACTCCCGCACCGCCACTGCCACCGAGCACCGTGGCCGCAGGCGCCGCCGCTCCGATGACGCCTTCCGACGCGATTTCAACTTTGGAGAGGAAGCCGCCAAGACCGCCATTCCCCTTGCCTCCTGCGAGGACGCTCCCCCCATTCCCCGAAACAACCGAGGCGTTCATCCCGGAGCCATCGAAGGTCACGACACTGATAGCCCCGCCATCGCCGCCTCCGTTGGTTCCATTGCCCCCGTCTCCGGAGTTGAGATTGAATGTTCCGGTAAACGGAGGAGCCGCACCCGAATTCACTTCGACGATGTCGATTCCTGTGACGAGGCCCGCCTTGCCACCTTTGCCGTTGGTTCCCATTCCCCCATCGCCACCGTCGGTCGGGTTGATCTCGAGAATTGAAAAATCGCCATTCACGACGCGGATCCCCAGCATATCCCCGCCCTTGCCGCCATTGCCGTTGCCGCCATTGCCCCCGTTGCCTGCGCGGAAACTCGCGTTATGGGCGAGCACATTGTCGCCCTCGATGAGCGTGACGGTTTTGACCGTGCCACCGTCACCGCCCGTTTTTGCCGATGAGCCATTTCCGGCCAGAACTTTGTGACTCGATCCGAGGAGAGTCGCCGTGGTGATCGATCCGCCCTTTGCTGCGGTGCCCGCACCGAACGCGGTGCCGCCGTCCCCAGCCTGAACCAGGATGCTGGCATCGAGGCCGGTCAAACCACCGCCGCCCGTGGTAAACGCGAGATTGCGCAGATCGACATCAAGAATCGATCCCCCGGTCCCTGCCTTGCCACCGCCGACAAAATTGCTGTCTCCGCCGGTCCCGGCGGTCACCTTGATCTCATCACCAGCCACGTTCGCCGTGGAGACGGTGACTCGCACGGTGGAGACGAGGCCGGCATTTCCTCCGGTCTTCCCGGCGCCGCCCTTTCCTCCTGCGATCTCGATATTGTCCACGAGCACCTCCGCACTCGGGATCGGTTTGCCACCGGCGAGTTGAAATCCCACATAGACCTTCGACAGAGCCCCGCCGTTGCCACCGTTGCCGCCGATCGTCGATGTGCCGCCTTCACCGGCAAGAATCTGGACCAGACTGTTCGGCGTCGGAGCGAGCGGATCCTCCGTAATCCCAGCGACATACACCCCGACGACTCCGCCGCCGAGGCCACCATTTTTCTTCGCGCCCGCCGCATCCCCCCCCTTGCCCGCCTGGAGTACAAAGCCCGTCGTGTCGTTCGTAATGACAATCTGGGAAAGATTCCCGCCCTTCGATCCTGCACCGCCCCCGCCAGCCTCGATCCTGCCGAGGAGATCGTCGTTGAGATTCACCCCGGTAATCGAAGGCCCATCCTCGCCCGGTGCAGGTTGCACCCCGGCCACTCCATTCAATATGCCATCCCCGCCTACGACGGTGGGGAAGAAGTCAAAGGTCCTCCCGAACGCCGCCGACCCGGTGAGCAGCGACTGCACGCCACCGTTAATGGTCACATTCGAAACCGGCCCACCCGAGAAAATATTGCCCGAGACACTGCCACCACCGATCAGCATGCCTTTGATCCCCTGTTTCGCCGACACCAGATCGGACATATTCAGGTCATCGTCCGCGAGGTTTGCGGTGTTGTTCTCGTTTAGATTGGTCACGAGATCACCCGCGACCCCGCTCTTCAGGACGATCGATGTGTCCTTGCCCAAGGCGATGCTGACCAATTCGTTCTGCTGGATTTCGTTATCCGGCACACCGCCGCCGAAGCCGTCGATAAAGAACGCGACGACGTTTCCGGAATTGACCGTGAGCAATGGCGAGGAATTGTCCTGTGAGGTGAAAAGCGAAAGCACATCGCCCTTGGAGAGGCGAAGGTAAAAGGTGTCGTCCACACCGACCGCGCCCCCACCGACCTTGAGCGAGATCGGATCGTTCGCGATCACGCCCTCCTCGGTATTGACGAACGGTTGCTCGTCGTAGTTCACGTCCGCTTTGTTCGGAAAATCAGGCGCGCCCACCAAAATGACCCGGGCGGGTGCGATGCGTGATTCGAGCGCCTCAATTCCTGAGGAAGTTCGCGAACGGGAAGGGACGGTTTTCATAGGGTTCGGAAAGAGAGCGGCGGCACGGGGAAAATAATTATCAGGCATCTGGAAAGACACAAGCGGAAAACTAAAAATATTTTATCCATTAGCCGGTTGCCGGGAATTCGGCTGCCGTCCGTCACGCGGTTGGCCCTTTTTTTTTGCGGGTGCCCCGAGCGGGGACCCAAACCTCTACCCGTCTCGCCTTCGCGAGCTGCCGGCGTTTCACAAACTGTCCGTGACATCTGCCTGTTCAAGGCAACCACGGCTGCACCTTAAACGGCCGCTGGCGCCTGTTTGAGGCGCTTCGTCACGTCGAGTTCGATCGATCCGTATTTTGCCTCAAAATTCTGGATCGTCGCCGTCAGGTGCAGGCAGAGGCGCTTGGCCGCATCGTGCGAAAGGATCACGCGCTGCTCCAACTTGAGGGGCTCGTCGAGGATCTGACCGAAGAAATTTGGGTTTAACCCGAAGTCGATGATCACTTCGTTGGGCGTCTGCGCGATGCGACAGACGTTGGCGTAGTTTGATTTGAGATTGCTCGCGTCGATCGTCGGGGCTGGGGGCGTGGTGGTCTCGGCCATAAGAGGTCGCAGAGGTAGAGGAACGACACGATCACCGCAACCATTTCTTTTCCCCCGCGGCGCCTCGCGTTTAGGTGGGCTGAGTGGAGACCACACCCGCCATTTTACTGCGCAAGACCAAGCTCACCGAGACGAGCCTGATCGTCACGTGGTTCACCGCGACGCAGGGGAAGATCAAGACGGTGGCGAAGGGCGCGCGCCAGCCCAAGAGCCGCTTCGCCGGGGTGCTCGACCTGTTCTTCGATTGCGAAATCCAATTCGCCCGCAGCCAGCGAAGCGAGTTGCACCAACTGCGCGAGGTGGCCCTGCGCGAGCCGTACGAAGCGCTCCGCCGCGACTATCCGCGCGTCGCTCTCGCGGCCTATTTCGTGGAGCTAGTCGAACTGGTCACCGAACCTGATCATCCCGTGCCGGAGCTCTACGAACTGCTCCAGCGCGCCTTCGGTTTCCTCAACACCCAGCCCGCCTCCCGACGCGCGCTGCTGCATTTCGAAAACGAACTCACCCGGCTGCTCGGCATCCAGGGCCAGGCGGGCGTGACCGCCGCAGTGGCCATCGGTCGCGCGTATCACCGGCTGCCCACTTCGCGTCCCGCGCTGCTGAAGTTGCTCGCGCAAGAGGTGTAACCACGCCTTACTCGTGCTCGTTATTTTCCCCATGAAACTACCCCTCACCCTGCTCACCCTGCTCACCCTCCTCGCCGCCGCTGCCGCTCTCGCACAGGAGCGGATCCCGGAAAAGGAAGCCCAACGCGCCGCGCACAAACTCATCGACGCCCTCGGCCAGCCCACCGACGCGCCCTATACGTCCGATGTCGATCCCGACCAGCCGAATGGCTTCAAGGGCGGCGGCGTGGGCCTGATCGCGCTCCCGGATCGCAAGCTCACCGTCCACGGGATTGAAAATGCGGCGAAAGGCATCCTGCCCGTCGGGCAGCTCTGGTCCCTGAGCGCCAGCCTCGCCACGGGAGGCAAGGCGATCGCCCGGGACCAGGTCCGCAAGCTGAGCATCAAGGACGGCGACTCATCGAAAGAAGTGGAACTCTACTACCTCGGCGCGGCGAAAAACGACGCAGGCGAATTGCAACTCGTGATCTTCGCGAAGGACAAGGAACAGCCCGTCCTGCGCGTCCCGTTGAAGAAATCCGGGAGCGGCGCCTCGTCCGCCCTGATCGAGCTGGAAGGCCGCAAGCAGGAGGAAGGCGTCGGCATCCTCACCATCCGGCTGCTCGGCGAATACAGCGCCGAAGTCACGATGATGCTGCCGCAGTAGCCGCGGATGAGGACGGCACTTGAGGCGGTGCGCGATTCTGCTTCAATCCCGGCCCTCATGAAAATCGTCCTCGCATATTCCGGTGGTCTCGACACGTCCGTGCTCGTCGCCTGGCTCAAGGAAACCTACTCCGCCGAGATCATCGCCTTCTGCGCGGATGTGGGTCAGGAGGAAGAACTCGACGGCCTCGAAGCCAAGGCCCTAAGCACCGGCGCGAGCAAGATCTTCATCGACGACCTGCGCGAGGAATTCGCCCGCGACTTCATCTTCCCGATGATGCAGGCCAGCGCGATCTACGAGGGCCAATACTTCCTCGGCACCTCCATCGCGCGCCCGTGCATCGCCAAGCGCATGGTCGAAATCGCCAAGGCGGAAGGCGCCGATGCCATCGCCCACGGCGCCACCGGCAAGGGCAACGACCAGGTGCGTTTCGAACTCACTTCCGCCGCGCTCGCGCCGGAGTTGGAGGTCATCGCGCCGTGGCGGCAGGATCGCTATCGCGAACAATTTCCCGGCCGCGCCGAGATGATCGCGTATTGCGACGACAAGAAAATCCCCGTCCAGGCGAGCGCGAAGAAGCCCTACTCGATGGACCGCAATCTTCTGCACATCAGCTTCGAAGCTGGCATCCTCGAGGACCCGTGGTTCGACGCGAGCGCGGAAAAGGCGCGCGACATGTACGTCCTCAGCGTCTCGCCAGAGGAGGCGCCGGACAAAGCCGAGCACGTCGAAGTGACCTTCGAAAAAGGCCTCGCCACCGCGATCGGCTACCACGAAATCGCGGCCGTGCTGAAAGAACTCGGCTACGCGGGCGATCTAAATTTCAACGCCGACAACCACGCACTGCTCTCGCCGCTCTGGATCATGAAGGTGCTCAACAAACTGGGCGGCAAACACGGCTGCGGCCGCGTGGACATGGTGGAGAATCGCTTCGTCGGGATGAAATCGCGCGGAGTGTATGAAACGCCCGGCGGCTCGATCCTGCACTTCGCGCATCGTCAGATCGAGTCGCTCACCATGGACCGCGAAGTCATGCACCTGCGCGACTCGCTCATCCCGAAATACGCCGCGCTGGTTTACAACGGCTTTTGGTTCGCGCCGGAGCGTGAGGCGCTCCAGGCGCTCATCACCGAGTCGCAGAAAAACGTCAGCGGCGTGGTGCGCGTGAAACTTTACAAGGGCAACATCATCGCCGCCGGGCGCAAGTCACCGCTCAGCCTCTACAATCCGCACATCGCGACCATGGAGGCCGACCCGACCAAGGCCTACAACCAGAATGACGCCACCGGCTTCATCGCCCTGAATGCGCTGCGTCTGAAAGTCGCCGCCCGCGTCCACAACTCAGCGAAATAAGACGCGATGCCGCCCGAGCGACGGCTCCCGAAATGGGTTGGCTTCATCATCGCGACGCTCCTCGCGGTGCCGCTGGCGCTCGCGGTGCGTCCGATCGAAGGCACCTGGTTCTTCGTCGTCGCCGGCGCGATCTGTTTTGCCGCACCGCTCGGCGGCCTCTGGTGGGGAGAATGCAAAGGTGAAACCAGCGGCACCCGCGCGGCACTCGGATGCGCCGGCACCTTCGGCCTCTTCGCAGCTTATGCCCTCTGGGCGTTCGTCGTCGCGCGCCTGCTCTTCGATCGTTGAATCCGGAATCCCCTTGGCGCACCGCGACCGGCCGCACATTGTCTTTTCCATGGAGAAGCCCCCAGAACTTCCCTCGCCCAAGCCGCCGCTCGGCCGGCGCTTCCCGGCTTCCTCCGCCGTCGTGGCGCTCTGGATGATCGGCGGTTCGGTGATGAACGCTGATGAGCCGAAGGCGCTTGCGGAGGCGTTGGAGCAGGTGCGGGCGAAGCACGGCGTGCCCGGACTGGCGGCTGCGGCCATCAGCGGGGTGAAGGTGGTGGAGAGCGCGGCTGTCGGCGTGCGCAAGGCGGGTGGCACGGAGCGCGTGACGATCGACGACCGGTGGCATATCGGCTCGTGCACGAAGTCGATGACGGCGACGCTCGCCGCGATGTTCGCCGAGCGCGGGCAGATCAAGTGGACGACCACCGTCGGCGAAATCTTCCCGGAACTCCGGGACACCATGGAGCCGCTTTGGGCGGGCGTGACCCTGGAGCAACTCCTCACGCACCGCGCCGGCGCCCCCGAAAAGCCGCCGGAGAATCTCTGGCGCAACGCGTGGACGCAACAGGGGACGCCGACCGAGCAGCGGCTGCAATTCGTGCGCGGACTATTTTTGCGCCGCCCCGAGACGCCGCCCGGCACCGCGTTCGCCTATTCAAATCAAGGCTATGCGATCGCGGGCGCGATGCTCGAAAGGATGAGCGGCGAGCCGTGGGAGACGTTGATGAGGACGATGCTTTTTCCGGCCTGCGTGATGCCCAATGCCGGCTTCGGCGCCCCCGCCTCGCCGGGCAAGGTGGACCAGCCGTGGGGCCATCGGCGGGAAGGCGGCGCGCTCGTGCCCGTGCCGCCCGGACGCCAGGCGGATAACCCGCCGGCGATCGGTCCGGCGGGCACCGTGCATTGCACGATCGAGGAACTCGCACGCTATGCCGCCTGGCACGCGCGCGGCGAACGCGCGGGCACAGCGACATTGAAGACGGAGAGCTTCGTGAAGCTGCACACGCCGGCTGCGGGCGGCGACTACGCGATGGGCTGGAGGGTCCTGCCGCGCGAGTGGGCCGGGGGGAACGCGCTCACCCACAATGGGTCCAACACGATGTTTTACACCGTGATCTGGATAGCGCCCGCGCGCGGCCTGGCCTTCGTCGCGGCGACCAACGCCCCCGGCGACGAAGCCGCGAAAGCCTGCGACGATGCGGTCGCGCTGCTGCTCAGCCGGCTGCCTAAATAAGGCGGTTGCTCCGCTTAGTACCGCGGCACCGACGGGTCGATCTCACACGACCACGCGTCGATTCCGCCGGCCACATTCGTCACTTGGGCGAATCCTTTGCGAAGCAGAAAGCCGGTGGCTCGTGCGGAGCGTGCGCCATGATGGCAAAGGATGAGCAGCGGCTCCTGCGCATCGTGGAGTTGCGTCTCGGCGATGGCCGGCCACTGCGAAAGCGGGAGCAACTCGGCTCCCGCGATTCGCGCGATCTCCCATTCGTCGGGCTCGCGCACGTCGATGAGGCGCGGCGGCAGCGCCGAGGTGAGCCGACGCTGGAGTTCGCCGACGGAAATCTCCGGGACGGGCATGTGGGAAGTGATGAGGTATCAGTGATGAGATATGAGTGATGAGGTATGAAGGTAGACAGGGCCACTCATACCTCATACCTCCTACCTCATCCCTTCTTCTCAATGCGAGATCGTCACCGGGGTGCCGACCTCGACGTTTTCGAAGAATTTCTCGGCCATGAATCCGGGCATGCGGATGCAGCCATGCGATGCCGGATAGCCGGGCAGGAATCCCTCGTGCATGCCCACTCCCCCGTGGATGCGCATGAAGAATGGCATCTTCGCGCCATCGTAAATCGCGCCGGGAGGCCGCTTGTCCTTCGAGGTGTCCACGTCCTTCTTGATGATATTGCCGTTCCGATCGACGTAGTCGCCGTAGAGCGAGGAGACATGGTGGCGATTCTTCTGCTGGAGACGCCAGCTTCCGGTCGGGGTGTCGAAACCTTCCCGGCCCGTGGAGATGATCGAGACGCCGACGAGTTGGCCGCCCTTATAGAAATACGCGCGCTGCTCGCTCAGGCTGATCCGCACCGAGGGCGAACCACTGACGCCATCGCCATCCCAGTAGGAAACGTTGTCGAAGTTCGCCCGCTTCTGCGGAAGTCCCGGACCGGGCTTCCTCACGCCGCCGATGTAAACCGTGTCGTCGCGAAAGCGGGAATCGCGGGAAGCGCAGCCCGCCGCAAGCAGCGCGACGAGCAAAAGAAGTAAACCGGCGGTGTGTCGAATCATCGGAGAGGATCGTGGCAAAGGCGCGAAATAGACGTGTCGAGGAGCAGAGCGTCAAGGCGGCATTCGAGGAGACTCTCTTACTCGTTCTCCTGCTTTTGCTCCTTCTCTTGAAGGGCGGATCAAGAGCAGGAGCAAGAGCACGGGAACGGGGAAGAATCCGCACGATGCTCCGGCTCCCACTGGGGGAAGTAACGTTTGCGACAGGGCATCGGGTCTGCTAATGGACAACTCCTTTTTCCTACCCCGCCGAACCAAGCAAACATGCCGACCTACGAGTATCAGTGCGACAAGTGCCGGAAGAGTTTCGACTACTACCAGTCGATGAAGGACCCGTCGCTGACCACCTGCCCGAAGGATCTCTGCCGGCAGAAGACCTGGGGCAAGGGCAAGGTGAAACGCCAGCTCGGCACGGGAGCGGGGCTGATTTTCAAGGGATCGGGATTTTACATCACGGACTACCGCAGCGAGGGCTACAAGGCCTCGGCGAAGAGCGAATCCAGCGGCGGCGCCGAAAGCAAAGGCTCGGAGACGAAAGGCGCCGAGGCGAAAGCCCCGGAAAAAAAGGCAGAGAGCAAACCCGCGGCCGCCGAGAAACCCAAGGCTTCCGCCAAGAAGAAGTAAATGGCCGACCAGCTCACTTGCGGTGCTTGCGGATTCAGCAACGAACCGGAGCGCGTTTATTGCCACAATTGCGGGGCGAAGCTCGATCGCACCCTGCTCCCCATCGTGGAGCAGGACAAGAACCAGGAATCCGCGGAATCGGCGCGGCGCCGGATTCGCAAGATGACCAACCCGTCGGGCATGACCGTCGGCCAGCTTCTGAAGAGTCTGTTCAGCGTCTGTTTTTGGGCGGCGCTGGTGGCGGCGATCGGCCTCATTGCCCGAAAACCGGACGGTGTGCCCGAGGACAAGAACGAGATCCCCACCCGGCTCGTGCAGTCGGAACTCATGGACGCCGTGCAGGCGCCCGGCCCTCGCACCATCGGCTTCACCGAAGCGGAGGTGAACGCGACGCTCAAGCAATCCTTAAAGCGCGCCGGCAGCGCCTCCGGCATCCCCGGCATCGAGTTCCAGCGCGCCTACGCCACGCTCAAGCCGAACATCATCCACATCGGCACGCAGCAAGCGCTCTGGGGTTTCCCCGTGCATGCCGGAGTCGATTACCGGCTGACCGTCGTCGATGGAAAGTTTACGCCGATCATGGTCGGCGGGAATTTTGGCCGCCTGCCCATCCATGTGGCGGCCATGAAGTATCTGGACGCGGCATTTCAAAAGCTCTGGACGGCGCTCAAGCGCGAGCATGAGCAGGTGCAGAAGATGCAAAGCGTGACCGTGGGCCAGGGCCAGATCGTCTTCGTCACCAAAGGCGCCGGGGCGAGATGAACTCCCGCACGCTGCTGTCGGCGGCCGCCCTGCTCGCGCTCCTCGCGAACGCGGGCGCGGTGAGCCCGCGGGAGCGCACCGACAGCGGGCAGTTCACGATCTACTGCGAGGACGCAAATCTGCGCCGGCAGGTGGCGAGCGTCGCCGCGCAGACCAAGGGGGAAACGCTCGAATTGCTCGGCGAGGCCGACACCTGGCGGCGGCCGATCGTGGTGACGGTGGCGCTCGATGCCGCGCCGGGATCGGTGCGGGCTCCGGCGACCTTGCGGCTCGTGGAGAGCGCGGTGGGGATGAGGGTGGAAATCGTCGTCCAGATCGGGAAGGAACCGGTGGATGTGAATTTGCAAAAGCACCTGATTCGCGCCGTGCTCCTGGAGTTCATGTATCGGAAGGGCATGCCCGCGGGTGGGAGTTACGTCGAACCGCCGTGGTGGATCGTCGAGGGCGCGGTGGAACTCCTGCGGCGGCGCGAGGGTGGCCCGGAGCCGCGCTTTTTCCGCACCCTGATCGAGACGAACAAATTGCCGCCGATCGAATCCTTCCTCAGCGAGAAACCGGATGAACTCGGGCCGACCGCGCTCGCCGTGGATCGCGCCCTGGCGATGTGCCTGCTCCAGCTCCTCATCGATCAACCCGACGGCCGGCGGCGCCTCGCCGAGCTGATCCACGCCTGGCCGGAGAGCAACAACGACTCCCTCGCCGCGCTCGGCCGCTCCTTCCCCACCTTGGCCGGCGGTGCGCCGGTGGTGCAGAAATGGTGGACGCTGAACCTCGCCCGTTTCGCCGCCGCAGATCGTCTGCTCGTCCTTTCTGCCGAAGAAACGGATCGGCAGATCGCCGCCCTGCTTGAATTTGAAATCCCGCAAAAGGACGGCACGATGCGGCGTTTCACTGCGCAGGATTTTGCCGAATATCTCAAGCTACCCGAAAGCCGGCCGGTGCTCGCGGGCCGGCGCGCGGGATTCGTCACCCTGAGCGCGCGCGCCAATGTCCTGCTGCGACCGGTCATCGGCGAATACGACGGATGTTTTGCGCAGCTCGCGCGTGGGAAGACCCGCGGCATCCGCGACCGGCTCGAGCGCGCCGCGCGCCTGCGCACCGCGCTCACCCGTCGCGCCGGCGAGATCGATGATTACCTCAATTGGTTTGAAGCGACGCAGTCGGGCACGCGAAGCGGCGCGTTCGACAACTACCTGAAGACCGCGAACGAGCTTTCCGAGCAGAACCGGAAACGGACCGACCCGATCGCCCGCTATCTCGACGAACTCGAGCGGGAATACTGATTCGCCAGGAACGCCAATCTCCCGATTGGCAGGAGGGCGAGCCAATCGGGAGATTGGCGCTCCGGCGCCGCACCTACGCCCCCGCACCGCGCAGCTTCGCGACCTCCGCCTGCGCCTCGCGCAGCTCGCGTTCCCGCAAGGCGAGCAACCGCTCGAGCGCGACCACCCGGCGGGCGACGTTCAAGCGCGAATGCAATTCATCCGCCTCGAACGGCTTGATCACATATTCATCCACACCGGCCTCGAATGCGGCGGCCAATTCTTCCTTCCGATTTTTGGCCGTGAGCAGCAGCACGTAGGTGAAAGGCTGGCCGACGCGCGCCCGCACCCGGCGGCAGACTTCGAGCCCGTCCATCTTTGGCATCATCCAGTCGATCAGCACGATTGCGGGAGGGTTCTCGCCTTCGAGGATCTTCAATGCCGCTTCGCCATCCTCCGCAGCCTGCACCTGGAAGCCCCAGTTCCCGAGATGGCGCTCGAGAAGGTGCCTCGACACGAAGTGATCCTCGGCGATGAGAATGCGCTTGGGTTCGAGATTCAATTGGGAAGGCGGGAGCACTCGCGGAAGCTACCCACCATTTTCTCCACGGTCGAGCTTCTGCGTGCTCGCGACCTTTTCGCTTTGCTCTGGGGGCGAATTTTCATTTCTAGAACCTCGCTCGACACGATGAAAGTTTCCGACCTCCGCGGCATCCTCCAATACGTTCCCCGGTTCCGGGAAAAGATCTTCGTGCTCGCGATCGATGGCGAGATCGTGGCGTCGCCGAACTTCGCCAACATCCTGCTCGATCTCGCGGTGCTCCGCTCGCTGAGCATCAAGATCATCCTCGTCCACGGCGCCAGCCATCAGATCAAGGAACTCGCCGACGCGCGCCACCTCACTCCCTCGAATGCGGACGGCACCGGCATCACCGACGACGCGACTCTGCGCGTCAGCCTCGATGCCGCGACCAATGTGATGAACGAGATCATGCAGGGCCTGACCACGGTGGACCTTCGCGCCGCGTATGGTAACGCCATCATCGCCCATCCCGCGGGCATCCTCGGCGGCGTGGATTTCCTCAATACCGGACGGGTCGAGCGCGTGGACACGCGGGCGCTCCATCTCTTTCTCAACGAAGGAATCATCCCGGTCATTCCGCCGATGGGTTACGACGGCGAAGGGCGCACCTTCCGGGTGAACTCCGACGCCATCGCCGTGGAGGTCGCGGAGGCGATGCAGGCGATGAAGATCCTGTATCTATCGGCGAGCGAAGGGCTCTTCGTCGGCGGGGAGATGGTCCGCCAGCTCTCGATCGCGGAGGCGGATGAGCTCACGAAGAAAAAGCGGACGCAGGTGGATGCGCGCCTTTTGTCGAAGATCGAATACGCCGCCCGCGCCTGCCGCCAGGGCGTCGCGCGCGTGCATCTTCTCGACGGAAAACGCGATGAGGCTCTGCTCACCGAGGTCTTCAGCCATGAGGGCGTGGGCACGATGATTTACTCGAACGAGTACCAGCAGATTCGGCGCATCTTCAAAAAAGACGTGCGCGCGGTGATGGCGCTGATCCGGCAGTCCGTGGTCAGCGAGGAACTCGTGCGCCGGACGCGGGCGGAGATTCTCGCGGACCTCGACGACTACTGGGTGCTCGAGATCGACCGGAACCTGATCGGCTGCGTGGCGGTGCATCTTTACCCAGAGGAAAAGCAGGCCGAACTCGCCTGCCTCTACGTGAACAAGAGCAACGAAGGCGAAGGCTACGGGCGCAAGCTGATGTCCTTTGCCGAACAACTCGCCGCCGAGAAGGGCATACGGCAACTCTTCGCGCTCTCCACGCAGGCGTTTAACTTTTTCCAGCAAAAGGGCGGCTTCATCGAAGTGACGCCGGACGAACTCCCGGCGGAACGGCGACGCCGCTACGACGCCAGCGCGCGGCACTCCAAAATCATGCTCAAGACACTCACCCCCACCGTCGCGGCCGAGCCCTCGCGCGTATGATCGGCAATCTCTGGCTCGATGTCGTGGTGCTCGTGGCCTACTTCGCGATCATCATCGGCATCGGGCTTTCGCAGCGCTCGAAGAGCGGCAGCGTGGAAGGCTTCGCGCTCGGCGACCGGCAGACGCCGTGGTGGGCGGTGCTCGCGAGCATCATCGCGGCGGAGATCAGCGCGGCGACCTTCCTCGGCGCGCCCGAGAGCGGCTTCACCAAAGGGAACTGGACCTACGCGCAGTTTGCCATCGGCACGATCCTCGCGCGGATCATCGTGAGCTTTCTTTTCATCCCGATCTTCTACCGGCACGGCGTGATCTCGCTCTACGAATTCCTCGAGACACGCTTCGGTCCACGCACGCGGGTCTGGGCGTCGGCGACGTTTCTCGTCACGCGCGTGCTCGCGATGGGCACCCGGCTTTACGTCAGCGCGATCATCCTCGTCCTCGCGTGGCAGCTCTGGCGTGGCGTGCCGGTCGCGGCTTGGGAGAAATTCTGGATCTTCGCGGGCGCCGTGGTGCTCGTCACGCTGCTCACCGCGCTCTACACCGCCGTGGGCGGCATCCGCGCGGTCATCTGGACGGATTTCATCCAGGTCGGCGTGCTCATCGCCGCGCTCGGGTTCTCGATCTACTTCCTGCTCGGCGCGATTCCCGGCGGCTGGAGCACCGCCACGCAGCATTTTCAGGAACCGCTCTTTTGGAATTTCGCCAAGCCGGCGGAAGATCCCGGTGCGTGGGCGTGGATTAGGAATGTGCTCACTTCGGAATACACGATCTGGGCCGCGGTGATCGGCAGCACTTTCGTCACCATGTCCACCCACGGCATCGACCAGGACACCGTGCAACGCATGCTCACCGCGAAGAACCGCCGCCAGAGTGCCTTCGCGACGATCCTCTCCGGACTCGTCGATCTGCCGGTGGTCGGTTCGTTCATCCTCGTCGGCATTCTGGTTTCCACCTTTTACGCCACCAGCCAGGTGGCGCTGCCCGAAGGCATCGCGGGCCGCGAGGCGTTCCCGTTTTTCATCCTCACCCAAATGCCCGCCGGCATGCGCGGTCTCGTCGTCGCCGGCATCATGGCCACCGCGATGGGTTCGCTCAGCACGGCGCTCAATGCGCTCGGCACGAGCTTCGCTCGGGATTTCGTGCTGCCGCGAATGGAGGCGCGGGGGGCGCTCACGGAGGCCGGACGGGTGCGCGTGCTGCGCTGGAGCACCGTGCTTTTCGCCGGTCTCATCATCCTCGTCGGACTCGGGACGGCCTACTACATGGCGCACAACCCTACGGCCGCGATCATCCCGCTCGTTCTCGGCATCCTCGGTTTCACCTTTGGCTCGCTGCTCGGGATCTTCCTGGTCGGCGTGCTCACGCAGTCGCGCGGCAGCGATCTCGGTAATGTGCTCGCGATGATCGCCGGCTTCGCTGCCGTGGTCTTCTTCAGCAACGGCGATCTGCAAACGCTCGTCGGCTTCACCACGCTCGACCCTGCGGGGGCCTCCGCGCCTGCGCTGGTGCTCGCTTTTCCGTGGCGAATTACGCTCGGAACTTTCGTCACGATCGGCGTCGCGATGTGCTTTCGAACCTCGAATGCGGCGCGCGTCACGATGGACGCCAAAGATGCTACGCATGCGTAACGATGGCATTTCGGCTGCAAAGCCGCGTCGGTTCTAGGCTCGCGGACCGGTCAATGAAAAAACCGGTCGGAACGAAAATAAACCCGCCCGTAAACCGGCTATTCTTCTTGTCCGGTCTGTGCCCGAAATTTAGTCTCACGCCCTCACGGCGGGAACGAGAAATACCACGTGTGAATAACTTGTGAACAGCCTCCCAAAACTCCCCCCCACCAAGGCACCCCCGGCGTCGCTGGTAGATTCGCGGGCGTATGGAGCCGCCGAGTTAGCACGGATCAGTGTTCCACACTACGCCGCCCCGGAAGTGTCTGAATACAAGGGTCTAGCGCCGATACCTGGACGCGGATCCGAGAGGGCCATCGGGGCGGCACCGTCAATTCTTCCCACCTGGCTCTAACCGCGGACCGCGGTAGCGCCCTTCCCTGCACCCTGATAATGACTGTGGATAAACCTCTGAAAACGGACCGTTTGGCAGCTACTTGGTCGGGCATTTCCGCCGCAATGAAAGCGGAGGTCAGCGCAGACACTTTCAACCGCTGGTTCAAGGACATCGACCTTGTGGAACTCGACGCCCAGAAGCTGACGCTTCGAGTTCCCAACAACATCTACCAACTGTGGATCGAGAGTAACTACCTGGGCATGTTGCGGACCGCCGTCCTCATCGAACTCGGCGCAGAACGCGAAATTCGTTTCGCCCTCGCCGATACGGCAGGTAACGGCGCAGACCCAGCGACCCCGGCGCCCATCGCGCCTCCTCCCGTCGCTGTCGAGGCAGAGGAAGATGCCAGCCGCGGCCGCACCAACGCGGCGAGCACCGCCGGAGTGATGAACCCGCGGAACACCTTTGACTGCTTCGTCGTCGGCTCGAACAACGAATACGCGCACGCCGCCTGTCTCGCGGTGAGCAACGCCCCGGGCAAGACCTACAACCCGCTCTTCATCTACGGCGGCGTCGGCCTCGGCAAGACGCACCTCATGCAGGCCATCGGCCAGGCTGCCCTCGCGAAAAAGCGCACCTCAACGGTCGTCTATCTGACCAGCGAGACGTTCACCAACGAGTTCATCGACGCGATCCAGAACAGCACGCTCGTGAAGTTCCGCAAACGCTACCGGCAGGCCGATGTGCTGCTCATCGACGACATCCAGTTCCTTGCGGACAAGGGCCGCACACAGGAGGAATTCTTCCACACCTTCAACACCCTCTTCGACGGCCACAAACAAATCGTCCTTTCCAGCGATCGCCCGCCGAACGAAATCGCCAACCTCGAAACCCGCCTCGTTTCGCGCTTTGAATGGGGACTCACCGCCGAGCTCCAACCGCCGGACGGCGAGACGCGCGTCGCCATTTTGCGGAAAAAAGCCGCGACCATGGAGATCGCGCTGAGCAGCGAGATCCTTGAGTTTCTCGCCAACCGCATCCGCACCAACGTCCGCCGCCTCGAAGGCGCGCTGATGCGCGTGGCCTCGTACGCCTCGCTCAACGAAGGCCAGCTTCCCAACCTCGAAAAAGTCGAGCACCTGCTCAAGGATTTGCTCCAGGAGGAAGCACGCCGCGCGATCACCATCGACCAGATCAAAAACCGCGTCGCCGAATACTACGACGTGCGCCTCGCCGACATGACGAGCAAACGCCGCCCGGCAAACATCGCCTTCCCCCGGCAGGTCGCGATGTATCTCGCGCGCGAACTCACCAAAACTTCGCTGAGCGAAATCGGTGACGCCTTCGGCGGCCGTGATCATGGCACCGTGCTCCACGCACATCGCCTCGTGAAAGATCGGATGCGCAACGACGACAAGACGCGGCAGGTCGTCACGTTTCTCGACAATCAACTCACCCGCTGAACGGCGCCGCCGCACGTCTCGGAGTCGCTTCGCGAAGCTGGCCCACACGGCTCGCGTTAACCTCGCTCTTCTCCTTGGGGGGAAAATGGTTGCGTCGCCTGTGGCAATCATTCATCTAATCGCGACCTCCTTCCCGTATGAAATTTTCTGTCAGCAAAGAGAAGCTCCTCGCCGGACTCCAGACCGTGCAAAACGTGGTCAGCACACGCACGACATTGCCCATCCTTTCGAACGTGCTGCTCCAGGCGGCGAATGGGCAGGTGCGGCTGACGACCACGGATCTCGATGTCGGCGTGAGCGGCACGATCGACGCGCAAGTCGAGCGGGACGGCGGGACCACGCTGCCCGCGCGCCGGCTTGCCACCATCGTTCGCGAGCTGCCTGCCGCGGAAGTCCAGGTAGAGGTCGATTCGAAAAACGTCGCGTCGATCCGCTGCGGCCAGAGCTTCTTCAAGATCCTCGGCCTGCCCGAGGAGGAGTTCCCGCCACTGCCGCGGTTTGAGGAAGCGAAGAGCTTCACGCTGAGCCAGCAGATGCTGCGCGACGCCTTGCGGAAAACGAGCTACGCGATCTCCACCGACGAGACGCGTTACGTGCTCAACGGGATTCTTTTTTCCTTCAAGGAGAACAAACTCACCATGGTCGCGACCGATGGCCGCCGCCTCGCGATGCTCGACCTCGAAGTCGAATTCGCCCGTAGCCAGGAAGCGGAAATCATCGTGCCCACCAAGTGCGTGACGGAACTCGTCCGCCTGCTCGGCGACGACGGCGATGTGAAGATGAGCATCGCGGAAAATCAGGTCGCCTTCGAAGTCGGCGGCACGCTGCTCGTTTCGAAACTGATCGAGGGCAACTACCCGAATTACCGCCAGGTCATCCCCGGTGAAGCCAAGGAACGCATCACCCTCGAGCGCGAACTTTTCCTCAATGCCGTGCATCGCGTCTCGCTGCTCTCCAGCGAGAAATCGAATTCGGTGAAGCTCGTTTTTTCCAAGAACAACATCGAGATCGCCGCGAATACGCCGGACATCGGCGAGGCAAAGGAATCGCTCGCGGTCGCTTACAAGGGCCGTGAATTCTCGATCGCGTTCAACCCGGAATTTCTCCAGGCGCCGCTGCGCAATCTGACCAACGACGAAGTCTATCTCGACCTCATCGACGAGATGAGCCCGGGGGTGATCAAGATTCAAAGCCCGTTCCTCTACGTGCTGATGCCGATGCGCATCAGCTAAACCGGGAATTTTCCTTTGCGATTTTCAGGAGGCCGCATAACGTTCGCCTCCCGCCGCCGAAAGGCGGCGCTCGCCGAAAGGCGATCCCTGAAATCAGGATGCCAAAAAGCTCACGTGGCGGAACTGGCAGACGCGTACGGCTCAGGACCGTATGGGGCAACCCGTGAAGGTTCGAGTCCTTTCGTGAGCACCATCCTGCGGCACTTCCGCCGCAGGATTTCCGGGCCGGCGGAGGGCCGGCTTTTCGCGACGCACACCTCCGCTCCCGATGCGTGATCCCGCCGATCCCGTGCGGGTGCTCGTGATCGATGCCGATCCGGCGATTCATCGCGCTGTCCGCGCGATCCTCACATTCGATGCCGCGGAGCCCGATTCCGACCACGGGAACATCGAGCTTTTCCGCGACCTGCCCAGCGCCGCAGACCCGCTGTGCTTTGAGGTCACGACGGCCGCTCATGGGGACGAGGGATGGCAAAAGGCCCGGGCTGCGAATGCCGCGGAACGCCCATTCGCCATCGCCTTCGTCGATGCGCGAATGACTTCGGACTGGGACGGTGTGGAGACGACCGCGCAGCTTTGGCGAGAAAGTCCCGAGCTCCAAGTAGTTCTGTGCAGCGCCTCGTCCGACTACTCGTGGCGGGCAATGGTTCGCAAACTCGGCGTGTCCGATCGGCTGCTCATTTTGCGCAAGCCCTTCGAGCTAATCGAAGTGCTCCAACTCGCGCACGCGCTCGGCCAAAAATGGCTGCTCGCCCGCCAACTCCGCGGGCAACTCGAAAGCCTCGAGACGCGCATCGCAATTCGCAATGCCGATCTGGAGCGGGCGAACATCCAACTGCGCGCCGAAGTCTCGGAACGGAATGCAGCCATCGAGGCGCTGCAGGCTGCGGAGGACCGGTTCGCCCTCGCCTTTCGCGCGAGCCCGATGGGGATGGTCATGGAGGCGGTGTCGGATGGCCGATTCGTCGAGATCAATGATGCGGGCGTGGCGCTCTTCGGGCGTCCGCGTGAGGCGATCCTCGGACACGTTGCGGATGAAATCGGACTGTGGGCCGATCCCGCGCAACACGAGGAAGTGCGCCTGCTCCTGCGCGCGGGCGAACCCGTGCGCCACTTCGATTGCCGGTTGCGCGACGGGCGCGGGCAACTGCGACAGGTGCAACTCTGGGGCGAACGCTTTGTCTGGCGCGGGCGGGAGCATCTGCTGCTCATCGCCGAAGATGTGACCGAGTTGGCGAGCCTGGAGACCCAACTCCGGCAGGCGCAAAAAATGGAGGCCGTCGGCTCGCTGGCTGCCGGTGTCGCGCACGAGTTCAATAACATCCTGACCGTCATCCAGGGGCATCTCAGTCTTCAGCTCGATCGCGGCGCGCTCACCGCCGATACCCGCGACTCACTCAACACCGCCTTCTCCGCGAGCGAGCGTGCGGCGGCCCTGACTCGGCGGCTGCTCACTTGCACCCGCCAGCAGGTTATCGCGCGCGAACCGCTGGATCTCGCAGCCACCCTCTCCGATACCCGCGCCCTGCTCACTCGCACCCTCGGCGAGCAGATCGAACAGCGATGGGAAATGGGAAGTGTCCAACCGATCGTGGTCGGGGAAGCCGGCGCGATCGAACAGATCGTCCTCAACCTCGCGCTCAACGCGCGCGACGCGATGCCGGATGGCGGCACCCTCACGCTGCGACTCGATCATCTCGCGCTTGAGACCGCGCCGCATCCGCATGCCCGACCGGGCGAATACGCGCGACTCACGGTCATCGACACCGGCCGGGGCATCGCGCCGGAAAATCTTCCCCGCATCTTCGAGCCGTTCTTTTCCACGAAGAGTCCGGGCACCGGCACAGGCCTGGGTCTGGCCGTCGTTTACGCCATCGTCGAAAAACTCGGCGGCTGGATCGAAGTGGACAGCACCGTCGGAGAAGGCGCCACGTTTCGCGTTTACCTCCCCGCGTCCACCACTGCGCGTGTGGAAGGGACGGCCGCTTTTCCCGCACCGATCGACGCAAAGCCGCGGACCATCCTGATCGTGGAGGACGAGGAGATGCTGATCTATTTGCTCCAGGGAATCCTCACCACGAGCGGACATCGCGTCATCACCGCGCCCGACGGCCCGGTGGCCTTGCAGAAATGGGCGGCACACGGCGCCGAAATCGATTTGGTGATCACCGACATGGTCATGCCGGGCGGAATCAGCGGGCGCGACTTGGGTGAAAAGCTCCACGCCGAGGCACCGAATCTCCCCATCATTTACACGAGCGGCTACAGCCCGGACTTTGCCGGTGCCGACCTCGTGCTCACACCCGGCGTGAACTTTCTCCCCAAGCCGTACACCTCGCGGGCCGTCCTCGAGGTCGTGCAGAGAACCTTCCCCCCGCGCGGAGAACCGTGATCGCTAAACTGCGCCCACCGCCTCGCCGCCGGCGAGCGCCCGAAAGACTCCCTCCCGGAGATCCGCGGCACTGACCGGCTTTCCGAGCACGAGATCGATCTCGTCCGGCCGTTCTCCGCGTCCCATCATTTCATCACCGAAACCCGTGAGCAGGATCACGCGCGTCTCGGGCACGAGATCCTTCATCGCCTTCGCCAGTTGCACGCCGTTCATCCCGGGCATCGAATGATCCGTGATCACGAGGTCAAATCGTTCCCGCTGGAACACGGCGAGCGCTTCGCTTCCCTCCACCGCGGTTTCGGTGTGATGTCCGTCGCCTTTGAGATACTCCGCGATGAGTTCGCAAATGATCTCCTGATCATCCACAACGAGAATCCGCAGCTTTTGCTCCACACGCTGCGCCACCCTCGGCGTCGCCGTGTGCAAGATCGTGGTCAGCGGAAACCGAATGGCAAACGTGGTTCCGAGTCCCTTGGTGCTGCTGATGTCGATCGTTCCTTCGTGCCGCTGGACGATGCCGTACACAACTGCCAGCCCGAGACCCGTTCCGCGTTCTCCCTTGGTGGTGAAAAATGGCTCGAGACAGCTTCCGATTTCCTCCTCCGACATGCCGATCCCAGTATCGCTCACCGCCACGACCACACCGTCGTCGTCGCACGAGACGCGAACCGTGATCGCACCGCCGTCCGGCATCGCATCGACCGCATTGAAAATAAGGTTGGTCAGCACTTCACGGATTTCCGCCGCATTGCCCGCCACCGGCGGCACCTCCGCCAGCTCCGTGAAGACCTCGATTTGCACCCCGTCGGCGCGACTCCGGCCCTTCCACTTCGGTGCGGTGAGGGAAACCGCGTTCTGCGCGATTTCGCTCAAGTTGAGGGGGACGCGGATTTCGTTGTTCTCGGCCGGGCGGTAAAATTCACGCAACCGGCTGACCACATGCGCGGCGTCCTGGGCGGCGCCGATGATGTGATTGAGATAGGCCAGTTCCCGCGGACTCGCGTGTTGCTGAAGCCAGGGCACGAGCAACTCGGCGTATCCGAGCATCATCGTCAATGCGTTGTTGAAATCGTGCGCGATGCCGCCGGCCATCATGCCCAGTGCGCGCAACCGCTCCTGCTTCACGATCTGCTGCTGAGTGGACCCGAGGCGCTCGAGCGTTTCCTCGAGCTGCGCGGTGCGGTCGCGGACCCGGTTCTGCATTTCGAGATTCAGAAAACGGTTCTCGAGCAGATTCTTGATTCGGAGGATGACCTCGGAATTGTCGAGCGGCTTCGTGAGGAAATCATGCGCGCCTTCGGAAAGCGCCCGGCGTTTCGTCTCCGCGGTAATGTCCGCCGTAAGCATGACGATAGGCAGGTAACTGTCCGGCGGAATCGCCTCCTTGATCTGGGCCATCACCGCGAACCCATCGAGGTAGGGCATGTTCAGATCGAGGAGCACCAGATCAGGCTCGAACTCGAACAGACAGCTCAGCGCCTTGCGCGAATCCGTGGTGCTGCGGACCTCGGCCGCGCCATACATTTCGAACACCCGCTCGAGGAGCCGCACGTTGGACGGCTCATCGTCCACGATGAGAATCTTAGCTCTGCTGATGACGGATGATGACATGGCGGAAGTGAACCCCCGTGCGATCCACCGGGGTGGTCATTCAGGAAATGTTCGACAGCTTGTGGAAAGCACGTGCTATGCCTTGGCGATGCACTTGTCTGTCTCCAAATTCCCGTGATTCAAGGTGATGCCCAGAACGGCTTGGAGGTTTGCAAGATGTTCTCCTCGATCGCGAAAAGATACGATCTCGCCAATCACCTGCTCAGCGGAGGAATGGATTTTCTCTGGCGCCGCCGGGCCGCCCGCGTCGTCGCTGCGTGGAATCCCACGCAGATTCTCGATCTTGCGACCGGGAGCGGAGATCTTGCGCTTTCACTGCGCGCCGCGTGCCCGCGCAGTTTCGTTGTCGGAGCTGATTTCTGCCATCCGATGCTGCGCGAAGCCCGCCGCAAGGAGTTGCCTGACCTCGTCACGGCGGATGCCATGCATCTCCCTTTCGCTCCAGGGGCCTTTGACTCGCTCACGGTTGCTTTCGGGCTGCGCAATATGGAGTCGTGGTCCGGTGCGCTCGCGGAAATGGGCCGGGTGATCCGCGCGAACGGCCATCTTCTGATCCTCGATTTTTCCGTTCCGCCTGCGCCGTTGCGATGGCTGTACCGTCCCTACCTCCATCATATTCTCCCGCGAGTGGCCAATTTCCTCACCACCGAAAAATCCGCGTACGATTACCTCGGCGCCTCGATCGAGTCATTCCCATCGGGTCCGTCGATGTGCGAATTGATCACGTCGTGCGGGTTTCGCGACGCCACCTGCACTCCTCTCAGCGGCGGCATCGTCTCGCTTTACACAGCGATCCGCTGCGCCGCTACGGTGGCGGAGCCGGCGCGACCGTAGTCGGCGCCGGAACCGGGGTCGCCGCCGGAGCCGTCGGCGTCGGGACCGCCGTCATCTTCTCCATCAACGGCAACTGAAAGGCCGAGAGGTCCGGCTTGCTCAAGTCAAACGCCCCCTTAAGGCCCTCGGCCGAAGCGTAGGTCACATTCTCTGGTGTCGTCGCGCCGACGACCAGCTTGCCACCGGAGCCGCCCGCGGTTTTGAACACCACAGTCAACGTGGGTTGATCGAGGCCAAACTCCGGCTTGATCGCGCCGATCCAGCGCACGGCCCGCAATTTCGAAAGAGTATTCGCCATGGATTGTACATTGATCTGGTTCACCGCGCCGTCGCCCTTGGCCAGATTCCAGTTCTTATCCTTGCCCCGTTCCAGCGCGATCGGCGGCTGGCCCGGCCGGGTCACCTCGATCGAAGCGAGGTCTTCAGCCTTGTAGTTATGGATCTCCAGCGGCTGCCACTGCAATGGATCGGTCATGAGCACTTCGAGCAAGTGGGCAGGAACCGAAACGATAAAGGGCTCGTCCTCCAACCGCGCATAGACGTTCCCATTTTCGACCGTGCCGAAAAAGATCGCGACAATCGGCTTCTCTCCCGACTTTGTCTCAGCGGTATTCTCCGAAGCGTAACTGCTAAAAGTCAGCTTAATCTGCGGCTGATCGAGTCCATACTTAGGCAGCTCCGTGGCCACATCGGAAACAAAGGCCGTTACCTCCTGCCCACGCACTTCGTCGAGAAGACGCCGCGCTGCGGCGACGTTGATCGCTTCGTCTTTGCCGCCGGCCTTGCGGACCCACGTTTCGCCACTTCGAGCGAGCACGATTTTTTCCGTCCCGGCGCCCTCGATGTTGATTCGATCGATGATGTCCGCTTCGACACGCACCAGTTTCTTGTCGCGAAGGTCGTTCGGCTTGGTATCGATCAAACTCTCGACCGACTTAGGCAGCAGGACCACCCCGTCGCGAGTGGAGACTTTCGCCGCGATCTTCTCCTTGTCGTCTTTCGGGTTTCCGCCCAGTTGCAGCACCACGGGCTCTCCACCTCCCTCGGTCGAGAGCGATATCGTCACGCGCGGCTCTTGCAGTCCGTAACTGGCCGCGATCGCTGCATCGCCGACGAAACTCTCAATGTGTGCCGTCGCTGCCTGAGAAACCAGATCGCCGATCTTCGAATCATCACCCCGCGCCTGGAGCGGCTTCAATATCGCCCAATGCTGGTCCTTCCTCTCGAGTTCGATCTCCCCGGCCTTCGTTTTGATCGACACCTTGTTGACCAGCATCGTATTCACGTCGGTCAGCTTGCGGTCACGGAAATCATCAACCTTTCTGGAGATCTGTTCCTTCAGATCCTTGCCGATCACGTAGGCCGTGTTCGCATTGTCGAGCTTCACATAGACTTTTCCCTCGACCGCCGCATCCTTCCCGAAAACCAGTTCGATCGGCTTCCCGCCGCCGGCAAACTTCAATTTCGTCTCCGAGTTCAGCAGGCCGTATTCCTTGAGTTGGTCCTTGTCGGCACCCTTGTTTTCATCACCGATCACCGCGTCATACGGCAGAGATTCCGCTGTGGTAAAAAGTTGGCTGACCACCAGCGAGTCCGCGCGATCCTTGACCGGCTCTTCAAGACGCCAGGTCCCCTTGTCATTCTTGTGCAACTCAATCTTGGTCTCACTATTCTTGATTGTAATCGTGTTCACTTTGTCACGATCGAACGCCACGACCTTGCCGGCGCGCTCCTTCGCTTCCCGGCTGCTGAGTTGCTTGGATTCGTAGAACTTGATGAACGCAAATAGACCGCCGGCCAGCAGAAGGAGAAGGAGCGTGTTCTTTAATTTCATCGCACGAATTTAGTTAGTCCAAGTTTGTCGGTTCACGCGCGGCGTTGCAACCAGTTGAGCAAGCCAAGCATCGCGACGAATCCCGGGACCGCTGCCATCACGGCGAGCGCCAGGTTGCGCAATTCCCTTTCACTCAGACTGAGCGCGATGGCCTTCTTTTCCTTGGGTGGAATGCCAGCCAACTCCTCGCGATCGAGCAGCCAGTTCAACGCATTCACCGCAATGTCCAGATTGATGCCCTCAGCGAGACGGTAGGCGTTGTTACTCAGCATCTCCGCATTGCCGATGACAACCAAGCGCGAGGTATCGACCTTCACCCGGCGATCCGCCAGTCCTCCCTTTTCCACAGCCACGCCGATCGAGAGCGGTCCGATGTGATCCTTGCCCGGATCGAAGAAGGCCGGGCGTTCTTCGGTTTCGACGGGATCCGTCTCGCCCCAGAAGCCATCCGCGGACTGCAGGAAGGGAATCAACCTCAACTTCGAGGTCGTTTCCCTGGTGCGATCGAGTGCGAGAGACTGGGTCACACCGAGCAGCGACTTGCTCGCCGTCACGAGATCCTTTGGCGTGATGCTCGTCCCGCTGTCCAGAATGACAAAGCCTGCCTGGCTGATCGTGCCGGTCTTCAACTCCGGACTCCCACTCGCCTGGTCCACTGAGAGAAACTTGCCAGTCTTGATGATCCGATCCTCCTGAGGCGCAATGCCCTGGAGCGCCAGCCAATCGACGAGGCGCTGCGTCTTGGCATAGGGATTGAGCAGGACAAAGACGCGTCCCTTTTTTTGCTCCCAGAAGTCGGAGATCAGTCTGATCTCCAATTCCGACAGGTCATATTTGGGTCCGCAGATCATGATGGCCCGGGCATCGTCGGGAACCGCGTTCACGTTCAACAGATTGAGCGCTGCGATTTGGATGTTCTGCCTGGTGAGGCCCTCGTTGAAGATCTTGAGGTCCTGTCCGCTTAGATCGGGTTCGCCGTGTCCGGTCACAAAGTAAACCTTGTTCGGCTTGCCCTCGGTCAACTCAAGCAAGGCACTCGTGATCGCTTGCTCACCCTTGAATGCCTTTAGCTTGGGCTGACCCTGCCCCATCATCATGGCCATCTGATCTGGTTGCTCGTAGTCGGCCATATCGATCGCATTGACGAACTTATTCCGATCATCGTAGTCGAGGATGAGAATGTTTTCGTTGGCCCCGAATTTATACTTGGCCTGCAACTCACTCGCGCGGGTGAAGCTGCGGAATGGATCCACTATCTCCGTGTTGAACTTATTGTCCGAGGCAAACTCATATTCCCGGAGCAACGCGTTCACATCCGGGGCAATCTCTGAACCGCCGGAAAAGAAGACCACAGCTTTGACCGGCTTCTTCAGGCTTTTGAGAAGGCTTTTGGTTTGCGACCCGAGCGCATACTTCTGGTCACGCGACAGGTCCCAGCGCTTGAAATGCCGGAAGCTGAGGTAATTGACCATCGCGACAATGCCGGCGAAGACGAGCAACTGAACCAACACATTCAGGCCGATCTGGAACCGCTGGATGCTGACAACTTTGGGCTGGGATTCGGGAGATGAAATCTGGGCCATGATATTGGATGAATGGAGGTTCTTAATGCGGAGAACGGTGTGTTCGAAAATTCAAGCACCCCGTCATTCCGACCGGAGCGTAGCGGATGGAGGAATCCTCTCGCATCTGGGGGCGGAGGCGGTGCGGAGCTTCAGTGCGCTGTGCTCCGCGCCACCGCTGCCCACGGATGCGAGAGATCCTTCGGCTGCGCTCGGAATGACGGAAGTCATTGTTTCAAACACGGACTAAGCCTTCCACTTCCGATACTGAAAGACTTGGAAAGTGAAGAAGGTGATCAGCGCCGTCATCGAGAGGTACCAAACGATGGGCCGGGAATCGATGATGCCCTTGGAGAAGTCCTGCATGTGCTGAATCGTCGATACGTAACTGAACATGTCTTTGATCGCCGGGGCGGTGATATTCATGATATCCGGCAGGAAGCCGAGGAAGAGCAGGAGAGTGATCGTTGTAAAGGAGATGGTCGCGGCGTTGATTTGGTCTTTGGTCAGAGCCGAGGCGAAGTTGCCGATCGAGATATAGAAGGCGCCCATGAGTAATAGCAGGAGGTAGCTTCCACCGAAGGCACCCATTGCATTTGCGGCGGTCCGGCCAGTAATGGATTGAAATATTGCAAACGAGCAGAAGCTCGGAATCCAAAGGATGATATAGAAGATCAGCACGCCGAAGAACTTGGCGAGGACGACCTGCCAGTCGTGCACGGGGGCTGTGGTGAGCGTCTCGAACGTTCCCATGCGGAACTCCTCCGAGTAGATCCGCATGGTGATGAGTGGGAAGCTTAGGACGAAGGGAAACCAAAAGAGCGCCGGCATGAAGTAGGCTTCGACCACGGTAAGCTCCGTGGGATAACCGTTCATGATCGAGATCTGGCTGTAGAAGTTAAATCCCGAGAGGAACAGGAAGTAGAAGAGCACCACGTAGGCGATCGGCGAGTAGAAGAAGGATTTCAGCTCGCGGGAGAGCAGCGTGAAGAAGACTTTCATAGGTTCAAAAACGAAGCCACAGATGGACGCGGATGAAACGCAGATAGAAGAGCGCTCGATGATTTCATCTGCGAGAATCTGCGTTCATCTGGGGCTAAATAAAACGATCAGCTATCCGCGTGGGTTAGTTCGACGAAGACATCCTCCAGCGTCGGGCGGCGCCGGGTGAGTTCGCGCACGGTCCAATGCCGGGATGTCGCAAGGCGCATCGTCTCCTCGCTGGGATCGGCGTTGGCTTCGAGGCGGAGTTGGAAAATGCTCCAATCGCCGTCGGTTTCCACGGTCAGGTCCTTGACTCCCGGCAGACGGGAGAGGGTTTCGGTCGCATCGGCGTCCACCTTCGCCTCCAGTCGCATGCTCCCGGTGGCGCGATGATTCCTGAGCAAGTTTTCCGCGGTGTCGCTCGCGCGGATCTGGCCCTTGTGAATGACGATGACGCGGGAGCACATGATCTCCACCTCGGGCAGGATGTGCGTGGAGATGAGCACGGTGCGCTTGCCGCCGAGGTTCTTGATCAATTCGCGCACGTGCCGGATCTGGTTCGGATCGAGGCCGATCGTCGGTTCATCGAGGATGAGCAGGTCGGGATCGTGAACGAGCGCATCGGCGAGGCCGACCCGCTGCCGGTATCCCTTCGAGAGTGAACCGATCAGGCTCCGTTCGCGATCGCGCAGGCTGCACAGTTCCAGGACATCGCCGACCCGCTCGCGCACCTTCGAGCCGGGGACGCCTTTGAGATTGGCGCGGTAGCGCAAGTATTCACCGACGCGCATGTCGGTGTAGAGCGGCGTATTCTCCGGGAGATAGCCGATGCGGCGGCGTGCCTCGATGGAATGCTCGAAGACATCGAAGCCGGCAATCGACGCGCGCCCCGAAGTGGCCGGCAGATACCCGGTGAGGATCTTCATCGTGGTGCTTTTCCCGGCGCCATTCGGCCCGAGGAAACCCACGATCTCCCCTTTCGCGACCTCGAAGTTAAGGTCCTGGATGGCGGTCACTCCGGCGAAACGTTTGGTCAGGTTTTCGACTTTGATCATGGGAAGAGAGTGGATCCTTTCCGCAAACGCGGAGGCCGGGGAGGGGGTAGATAGCGGGCACGGCACTCGCTGGCAAGTCCCTCGGGACCGGGGCGGATTCAGACATCCGCCGCGCGATTTTGCTCAATCGAGAGCGGAGCGGACGATGTTTCGGGCCGGAAGGCTTCCAGTCCCACCGCAGGGATGGAGGAGCCCCGCGCTTCCGGAGGCGGCTCAGGCGAACACGCCCAGCGCCGGCTTGCCCTTGTTCCCGACGCTCATTGGGCGGCCGCTGGGAGTCATGTAGTCCTGATCGATGGGCAGGCCAGCGGCGTGGGCGATGGTGGCGTGGAAGTCGCCGACGGTCATGGGAAGCGACGCTGGCGCGTAGCCTTTGGCGTCGCTCGATCCGTAGGCGAAGCCACGCTTCACGCCGCCGCCGGCGAGGGCGGTGCTGAAGGCGATGGGATGATGGCCGCGACCGGAACCGTCGAAGCTCGGCTTGCGGCCAAACTCGGTGGTCACCGCGACGAGGGTGGAGTCGAGCATGCCGCGGGAATCGAGATCTTCAACCAGCGCGGCGAAGACGTGGTCGAACTCCGCGCCGCGATCTTCCATGCTGTCTTCGAGCTGCTTGTGCATGTCCCAGCCGCCGCTCTGCACTTCGATGAAACGCACGCCATTCTCCACGAGCCGGCGCGCGAGCAGGCAGCCCTGGCCAAACTTGGAGCGGCCGTAACGTTCGCGGAGCGCAGCGGGTTCGGCGGCGAGATCGAAGGCCTTGAGGTCGCTGCTCTTCATGAGCTGGAGCGTGGTGTCGTAGAAATCGCCGTAGGCTTTCACATTCTCGTCGGTCATCTGCTGGCCGAAGCTGGCGTCGAGCTGCGCGAGCAGGCCGAGGCGCTTTTGCTGGATGTCGGCGGAGACGCGGGTGGTGGAATTGGCGAGGCCCTGCTCGGGATCGAGGATGGGCAGCGGGGAGAAGGCGGCGGGGAAGTAGCCGTTGCCATGGTTCGCGGCGCGATTGATGCAAACCGAGGAAGGCAGCGTTTTGTGGCTGGGCCCGAGGTAATGCTGCGCCCACGCGCCGAGCGCGGGATGGACGATGGTGCCGCGCTTTTCGTAGCCGGTGCGCATGAGGTACTGCGCGTTGGCATGCACCCCGACCTTCGCCGTCATGGAGCGAATGACGGTGATCTTGTTCGCGATCTTCGCGGTCTCGGGAAGGAACTGCGTGAACTGCATGTCCGCGCTGGTGGAGAGCGGGCTGCCCGGGCCTTTGGAATCGCCGGTCTTCGGGTCGAAGGTGTCGATGTGGCTGAGCCCGCCCTGGAGTTCGAGGAAGATCACACTCTTCGCTTTGCCAAAGGAAGGATGGCGCGAAACGGCGGCGGTTTTTTCCGCAAAGGTGCGGCCGCCGAGGAGCGGCAGGACGGTGAGGCCGAAGGCGTAGCGCGCGCAACGTTCGACGAAGGTGCGGCGGTCGTGCGGGTCGCGGAGGGAGGTGGGGTTCATGACGGGATGAGGTTAGCGGATGAAGAGGAATTCGCGGGTGTTGAGGAGAGTCCACGCGAGGTCGCTGAGGGCGAGGCCGCCGGCGCGGGCGTCGCGCGCGGCGGTGCGCTCGGTGTCGCTGGGCTTGCGGGAGAGGAAGGCGAGGTAGAGGGAGTCGAGTTTTTCGTCGTCGCTCTTCGCAGCGCCGGCGGCGACCACGGCCGCGCAGTTCGTGTCGCTGATGAGTTGGCCGACGTTGCCGTTCATCATCGCGAGCGCCTGCGGCACGCTGCCATCGGTGGTGCTGGTGTCGGCGATGAGCCGATCGCTCTGGCCGAAGAGCCGCAGGAAGTGGGTCTCCGCCGCGGGCTGCGGGAGTTCGCTGGCGCGCGCGAGGAGCATGCCGAAGCGCTGCTGCGGCTTGGCGCCTTCGTACTGGGTGATGAGTCCCTTTTCCGAACCGCCGCCCTTCTTTTTGCCGCCGCCACCCATCTCTGCGCCACCCTCGCGCATGCGGTCGATCACCACCTTAAAATTTTCCGCGGTTGGCGCGCCGGGCAGCGACATGAGCTTCTCGTCGTCGCCGCGGCGGAGCAGACAGGTGTCCACTTCCGGGCCGACGCTCGCGAGCATGAGGCTGTCCCAGACTTGCTCGGCGGTCATCCGGCGCAGCACGGGACCTGGGAAAAGGTACGGCCCTTTTTCGAGATCCGGCGTCGGGCTCGCGGCGCGCTGGTAAGTCTGCGAGTTGAAGATCACGCGTTGAAATTCCCGCAGATCGAAGCGTCCGGCTTTCACGATCTGCGCGAGGTGCGCGAGGAGCGCGGGATTGCTCGCCTTCTTCGGATCATCGAGGTCAGAGACCGGCTCCTGCACGGCAAGACCGAAGGCTTTTTTCCAGACGCGGTTGGCGATGTTCGCGGCGAAGCGAGGGTTGTCGGGATGGGTCATCCAGCGCGCGAATTCGTCGCGGAGTTGCTCAGGCTTCGCGGTGTTCACGCGATAAGCCGGGCTCTTTTTGTCCGCTTCACTCCAGATGATCAGCGAGGGCGTGACCGGCGCTCCGGGCTTCACGTCGTCATACTTGTAGTCCTTCGGGAAAGTGAGGTCCTGCTTCGGATTGTCCACCATCCGGAAGGCATTCGCGCTGCCGATCTTGAGCGCAGCCTGCTTGGGGATCCCCGCGCTCTCGCTCTTGCCCTTCGCGAGTTTCTTCGCCTGCTGGAGCAGCTTTTCATCGAAGCCATCGCTCGCGCCGAAAAACGCGGCCATCTGGTAGAAGTCGCGCTGCGACCAATCGGCGAGCGGATGATCGTGGCACTGCGCACAGGCGACGTTCGCGCCGAGGAAGGTGGTGAGGAGATTTGAAACGCCGTCGAGCGGCATTTGCGCGTCGTAGGCGAGGAAGCCGACGGCGCCGTTGTCGCAAAGCTTGCCATCGGCGGTGAGCATGGTGCGGACGAGCGCGTCCCACGGGCGATCCGCGGCGAGCTGATCTTTCAACCAATCCTCGAAGGTGAAAGTCGGCACGCCTTTGCCGAAGGTGTCCTTCACCCGCAGCATATCGCCGAGCCAGTTGTACATCTGCATGGCGTAGCCGGGCGAATAAAGGAGCTTGTCGATGAGCCGGGCGCGTTTGTCCTTTGCGGAGTCGGCGAGGAAGGCGGCGGCTTCTTCCGCAGTCGGCACGCGGCCCACGGCATCGAGGTAGATTCGCCGCACGAACTGCTCGTCGGTCGCGGGCTCATTGAATTTCAGGCCCTTGGCGACCAGCGTCGAGCCGATGAGGAAGTCGATCTGGTAGGCCGACTTCTTCACATAGTCGTCGGCGAAGTTTTTCTGCTTCAGCCGCTTCGCATAATCGTAAGCGAAGGCGCGATCTTCCGGAACGAGCGCCATGAGATTCACCCGATGAGTCTCGCCAGCCCTGGTCTGAAGCGTGAGCGCATCGCCCGCCAGCGCGCAGAAGGCCGCCTCAATCCTGCGTCCCGCGGGATCGCTCCACGTCCGCCATGGTGAAGGCAGCGCAGCGGACATCGGCTTCGCTTCGGGCAGCGTGAGGGCCGGCGTGACTTTCGCTGCGGCGAGCTGCGGAGCGGGCGTGGCGGAGGCGGCTTGGGATTTCTGCTGCTGCATGCGGCGCTTGCCTTTCTTTTCCGCCGCGAGGGCGGAAGAAAACGCGAGCAGGGAGAGTCCGGTGGCGAGGGTGAAGGCGAAGCGTTTCATGGGCGGGAGGAGTTCGACGGAAAAGGGAGGGCGAACGAAAAGAGAATAGCAGAGGCGGTCGGCTTTGAGACCCCAAACCGGAACTTTGCGGGCGCTACGGACGAATCAGCTCTTCGAGCAGGCGCACGGTGGTCGCTTCGGCGTCGGCAGGTCCGCGCACGCCGGCGAGCGCGACTTCGAGGACCTGCTGACCGGTATTCCGCCGGCCATCGAGGACGGCGCGGAGTTTCTTCGATGAGGTCATGCTCTCGCGCGTGCTCTTCGGGCCGTCGTGGGCGGCTTGATCTTCCCAGAGACAATAAAAGACGTAGAGCGGAGTCTCGCGGACGGCAAAGATGTAACTGTGCATCGGGAGGTCGAAGCCGGCGATACGCATCGTCTTCACGCCGAGGTCGGTGTGAAGGACCGCGCCATTGGCCGCGAGGCAGACTTCGGGACCGTGCGAGCGTGCGAGCTGCATGGAGGCGCGCCCGGGCTTCCAGCGGAGATAGATCATGGCCAGTTGCGTGCCGCCGGCGCCATTCCAGACGGCGGACCTGCCTTCGTCGTAGCGCAGCATGGCGCGGACGCCCTCGGAGAGCGGGATTTCGCGAAATCCCGGCTCACGCTCCGGCCAGCGCACGGACCACCCGGTGAAGGTGCGCCCGACTTCGTGGGCGCGATACCAGAGCTCGGTGCCGACTTCGCCGATGAACAGCCAGCATGCGGCGGCGATGATCACGCCGCGCGCTGCAAACCGCGGCTGCCACGGTGGGGCGTCGCGGTCCGGCTCCGCGGCCTCGGAGTCGGGCTCGCGCGGCCGGAGCAGTGCGCAGAGCGCGGCCAGCCCGGCGAGACTCACGATGAGCACGGCCATTCCGACGGAATCATGCGCCTTTAGGACGCTTGCGGTGCCTTCATGGGCGCTGATCCAGACGAGATAAAAGGACCGTCCCAGATTGCAGAGAAACGCGAGGAAGAGTCCGCCGGCAAGCAGGAGCACGCGGCGGACGACGGTGAGGCGAAAAAGTTCTCCCAGAAAGAGCGAAGCCATGAGGGTGGTCTGGAGCGAACGCACCCCGCTGCAGGCTTCTTCGACTCCCACCTTGCCCGTGCTGATTTGGATGATGTTGCCATGCTGGATGGCCGGGATGGCTAGGAAATTGAGCGCCTCCACGCAGATGCGGGTGACGGCACGCATGAGGCCCTGGATGAGGTTCTTTTCGATCGGCACCGGCCACGGGACGGCGATCAGGACGAACAAGACCGGCACGGCGAAATGGAGCAGCCACGGGCTCCCGCCTGCGAAATAAATCGCGCCCAGGGAAATCGCGGCCGCGGAACCGGCCATCGCCCAGTTCACGAGGCGCCAATCGGGCGAAGCCTCCTCGATCAAGCGCAGCGGGAGCAGGCTGAGCGCGATGAGCACGAGGAAAAAACTGAGCCACGCGCCGAAACGCACCGGGCCTGTGCGCGGGCGATCTTTCCACCGCTCGGCGAAGAGGTAGAGGGCGAGGAAGGGCACCGTCCAGCCGTAGGTATATTGCGGATTGATCGACCACTCGACGCGGAGTTGGTTGATATTCAGCAACCAAAGCGCGCCGAGGACGAACAGAGTCGGCCACGGCTGGGAGGCGGCGGGGGGACGCGGCGCTGCGAGGACCCCGGCGTAGGTGGTTACGGGCCCCGCCATTTGCTGATCAGCGTTTGTTCCTCGGGACGCAGGGAATCGAGCGAGATCGCGCTCGCCTGGGCGCGGGCTTCGGATCCCTTCCCGATCAAGCCGAGGGTCGCGGCATAGACGGCGCGGTGACTCGGCGAAGCTTTGTCCCAAGGCACGTTCAAGCCGCGATAAACCGCCAGCGCGCTCACGCCATCCTTGAGCCGCACGTTCGCCAGCGCGAGTGTGGTGCGGTGCGCGAGGCTGGTCGGCGCCAAGGCGACGAGTTCACGCGCCGCCTTGAGGTTTTCATCGAGATCCTGGCCGCGGAGGAGGGAAAAGTAGGTGTAGTCATTGCGCACCGAATTGTCCGTGGGCCACCGCTTTGTCATCTCGGTGAGGAGCTCCAACACCGCGGCGGTGTCCCTCTTTTTTTCCGCGAGCCGCAACAATCCTTCGTAGGCGGGGCGAGCGACCGCGGCGTTGTTGGTCAGCGAGCGGAAAGCGAGTTCCGCATGGTCGGTGTGGCCGATCTTCTCCGCGTAGCTGGCGAGAAACCACATCTGCTCTGCGCTCGCAGCGGCCGCGATGTGAGCGCGGCGCCAATGAAGATCCGCGCTTGTCGTTTGCCCGAGTTCCATCCCGGCGCGGGCGAGGAAAAGCTCCGTGTACACTTCATCGAGCGGCACTTGCTTGCCCTGGAGGATTTCCTCGATCTCGGTCCACCGCTTCTGCGCCGCCATCGCATCGAGCGTGACGAGCAGGAAATCCTTCCTCTTCATCGCCTCGGCAAGCGGAATAAGGCGGAGGGTGCGGTCATACTCCTTGCGGCCATTGAGCCACACGCCGAACGCGCGCTGCGCGACCGGGTCCGCCGTCTTGTAGCGCTCCATGGCGGCGTCGATCACCGCGTCACGCTCCCCACTGCGCACTGTCAGTTCGAGGTCGAGAGCGAGGAGGCGATGATTCTCCGCCGCGAGAGGATGCACCCGAAGATTTTTGATGACGGCGTCCGCCTTTTCGAGCGGGATATCCCGCCGGGTGGCCAGGAAGATGAGCGCCTCCAGCCCCGGCTTTCCCTGATCGCCGATCATCTCGAGTAACGTCGCGATGCCCGTCTCGCGTGCGCCATTCCGCGGCACTTCGCACTGCAAAAGTCCGAGGAGGAGCTTCCCCTGCGTGCTGCCGGGATCGGCCGTCTGCGCCCGGGAGGCGAAGTCCATCGCCTGCTCGTAGTTCTTTTCCGAAGCCGCCCATTTTGCGGCGAGGCGGAGATTTGCGGGATCGTTCGGCGCATTGCCCAGGAGGAATTCGACGTCCTTGCGGGCTTCGGACGGCATACCAGCGCGGAGCAGGTCCTCCGCGAGCATCCGACGATCTGCGACGGTCATCTTGTCCGCCTTTTTCAGCATGTTCCAAAACTGAACCGCAGCCGCTGAATTCCCAGTGAGGCTCTGCAAACGCGCCACCGCCCGGATCGCCGCGGGCTCATCCGGCCGGATGCGATACGCGACCTGCGCCTTGATTTGCGCTGGCTGCCAATTCTCCGCCGCGAGATCGATCTCCGCCTTGGCGGCAAATCGGCGCGCCCGCCAGGCGCTGATCTCGGCCAGAGCAGGCTTGATCTCGAACATGGCCGCGCCGAAAACCAACAGCACCGACCCGGCCACGATCATGAAGGTCCGGCGGCGCTTTCGGATCAACTCCAATTGGGGAGCGAGATTTCTTTCCGCAGGTTTTTGGCGAACGTTCATGAAAGGGGCAGTAGAGCTGCAAAACGCAATGGGTCGCTCGGATCCGCTAAGCGCCAATGGGGCGGGGTCGGGCGCGTCGTCGATACGAACTTCCCCCGATGGATTGCTCGGGCTGGTCGCATGATGTTCGCACAGTCACGGCCCGGAGCAACAGCCACAAAATTGAAAAGTTCACCGTCGCACTCCTTCTTCCTCATACTCATCTTCTTGAATCTCCCTCTCGCGGAGGCGGATACGACGTTGGAGGACGAAGCCGTCGGCGGCAGGGACATTCTTGACGCCGTGCTCCGACACCGAGCGACGAAAAAGACACCGCGGGTCCGCCGATTTTCCCTGAGTTCGAAACCTGCGTAGTTCACACTCAAATACGGTCTTCACTTTGTAGGTCGGCACGTGATCCAAAGTCGGGGCGGTGTGTTCGTGCTTCGGCACGGCTGCCAGCCTGTGGGTGGAGTGCAAAAAGCGCATTCGCGGGGGAACATGGTTGTTATTATGGTAAATAATGTTTCTTACGGGCAAATCCAAATCGACAAACTTTCGGTTTGCATTTTCAAAGGCGCCCAGAATAGTCCGCAACTCCCCTACGCGACTTTTCCCTCCTTCAAGATCGGAATTTGCTCTCCCTCGTCCGCACCTGCAATAGACCGGCATTATTCAAGCTCTCCCGTGCTCCTGACCTTACGATCATCCTTTTACCTTAGCGCGATCGTCATTGGAGTTTTCCTGTGTACGGCAGTTGAGGCCCAGGAAATTCCACGCCCTTCGTTGACCCGCTCATCAAGGGGCGCCCCCAGTTTCACGCGCCCATACAATCTGAAACTCGGACCGATCGCGCTCACTGCCAACGCCGGGTTTGGGATTCAGTTCGTGGATAATGTCAACTACACCGCCGTCGATCCGGAGGGTGACATCATCCTCACCCCCTCGCTCGGGATCATGGGCGTCTGGCAGGTCACCAAGCTGAACAGCCTCGATCTTCAGACTACTTTAAGTTACACGAAGTATCTCCAACACCCGGAACTCGACACCCAGACCACCCTCATCTCTCCGGACTCCGCGATTCGGCTGAACCTGTTCGTCGGCGATTTCAAGATCGAGATTCACGAACAATTCTCCCTTCAGGAAGACCCGATCACCGATGGCGGGGTGAGCGGCGTAGCCACCTTGGGACGATTCACCAATATCATCGGCGTATCCGTGCTCTGGGATATGAACGATGTGATCTGGACCCTCGGCTACGATCACCTCAACTACATTTCAACCGGCAAGGCCGCGAACACCAATACCTCGACGAGCAATAACCTCAGCGCGCTGGATCACTCGGTCGATCAAATCTCCACGGCGGTGATGTTGAAAATAAGTCCGACCATGGGAATCGGGGTCGAGGGCACGGCGGCGTACAGCAAATACCCCCATAATCCCGCGTCCGATGGGTCCAGCTTCTCGCTTGGCCCGTACCTCGACATGCAATTGACCCGTTATACCCACATCGTTCTCGGGGCGGGCTACCAATTGTATTCATCGGAAAATGGCGGCAACTCCGGACCGCCGGCCGAATTTGTCTCGACCCCGGGCGCGGCCCCCATCGGCAGCGGCCTCCAAACCGGCGGAAGGGGCGCCCAAAACCAGGGCGGAGATGGAAGCGGCTTTTACTTCAACCTGGCAATCGTCCACCGGCTCAACCGGGCCTATAGTGATCGCCTCGCGCTCGGACGGGAATTCCGAGTCGGCCTGCTCTCCGAGCGAACCGAGTCCACCTTTATCAATTACTCTTCCCAGTGGGCTCTCAATCGGCGTTTCACCCTCGCGACCACGGTGTTTTTCGAGGATGTCCACCAGACCGGACAGCTTGCGAACTCATTTAGCGGTTCAGCGGGCGATTACACCCGCTTCGGCGGGATGCTCGCGACCTCGTATCAGCTCACCAAAAAGCTGACGATCAACCTTTCCTATCAGTACACCCGGAAACTATCCGACGTTCCCAGCCTGGAGTACGCGCAGAATCGTTTCGCCATCCAATTTGGCTATCAGTTCTGAACGCGCTACATTCGACCCGCCATGAGCCCAAACCCCCAGATTCAACACCGCCCCGGATCGATACGGGCCGTCGTGTCCTCCCGAGCGTATCTGCCTCTCATCCTCGCCCTCGCCTGCAGTGCCCTGGCTGCAGAAGACACCACGCGGCTCCTGGACAAATCGATTACCGGATCGAGTTCGAGCACCGTAGCCCAGACCACCTCGATGGATGTGCTCAACGACGTGATCAAGCTCGGGATCGGTGATCGCGTCAGTTTCCGCATCGTCGAAGATCGCCGCGAACCCATTCCCCTGATCGTCACCGAGTCGGGCGAAATGGAAGTCCCGCTGATCGGACGCGTGCTCGCGACGGACAAGACGTGCAAGCAACTTGCGCACATCATCAAACCGCTGCTGGAGAAAGAGTATTTTTTCCAGGCGACGGTCATTATCGGTCTCGATAGCATCGGGACGAAGTCCCGCGGTAAGATCTATCTCACCGGCCAGGTTCGTACCCAGGGCGGCATGGATATCCTTCCCGATGAAGTCCTCACCGTCAGCAAGGCCATCCTCAAGGCGGGCGGAATCTCCGATTTCGGCAACAAGAAGAAGGTGAAACTTATTCGGAAAAAAGCGGGCGAACCGAATGGAACTACCACCACGATCCTCGATCTCGGCCTCATCCTCGAGAAGGGTCAAATCGACAAGGACATCGTCGTCGAACCCGGCGATCTCATCGTCGTTCCCGAGCGTCTCATTAACTTCTAAAAAACAACACCGTGGAAAAGTCCCAACAATCCTTCTCCTCTATCTGGGGGATGGCGCGCGTCCAGGTCCTCCGCTATCTCGGCAACTTGCGGAAACGCTGGTGGATCGTCGCTCTCACCATCAGCATTGGCCTTTGCGCCTCTGCCTGGTTCGTAGCGCAGCTGCCTCCCGCGTATCTCTCGGCCGGCCGCCTCATGGTCAGCGGCCAGATTCATATCAGTGAAGGTGCGATGTACACCGAGGAGTTGGTCAACTTTTTCGGCACGCAGACCGAGTTGATGCAGAGTGGCGAGGTCAAGAAGCGCGCACATGCCCGCGTGCATGCCCTCCGTCCCGATCTCGCGCCGGAGGAAGTGGTTCTTCAGGTCGGCCAATTGCCCAAGACCTCGATCTTCGTCACGCGCTGCACCGGCAAGACCCCGCACTACACCCAGGCCTACCTCGACGCCTGCATGGATGAATACATGGCCACGAAGAAAGAGATGCGCTCGCAGAAATCCGAGAGCACCACCGCCGCCATCGCCGACGAACTGGTCCGGCTCGAAAAGGAAATGGTCAAGCACGAGGAGGACATGCACGACTTTCAGAAAGAGAATAACATCGGATTTCTCCAGGAAGAGGGAAACAGCGCGGGTGTCTATCTCGCCGGGCTCAATCGTCAACTGGCCGACTTGAAGACCGAGTATGACCTGCTCGCCCTCCTGGACCTCGATCAAAACGTGGACCGCCAGCAAGGGGGCGGCGATCGCAATTCAAAGGAAAACAACACGATCAGTTCGTTCGGGCCCATGGCGGACTATCAAAAGGCCAAGCAACAAGTCCAGGCGCTCAAGGCCGAGAAAGACAACCTTTCGCGCTATCTGAAACCGAAGCACCCGATGATGGTCCAGTACGCGGACGAGATCATGAAAGGCGAGCGCCTGATCGACACCTTTCGCGTCCAGAGCGTGGATACACTCAAGAACCGCCGCGAGTCCATCCGTCTCCAGATCGAAAATCTCGGCGGGGTCAGCAAGGTCTGGGAGGCAAAAGCTCTCGATCTCGGACGCCGCATCGCGGAGTTCAACAAGATCAAATCCAAAGCCGAGCGGACCAAAGCCCAGTATGACCGCCTCCTCACCAGCCTGCGGAGCGTGGACGTGACCAAGAACGTCGATCAGGACACTGTCTCCCTGCTCGAAAAAGCCTCGCCCGCCCAATCCATCCGTCCAGGCCTCCCGAAAATCATGTGGATGGGCTTCGGCATAGGCCTCCTTGTGGGCATGCTGATTCTCTTCGTCATCGACCGCCTCGACGACCGCATCGAGTCGTTCATGGAGTTTCGCAGCACCTTCAAGGAAAACCTCCTCGGCCAGATCCCCCGGGAAGACTCCAAAGGCGACCTCGCCCTCCTCCAGCCCGACGACAGCCGCCACGCCCTCCTCGAATGTTTCCGCACCTTGCGATCGTCGATCATCTTCCTCCCCGTCGATGGCGTCCGGCCCAAGACCCTGCTCGTCACCAGCGCCACTCCCAGCGAGGGCAAGACCACCATCTCCTCAAACCTCGCCATCTCGCTCGCCTTCTCGGGCGCCAAGACCCTCCTCGTCGATGGCGATCTGCGCCGCGGACGCCTCCACGAAGTCTTCGGCATCGACGGCGACGTGGCCGGCTTTTCCAAGGTCCTCCAGCAGCGCGTCCCCTGGCGCGAGGCCATTATTCCGACCCATATCAACAACCTGCACGTCCTCCCCCGCGGCAAGCCCCTCGCCCATCCCTCCGAGCATTTCCTCAGCAAGACCGCCGACCAGTTCCTGCAGGAAACTTACTCGCAGTTCGACTACGTGATCTTCGACAGCGCGCCCGTCATGGCCGCGGACGACGCCCTCAGCCTCGCCCCGAAAATTGACGGAACGATCTTCGTCCTGCGCTTCTCCGCCTCCTCCTCGCGACTCAGCCGCAAAGCGCTCGACCTTCTCCTCCAGCGTCAGGTCAATCTCCTCGGCGTCGTCTGCAACGACGTGAAACTCTCCGAATCCGACTACGGCTACGGCTACTACTACCAGTATTCCGAACATTCGGCCCGGGAACGGGAAGCGGATAAAGTGGAGAAATCCGAGAAAGCCGGAAAGGCCGGGGTCTAGCCTTCGCCCGCCGCCGACTTCCGAATGCAGCGACTCGTCATTGAGGCTGGACGCGCCGAACGCCACTATTGGCGCGACCTTTGGCGTTATCGCGAGCTCTTCTATTTTCTCGCGTGGCGCGACATCCTCGTCCGCTACAAGCAGACCGTCATCGGCGTTGCCTGGTCATTGCTTCGCCCCCTGGTCACCATGGTCGTTTTCACCGTCCTCTTCGGGCGGCTCGCGAAGATGCCATCCGATGGGGTGCCTTACGCGCTCCTCGTCTTCGCCGGCATGCTTCCCTGGCAGTTCTTCTCCAATTCCTTCGCGGAATCCGGCAGCAGTCTGGTCGCCAACAGCAACCTCATCTCCAAGATCTACTTCCCGCGTCTCATCGTCCCCTCTGGCGCCGTCGTCGTCAGCCTCATCGACTTTATCATCTCCGGCGTCTTTCTCGCCGGGCTGATGTGTTACTACGGATTCCTCCCCGACTGGCGCATCCTGACCCTTCCCTTCTTCATTCTCCTCGCCCTTGCCGCCTCGCTCGGCACCGGCTTCCTCATTTCCGCCCTCACGGTCGAATATCGGGACTTTCGTTTCATCGTGCCCTTCGTCGTCCAGTTTGGCCTCTACATCTCGCCCGTCGGCTTCAGCAGTTCCATCGTGCCGGAAAAGTGGCGCCTGCTCTACTCCCTCAATCCCATGGTCGGCGTCATCGACGGCTTCCGCTGGGCGCTCCTCCGCGGGCAGTCCCCGCTTTACCTCCCCGGCTTCTACCTCTCCCTCTGCGTCGTCGCCGCCCTGCTCGTGTTGGGAATCTGGTATTTCCGCAGGACGGAAAAGACTTTCGCCGACGTCATCTGAGTGAAAGCAGCCCTCCGGAAATCGACCACGGCGGTTCACGACGATCGCATTGCCACTCGCACCCCACGGCGATGAGAGCGCTCGTGCACAAACTCCAGCGCGTGCTTGGAGCCTCCACCTTCGCCACGAACCTCGCCGTCCTCGTGCGCAATCAAGCCCGGGCCGTCATCCGCTATCACCTCGGCGAGGATGCCAACTACCTCCTCAATGGCGAATCCTGGCTCGCCGAAACCATCGCACCCCACTGCCACACCTTCGTGGACATCGGGGCGAACTGCGGCGACTGGACCGCCGCCGTGCTCCGCGGAGCCCCCTCGGATTGTCGCGGACTCCTCATCGATCCGGCCCGGCCCGCCCATCAGATCCTCCTGGATCGTTTCAAAGAACACGCCAACCTCGAAATCCTCCGCGCCGCCGCCAGCGACCGCGCCGGAGAAGCCGAGTTCTACGAAGAGCCCGGCGCCGGCGAAACCTCCTCCCTGGTCGGCAGCTTCTGCGCGAAGGACGCCCAGCGCACCACCGTGCCAGTCACGACCCTCGACGACGAACTTCAGAAGCGCGGCTGGACCCACTGCGACGTCCTCAAGATCGACGCCGAAGGTTACGACCTCCACGTCCTGCAAGGCGCCACCCGCCTCCTCGCCGGCCAGCACATCGGCATCCTCCAGTTCGAATACAACGTCCCCTGGGCCGCGGCCGGGAGCACCCTCGCCGCCGCGTTCTCCCTCCTGGAAGGATACGGCTACCGCGTCTTCCTGCTCAGATCCACCGGCCTGCACCCTTTCGACTACCCCCGCTACGGCGAATACTTCACTTACTCCAACTTCGTCGCCGTCTCCGCGGCCTCGATGCCTCACCTCGCCGGGCACATCCGGGGTTCCATCTAGTCATGGCCTCCGACATCGCCACCAAGTTCCCCTGGACTGACCACATGCCTGTCCTCGCTCAGCGCGCCGCAGGCGTTCTCGCGGAAAAAATGAACGCGGAGGCGGTCTGGCTTTTCGGCTCCGTCGCCCGCAAGGATTGGAACTCCGACAGCGACATTGATTTGCTGGTCGTGGTCTCGGACTCCGAACAACCGCGGCACCGTCGTGCTCAACACGCCCATTTTCTGACCGAGGAAATCCACGCGCCCAAGGATGTCATTGTACTTACCCATCAAGAATGGGAGCGAGAGCAGTTGGCTCCTTCCTCTTTGTCAACACCGTCATGAGGGAGGGCATCTGTCTTCATGAGCGACCTGCTCTCCCTGGCTGCGTATCGCCTTCCCCATTCCACGCGGTGATTTGAAGCAAGCCATGTTGACCAGCAAACACTGTGACGCGGTGCAATCTCCCGCGCCATATCCCCCGGAGGTGGAAGCCGCCATCGGGCAGGTTACTCAGCGCCTGCGCGACGGACTCCATCCCTCCCGGATTTATCTTTTCGGATCCTACGCCCGGCGGGACTACGGCCCGGATAGCGATCTCGACTTTCTCGTCGTCGTTCCGTTCTCCAGCGAGCCGAGACTCCGGAGGGCGCAACAGGCTTACCGGCTTCTGCACGGCATCGGAGTCCCCAAGGATGTTCTCGTCTTGAGCGAGGAGGAGTGGACCCGTGAACGGCGCTCCGGTGTTTCTCTCTCCAACGTCGTCGAGCAGGAAGGAATTCTCCTTTATGGGGCCTGAACGTCTCGAAATCGTCCGCGGATGGATGGCAAAATCGCGGAGCGATCTGGACACGGCGCAACTATTGATCGCCGGAGAAAGCAAGCACCTGGACACCGGAGCCTACCATTGCCAGCAGGCTTCCGAAAAAGCTTTGAAGGCCTTCCTTGCGGCAAACGGAGTCATCCCGCCAAAGACCCACGACTTGGTGGCACTGCTCGATCTCTCCGTCCGGTTCGACGAAGACCTCGCCGCCTTGCGCGACGCGATGGCCCTGCTCAATCCTCTCGGCGTCCAATTCCGCTACCCTGGCGACCAGTTTGAACCCGCCTTCAGCGAAGCCTCGCAGGCGTTGCATCTCGCCGGCGAAGTCGTGGCCGTCATTTCGGCCGCTCTCACCCGGTTCGCCTCCGAGGAATCTCCGCCCCCGCTTTAACTTTTCTCCTTTCCCCTTCCATGTCCGACACTGCCATTCAGGTCGAGAATCTCAGCAAGCGCTACATCATCAGCCACCAGCGGGCCGGCGGCGATGGCCTCCGCCATGTTCTTCGGGACAATCTGAGCGTGCCCTTTCGCTGGCTCGCGAAAGGAGGGAGCGGTCAGAAGTCAGAGGTCAGGCCTCCGATCTCCAATCTCCGATCTCCGACCTCCGAAGAGTTCCACGCCCTCAAAGACGTCTCCTTCGACCTCAAGCGCAGCGGAGTCGTCGGCCTCATCGGCCGCGACGGCGCCCGTCGTCGGGGGTTTGGAGCCTTGCCAATTCATTGCCAATTGGTAAACATTAACCCATGAAAACAACCGTGATGGTGGACAAAGTGGGGCGGATGGTGCTGCCGAAGCCCATCCGGGAAGCCATCGGCATTTCCGGCCCGACCAGCGTGAACATCGAAGTCGTGTCCGGGACAGCGCAGATTTCCGCGCTCGAACCCCGGAACGGCAAGGTGGCACGCCGGCGCGGCCGCACCGTTTACACCGGACCGCTCCCGCCTGAATGGGACAGTGGCGAAGCCGTGTCCAGGATGCGCGACCGGAGAATCCGAAAATGAAGCTCTTCCTCGATGCCTCGATCCTGGTCGAGGCCTGCCTCGCGCAAAGCCCAAAATTCCCCGCGGCGGACGCCCTGGTGAAAACCCGTGGCGCGGTCACCTCGGCACACGCATTGGCGGAAGCCTACGCCACGCTGTCGGGCGATGTGAGATTGAAGATCAACCCTCATGACGCGGCACAGATGGTCGGGGAGCTGGCACAAACGCTCCAGGTCCATGCACTCACCGCGAAAACCTATGTCGAGCTGATCCAGGGTGCTCCGGCGAACGGCATTCGCGGCGGTTCTTTCTTTGATGCCATCCATGCACAGGCGGCGCGCGAAACCAAGTGCGGCGAAATCCACACACTCAACGTGCGCCACTTCAAGCACGTCGCCCCGGAACTGACAGTGACTGGTCTTTAGTTGGCCCGCCTTTAGCTTGCCGCTTTCCCCCAATGTCCGACCTCGCCACCAAGTTCCCCTGGACTGACAAGATGCCTGTCCTGGCTCAACGCGCCGCCGTCATTCTGGCGGACAAAATGAACGCGGAGGCGGTTTGGCTTTTCGGCACCGTCGTCCGCAAGGATTGGAACTCCGACAGCGACATTGATTTGCTGGTCGTGGTCTCGGACTCCGAACAACCGCGGCACCGTCGTGCTCAACCCGCCCATTTTCTTACCGAGGAAATCCACGCGCCCAAGGATGTCATTGTACTTACCCGCAATGAATGGGATCGGGAGCAGTTGGCACCCTCATCTTTGGTCAACACCGTCAAGAGGGAGGGCCTTTGCCTTTATGAGCGACGCAAGGTTCGACTTTAGCCTTTTTCCTCCCTCCTTTCTTCCCATGCACCTCGCCACTTCTCCTGACGATCAACAGCGCTGGCTCGCCGCCTACTCAGGAGCCGCCCGGGCGCTGGCCGAACAAAAAGCTGTCGAACTCCGCGAACTGACCACCGTCCAAGCGCTTCGCGATACCGACCTCCTCCTGCAAGCCGCCGCCGAGGCCTATCTCGCCCCGGAACGCCTGCACACCTCCGGCCTGGTCGAACAACAACGCCTTTTTGCCCCAGCCCGGTGAACCCCCTCTTCGCCGCCGCGCTCCGGCTGCAATCATTTTGCCAGACCCACCAATGGCGTTTTTGTTTCATCGGCGGCCTCGCCGTGCAGCGTTGGGGCGAACCCCGGCAAACCAAAGGTGCCGATCTCACCCTCCTCACCGGGTTCGGAGAGGAAGACCAATTCATCTCCCCACTTCTCGCCGCTTTTCCCGGACGACGCCCCGATGCGCACGACTTCGCATCCCGCTACCGGGTCCTTCTCTTACAAGATCCGTCCGGCATCCCTTTCGATATTGCCCTCGGAGCGCTTCCTTTCGAGTCACGCTCCATCGACCGCGCCAGTCCCTGGGAGATCGCCGCCGGCATCCACCTCATCACCTGCAGTGCGGAAGACTTGATCGTCCACAAGGCCTTTGCCGCCCGCGACATCGACTGGTTCGACCTCTCGGGCATCCTCCAGCGCCAGGGCCCCTCCGTTGATCTCGATCTGGTCTGGTCCGAGCTACACCCGCTGCTCGCGCTTAAGGAAGACACCACCACAGAACCCCGGCTCCGCAACCTCCTCGACAGGCTCCCCAGATAGCTTCTTCTCCCCCAGTCCATCTCCTGCTTTAGCCTCGTCCGCCCTTTTCCTTCCAACTCCGCCCTTTCCTCTTTCGTGTCCGACATCGCCATCCAGGTCGAAAATCTCAGCAAACGGTATCTGATCAATCATCAGAGAACCGGCGGTGGCGGATTGCGTCATGTTCTCCAGGACAAACTTACCGCCCCGTTTCGCTGGCTGGGGCGGTCCGTTAATTCCGCCATTCAACCCTCGACCCTCAACTCTCAACCCTCCGCTACCGAGGAGTTCTGGGCGCTGAAGGATGTTTCCTTCGACATCAAGCAAGGCGAAGTCGTCGGCATCATCGGTCGCAATGGAGCCGGGAAAAGCACCTTGCTTAAGATTCTCAGTCGCATCACCGAACCCACCAACGGTCGGATCACGATCAACGGGCGGGTCGCCAGTCTTCTCGAGGTCGGCACCGGTTTTCATCCCGATCTGACGGGGCGGGAAAACATCTTCCTGAACGGCGCTATTTTGGGCATGAGCCGCGCGGAGATAAAGGCGAACTTCGATGCCATCGTCGCCTTCGCCGAGGTCGAAAGGTTTCTCGACACCCCGGTAAAGCGTTACTCCTCGGGAATGTATGTGCGCCTAGCGTTCTCGGTCGCAGCTCACCTCGAACCCGAGATCCTTGTTGTTGACGAGGTTCTCGCCGTTGGCGACGCAGCCTTTCAACAGAAGTGCCTTGGCAAGATGGGGGAAGTCTCTCGCCTGAGCGGTCGTACGGTGCTCTTCGTCAGCCACAACATGTCGGCCGTGCAGAGCCTGTGCAGTCGCGTGGTGGTGTTGAATGCGGGGAAAATGACCTTTCAAGGGCCGGTGCTTGACGGGATTAGCCACTACCTGACCCAATCCCAAAACGTGCAGGCCGCGTTCGCCGGTGATTCCGTCATGAAGCGTCTGCGGATCGAGAACGACAAGCAGGAGGAAGGCGGCCCCTTCATGGCAGGCGGATCGATCACCTTCACCGCAACCCTGTGTCCGCCCCGCAAGATTTCGCACGCCTTGTTCGGCTACGGAATTCTGAACATCCACGGCGAGCGCATCACCACCCTGCACACGGAATTCCAGTTCCCCAAGGCGCTAAGCCTCGACAAGGAGACGACCATTTCCGTGCGCTGGAGCAACTGCAACCTTTGTCCCGGAACCTACAAAGTCATGTCGGCACTCTACGATGGCGCCGAGAAGGTCATGGTCTGGGATCCCATCGCCACCCTCACCATCGAACCCTCCGATTACTTCGGCACCGGAAAGCTGCCGGAGACTGGACCGCAGGGATGGTTTCTCGCCGATGCCGAGTGGCAGGTCGAAACGCCCGCGCCTCCTCCCCATCCCCCAAAGCGCACTCCAGCCGTTTCCCTCACCGAACAATCCTGAAAACAATGTCGACCGAAGCCACGCCCACTTTAGATTTCGCGACCATCGATTGGTCACCGCACTCGTTCGAAGATCCGGGTGGTCGGATTTTCTGGAAAGAGGGACGCCTTTTCCGCGCGTTGCGCGGGCGCTCCGCAGAAGGCTTCCTGCGCATGGAATCGGAGGGCATCCTCGAGTCGGCGCAGAAGGCCGGTTTGGTCAAGACCTGGCGGGCCTCGCACAGCATCCCGGGCTATGAACTGGTCGTCGAACACGAGGTTATTCCTCCCTCTCCCGTCGTCAGCGAGTGGAGCCCCACGATGCTCTCCGATGCAGCATTGCTTTTCTGCGACCTCAGCATCTTTTTGGCAGAGCACGGCTTGCAGCTCCAGGACAGCCATGGGTGGAACATGATGTTTCGGAATGGGCACCCTGTGTATGTGGACTTCGGCTCGATCATCCCGCTCGGGCTGGACGAGCTTTGGAAGCCGCTCGACGAATTCATCAACTGCTTCATCCATCCCCTTCAGATGGTTGCGCACCATCAGATGGACTATCCCTTTTTTCTGCTCGGCACCCAAAACTGGGTTCCCCTGGATCAAGCGATCCCTTACTTGTTCGCGAAACAGCATTCATTCATGGCGAAGCTCGCCATTCGAAAATATCGGCGCTGGGAGGAGATTCGGGCGAAGAAGGGTCCCGCTTCGGTCGTCGAGCTGGCTCGAACACTGCGCGCCGTGGTTAAGAAGTTTACCCCGCCCAAAGTAGGAACCCGTTGGTCCGATTACTCCGACGCATTTCCTTCGACGAATGCGGCCTCCCGGTCCGGTTGGAATCAGAAGCAACATAGTCTTCACCAGCTTTTCGAGAGGCTTCCAAAAGGGCGCATGCTTGATATCGGATGCAACACCGGCTGGTATAGCTTGCTCGCAGCACAGATGGGTTTTGAGGTCGTGAGCATGGATACGGACCGGGTCTGTATCGATAAGCTCTACGCGACCGCTGGCAGCGAGAATCTGCCGATTACTCCGGTGGTCGCCTCACCGTTTCTTCCACTGGTGTCGCATGGCTCCCGGTTTTACGAAACGCTCGAAAAACGATTCACCGCGGATCACACGCTGATGCTCGCGTTGATTCATCACCTTTACTTCAAGCAGGGGTTCGATGTTCGCACGATTGTCTCGATTGCGGAAAAGATGACACGGAAGACCCTCGTAATCGAATATGTGCCCGCCGACGACTACTGGGTGAAAGCTTGGAACGTTCCGCATCGGAAGGACGACTACGAACTCGCGGTCTGGGTTCGGGAGCTAAAGAATGCATTCACGCACGTCGAGACGCTCCCGAGCGAGTGCTCCCACGACTCTTCTCCGGTGCAACGCACCCTTCTGATCGCCCACCGATGAGTTCCGACGCTTCCACCAAACTGGAAACGGTTACAAAAGCCGTAAGGAACGTGTTCGTCCGGGGCGGCGTCGATCTTTTGCGCAAGCCGAACGCTGCGCTCGGCTACTGGCGACACCTCGCACAAGTCGCCGCGCACTCTGTGGATCTCGACTCCGGGTGCGACCTTGCCATCCCCACCCAGCCGATCGGCGAAATCCTGCCCAATCCAGATTCGATCCCGGTCACTCTCCAAAACTATACCTTCTTCGAGGGCGACATGGCGCTGCACGAACTGCTCGCGCTCTGCCGACTCATTAAGTGGAAGCTTCCCCAGACGGTCTTTGAGATCGGCACGTTTCAGGGCGGAACGACCCTGCAGATCGCGGCAAACAGTCAGGCCGCAATCCACACGCTGGATCTGCCGCCGGCCTCCGCTCAGTCAATGGGCGATCAACTTCCCCGGCAGGCGGACATCGATGTGTATCCCGACACTCCTGGGATTCGTTTTCACAACACAGCCTACGCGCCTCGGATCACGCAGCATTACGGGGACAGCCGGGTCTTCGATTTTTCGCCCTTCCGCGGGCTCGCCGACGTGGTGTTCGTCGATGCCTGTCATCATTACGAGTTCGTCCGGCACGATACCGAAAACGCGCTGCAAATCGTGCGACCGGACGGCCTCATCCTTTGGCACGACTATGCTGCCTACGCACCCGGCGTAGTTCAGGCTCTCAATGAGCTGAACCGGACAAGGCGGCTCGTAAACATCGCAGGAACCAGCCTGGTCCTGATGCAGAACGGCAAATAGGGTTCCGTGGACGTCTCGATCATTATTCCCACCCGCGACCGTTGCGACGCTCTCCGGCGCACGCTCGCCTCGCTTCAGACGGTGGATTTCACCTCGAATCAATGTGAAATCCTCGTGGTGGACAATGGATCGACCGATCAAACGCGGCAGGTGGCGGACGCCGCCACTCGCGGCGGCACGGAGCCACCCGTGCGTTACTTTTTTGAACCCATCCCGGGATTGCTTTCCGGGCGGCACCGGGGAGCCCTCGAAGCGAAGGGTGATATTTGCTACTTTCTGGATGACGATGTGCGCGTGAACCGAGACTCGATGAACGCTTTGGGGGAGGCCTTTCGCACTCCGTCGGTGGCACTCGTCGGAGGTCCTTCACACCCTCTTTTTGCGGTGGAACCGGCGGCCTGGCTGGAGGAGTTCTACTCGGAAACGGAGGAGGGCCGGCATTGCAGTTGGCTCAGCCTTTTCGATGGCGGCAGTGCGCAAAAGGAAATCAACCCGAAGTATGTCTGGGGCTTGAACTACGCGATTCGGAAGAGCGTGCTGTTTGAATGCGGCGGGTTCCATCCCGACTGCATGCCCAAGCGGTTGCAGCGATTCCAGGGTGACGGCGAGTCTGGCCTCAACTGCAAAATCGCCGCCGCGGGACTCAAGACTATCTACGTGCCCGGCGCAGGGGTGATGCACGAGGTCGCGGCACCGCGGATGACCGCGGAGTATTTTGAATCCCGGGCGTTCTATGAAGGGGTGTGCGACTCGTATTCGCAGGTGCGCAAGTCTGGCCAGGCGCCGGCTCCGGCCAGCGCCTGGAAGCAAGCTGGACGGTCGGTGAAGCGCTTCGTTCGCTCGTTTCGCGGCAACGCGATCCAGCGGCGAGCGGAGGAAGCCTATTACGCCGGGTTTCACTTTCACCAAGCCGAGGTGAGCCGCGACCCCGCGCTGCTCGCGTGGGTGCTCCGCCCCGACTACTGGAACTACGCGCTCCCCGGCGCGGGATCGCTTTCGGCCGCTCATCCCACTCCCAGCGACACCGCCATCCAGCGAGCCCACGCCTCATGAAACAGCTCATCAAAAAAACGCTGGCCCGACTCGGTGCCCAGATGTTGCAGCCCAATCTCGACCACCCCGATCCCCGCACCGCCCCGGCGGCGAAGGTCGCGATGCGCAACATGTTCTTCCAACTCCGCGCGCAGGCCCGGGCTGGGGCTCCACTCCCGTCCATCGCGGATTCCGGCTTTCGTGTCTTCTCGCAATTCGAGGAAGATGGCTACCTGCTCTACCTCGCCGCCGTGCTCGACCTTTCGCCGAAGCTCTTCATCGACATCGGATCGAATGACGGCATCTACAGCAACTGCGCGAACCTCGCGCTCAACCTCGGCTGGCACGGCCTCTTCATCGACGGAAGCGAGGAAGCCATCGCCAAGGGCCGGAAGTTCTACGCGAAGCATTCGGACACCTGGCTCTACCCGCCGGTGTTCTCCCACGCGTTCATCACGCGGGAGAACATCAACGACCTGATCTCCAAGGCCGGCTTCAACGGGAAAGTCGGCATCGTCTCGATCGACATCGATGGCAACGACTGCTGGGTGTGGGAAGCGCTCACCGTCGTGGAGCCCGCGGTGGTGATCATCGAGACGCAAACCGAGTTCGGCGATCGCAACGTCGCGGTGCCCTACGACGCGGATTACTTCTACCCTGGAAAACATCCCGAATATCACGGTGCCTCGCCGCGCGCGATGGTGAGCCTGGCCCGGAAGAAAGGCTACCGGCTGGTCGGGGCAAATCGGTTTGGCTTTAACACCATCTACGTCAGGAACGGCATCGGCGAAGATCTCATCCCGGAGGTAAGCCTCGAAAGCGTGCTCACCCATCCACGTTACTTCGAGCGCCTGGCACTCGCCGATCCAATCAAGGACTGGAAGTACGTCGAACTCTAGGAGCATGAACCGAACGTCTGTTGCAAAGAAAAGAAACCGCGGATTTCGCGGATTAACGCGGATTAGTCCGTCCGAACATCCGCGTAAATCCGCGTAATCGGCGGTCATTCTTCGCCTTTGCTCCCCATCTCAGCGCTGCACGAATCCCAACTCATGATCGAAGAAACCTGCCTCGTTCCCAAATTCTGTTTGGGAACGCACTTGTCTGCGCAACTCCGTTGCCCCGTGGGCGCGTCCGCACACGGCCAACGCACCGCCGCCGAAACAAAGTTTCTCCCGCAATTGCGTTCCCAAACGGAGTTTGGGAACGAGGACGGCAGAGATCTCGTAGTCCACGTCGCGGTCTCTTCAGTAACGCGGATTAGTCCGTCCGAAAATCCGCGTAAATCCGCGTAATCCGCGGTCATTTTTCGCCTTAGCTCCCCATCTCAGCGCTGCACGAATCCCATCTCATGATCGAAGAAATCAAATCCGACGGCACCCTGCTGGCCGTTATCGTCTCGCATCGCTACGACAAGCCGGGAATCTGTTTCTTCACCCCGAACGAACTCTCCCAGCAGCTCGCTTACATGCGGCATCCGGCGGGCAAACGCATCGATGCACACGTGCATAATCCGGTCGCACGCGAAGTGCATTTCACCCAGGAAACCCTGCTCATCAAACGCGGGAAGTTGCGCGTCGATTTCTTTAACAATCAGCAAACCTATCTGGAGAGCCGCATCCTGGAGGCGGGCGATGTGATTCTGCTCATCGAAGGAGGCCACGGCTTTGAGGTGCTCGAGGAACTCGAGATGTTCGAAGTGAAGCAGGGACCCTACGCCGGCGATCAGGACAAGACGCGCTTCGCGGGGCAGCTGCCGGCGGAACTGAAGTTTCGCTCGGAGCCCCCCCCCATGGACCAATGAGCGACGACGTCTTCCAGCGCTACAGCGCGTATTACGATCTGCTCTATCGCGACAAGGATTATGACGCGGAGGCGGCCTACATCGGCCGCACCCTCCGCACGGCCGACCCAGCCGCGCGTGAGCTTTTGGAATTCGGCTCCGGAACCGGCAAACACGGCCGACTCCTCGCGGCGCAAGGCTTCGAGATCTTCGGCGTGGAACGCAGTGCCGACATGGTCGCCGCCGCGCACGCTGCGGCGGAAGTTTCACCCACCGGACACGGCCGCTTTGATTCCCGTCAAGGCGACATCTGCACGGTGGATGCGGGCCGCACCTTTGATGCGGTGATTTCGCTTTTCCACGTGGTGAGTTACCAGACGAGCAATGCCGATGCGCGGCAGACCTTCGCCAATGCCGCGCGTCATTTGCGCGCCGGAGGAATCTTCCTTTTCGATATCTGGCACGGCCCGGCCGTGCTCGGCGAACGCCCGGCGGTGCGGGTGAAGCGGGTCGAAGATGAGACCACGCGGCTGACCCGCATCGCGGAGCCGGAGCTGGATCTCAACGCGAGCGTGGTCACCGTGCGCTACACGATGCTCGCGGAGTCGAAGGCCGATGGCGCCTTGACCACCTTCACCGAAGAACACCGCATGCGTTATTTCTTCCCGACGGAGATCGACCTTCTCGCCAGCGAGACTGGGTTCGACGTGGTCCGCTCCGAGGAATTCCTCACCGGCAAAGCTCCTTCCGACAAAACCTGGGGCACCGCCTACCTGCTCCGCAAACGCGCCTGAAACCCCGATGGATTTTGTCCCTGTCAACGAACCGCTCCTGGATGGCAACGAGAAGAAGTACCTCGCCGAGTGCATCGACACCGGATGGATCTCCTCGGAGGGCCCCTTTGTGCATCGCCTCGAAGAAGGCATGGCGCAGCGCGTGGGTCGGAAGTTTGGCATCACCGTCAGCAATGGCTCGGTTGCCCTGGATGTCGCCATCGCCGCGCTCAAGCTCGGCGCCGGGGACGAAGTGATCCTGCCCTCGTTCACGATCATCTCCTGCGCCACGGCGATCATTCGCGCGGGAGCCACTCCGGTGGTCGTGGAAAGCGATCCCGTGACCTGGAACATGGACGTGAGCCGGATCGCCGAGCGGATCACCCCGCGCACCCGCGCGATCATGGTGGTGCATATCTACGGTCTGCCGGTGGACATGGATCCGATTCTGGCCCTGGCCGCGAAGCATGGCTTGAAGATCATTGAGGACGCCGCGGAAGTCATCGGCCAGACCTACAAGGGTCGCCCGTGTGGAAGCTTCGGGGAGATCAGCACCCTGAGCTTTTATCCCAACAAACACGTCACCACCGGCGAGGGCGGGATGGTGCTGACCGATGACCCGGCGCTGGCCGAGCGCTGCCGTTCGCTGCGCAATCTCTGCTTCCAGAAAAAGCGCTTCGTGCATGAAGAGATGGGTTGGAACTTCCGCATGTCCAATCTCCAGGCCGCGGTCGGCGTCGCGCAAATGGAGCGCCTCCCGGAATTCATCGGACGCAAGCGCGAACTGGGCCGGCTCTACACTGAGGCGCTACAGGACGTGCCCGGTATCCAACTCCCGCTGGCTGCCACGGAATACGCCGACAACATCTATTGGGTGTATGGCTTGGTGCTGAAAGACGAGGTGCCTTTCGACGCGGATGAAGCGATGAAACGCCTCGCCGCGCTGGGGATCGGCACGCGGCCATTTTTCTGGCCCATGCACGAGCAACCGGTGTTTCACCGGATGGGTCTGTTTCTCAACGAACCGCTTTCCATCGCCAGTCGGCTCGCCCGCCGCGGCTTCTATCTCCCGAGCGGATTGAACGCCGCTCCCACCATCCCCCGGGTCGTCGCCGCGGTGCGTGCCGTTCTGGCTGCCTGATGAGACGCCGACCATTATCCAGGGCGGCGAAGTCATCTGCCCGCGTCACCGTCATTCATGGAGGGTGGAGCGAAAGTCACGTGGCAGTCCACGCGCGGTCGTGGCGCCGCATCGAAACACGTCATCCTGAGCTTGCGAAGGACCTCATTCTTCCGCGGGCGGAGGCGGTGCGGAGCAAACCCTTCCGGCAACCGGCTCCGCACCCCCGCTTTCTCGCCCACCCACCTTCCCCCGCTATTCCCCTCCGCCTCCTCGGCCCACGGAGATCAGAGATTCTTCGCAAGCTCAGAATGACGGAGTTTTGGTTCGCGCGGCGCGCGGCGGGACTTCCCATACACCTTCGTAGGCAGGGGGCGGCGCAGTGAAGATCGGCGTCGTCCCGGGATTCCAGCCCGTCTGGGGTGGCATCTATCAATACAGCATCACCATGGTGCGGGCGCTCTTCACTTACAGCCGGGGCAGGCAGCAACACAGCTTCACGGTCTTCGACGATGATCCGTCACACTCGATCCTCGCCGAGATGCCACCCCAGCGCTGGGACGTCAGGACCCTCCACGCACCGTCTCCGCAACAAGCCACGATGAACCGCCTGCGGACGCTCGTCGGGCACGGCCCCCATCGCCGTCTCTGGCAATCGTTCCGGCTCTGGATGCGTCCATCCGCCCCACTGCCAGACCCGGAGCGGATTCACTACCGGCCCGAAATGGAGCGGTGGTTTCGAAGCGCCAGCCCCGAGCTGATGATCTATCCCACCTGGGACCCGCTGGCTTTCGAAAGTCGCCTGCCGTTCATCATGCCCATCCACGACTTGCAGCACCGGCTCCAGCCGGAGTTTGCCGAAGTCGGCCAGAACGGGGAGTGGGAGAAACGGGAATACATCTTCCGCAACATCGCCCGCAACGCGACGCTCCTCCTCGCGGATTCCGAAGTCGGGCGGGAAGACATCGTGAACTGCTACGGCGAATACGGGGTAACAGCCGACCGCGTCAAAGTGCTGCCTTACCTCCCGGCCTGTTACCTGGCCGCCGAGGTGAGCAAGGCGGAACGGGAACGGGTGCGCGCGAAGTATCACCTCCCCGCACGCTTCTACTTTTACCCGGCCCAATTCTGGCCGCACAAGAACCACGCGCGGATCATCGAAGCGGTGGCGATCCTGCGGAAACAGAAAGGCCTGCAAATCCATGTGGCTTTTTGCGGGTCGCACGGCGGCGAGTTGCGCGAGGCGCACTATCGCTCCTTGATGGCTCTGGCACGCCAGTTGGATGTCGAGGATAACATCCATTTGCTGGGTTATGTCCCCGATGAAGATATGTCCGGCCTGTACTCGGAGGCTCATTCGCTGGTCATGCCGACCTTCTTCGGACCGACCAACATCCCGCCTCTCGAAGCCTGGTCCTTCGGATGCCCGGTGATTACGTCCGACATCCGCGGCATTCGCGACCAGATGGGCGATGCCGCCCGCCTCGTCGATCCTCGGGAAGCCGAGGCGATCGCCGACGGCTTCTTCGACCTCGAGACCAACGAACCGCTTCGCCAAACGCTGATCGCTCGAGGCAGGCAGCGCCTCAGCGCATACACGCCGAATGACTATCAAGCTTTGCTCGACCAGATCCTGGATGAAGCCGTCGAGCGGGTCCAACGGGGCGACATCCCTCACTCGGCAACCACCTACTGATGAGACCGGGACTTGGAATACACGCAATCTCCCGCTGCCTCGTTCCCAAACTCCGTTTGGGAACGCACTTGTCTGCGCAACTCCGTTGCCCCTTGCGCGCGTCCGCACGCGGCCAGCGTCCCGCCGCCGAAACAAAGTTTCGCCCGCCGAGGTGGCGGCGTACGGGACAAGCGGCGGCTGGCCCCGTGGGCGAGCAATTGCGTTCCCAAACGGAGTTTGGGAACGAGGACGGCAGAGTATTTGCAGTCCAAGTCGCGGTCTCTTTAGTAGCTATGTGTCGCGCGTCCGTCACCATAGGCACTAAGCCGGGCAGGTTATGAATGCGATCGCCTCCCGCTCCGGCGAGCCACGGAAGTTAGACGTTCTTGTTTCCGCCCTAAGCTGCAATGCCAGCCACGGCAGCGAAGGTCTCGTCGGCTACAAGACCGTCGAAGCCCTTTCCAAGGCAGGTCATCGAGTGACCCTCCTGGCTTCGCCGCCGACCGAAGTGCCGCCGGGCGTGGATCTCATTCCGTGCAATGCCCAGCCGTGCAACTTCAACGAAGTCGGCCCGGATGCCTGGTTTCGTTTCGAACTTCGCCAGTGGCGCACCGTCCGACGTCTCGGGAAGACAAAGAGCTTTGACCTGATTCACAAGGTAACTCCGGCGCCGCTGATCAATTCGACGATGCTGCATCGCCATGGATTGCCGCTCGTGATCGGGCCAGTCCTGGTCGCGCAGCCGGTGCCACCCAGCTTCGAGCCGCTCCTGCGCCGCCCCGTGTCTCCGCCGCCGCAGATGAAGCTTCATCCCGGGCGCATCGCCAGCAGCGTGATCCGCCGCGTGGCAGGGCGAGTCAACCGGGAGGCCCGTCATCTCGATCGCGCGGCGGTGATCCTGCTCGGCATGAAGGAAGCGTGGCGGCACATCCCGGAGCGACTGTGGCCTCGCTGCCAGCTTCTGACCTGGTCGGGAATCGAGCATACGCGTTTCGTTCCAAATCCCCCAGCGCGAAATCCTGCGATGCTTCGCCTGCTCTTCGTCGGACGCCTCGTGCCTTACAAGGGCCTCGAGTTACTCCTCCGGGCGCTGGCGATGGCCCGCAAGGAGCACCCCCTCCAGCTTTCCATCGTCGGCAACGGCGACCCGGTTTACACGGAGTTTCTCCGCGACCTTGCTTCACGGCTCGGAGTTGCCGAAGCCACGACTTTCGTTCCAGCCGTATCCCGGGCGGACTTGCTCCGTTTCTACCAGGAAGCAGATGTCTTTTGCTTTCCTACCTTGTGCGACACCTATGGGATCGCGCTGCTCGAGGCGATGAGCAGCAGTTGCGCAGTGCTCGTGAGCGACACCGCCGGACCTCAGGAAATCGTCGCGGAAGGCACCGGCCTCAAGGTTCCCCTGACCAACCCGGAACAATACGTATGCGAATATGCGGCCGCCCTGGTTCGCCTGGCTGGCGATGCTCCGCTTCGCCGGCAGTTGGGGGAGCGCGCGCGGGAACACATTCTGCAACACCACGACTGGGAACGCATCGGCCAGCAACTTCTCGCCATCTACCAAAACATCGGAACTCAACTCGACACCCCTTCTTTGTCTCAATAACTCTTTCCTAACCATGAATATTTTGGGCATCAATTTCGCCGGCATCCACGAGTCATCCGCCTGTCTGCTGCAAGATGGCAAGCTGGTCTTCGCGTGTGCCGAAGAACGAATCAGCCGCATCAAGCAGGATAAGAGTTTTCCGAAACTGGCGATTCAGGCCGCCTTGGATTTTGCAGGAATCAAGGCGTCGGACGTGGATCATGTCGCCTTTAGCTTTCCGCATGCCTGGCAGATCTCGAAGCATGAGTTGAAATTGATGTTAAGCGGGCATTTCCCAGTCAGCGCCGCCCGCGTGGAAATGTGGACTCTCGGAGTGCTCAAAGCCATCCGCCACAAGGGTGGCGAGTTGGACTATCTGCGCGCATTTGCCCCACCGCGAAGCGGCTTTCACCTCGCGGATCACCACCTCTGCCACGCCCTGAGCGCCTATTGCATGTCGGGCTTCGATGAGGCCGCCGTGTTGGTGATCGATGGGCGCGGCGCGCACGAAGCGACGACGCTCTGGAAGGCCCAGGGGGAAACGGTCAAGCTGCTGGAAAACTACGACTACCCGAACTCGATCGGCGTCTTTTATGCGGGAATCACCGACATGCTCGGGTTCGAGCCCTTCAGCGACGAATGGAAGGTCATGGGTCTCGCGGCCTATGGCAAACCGACGGTGGACATTTCCAAGCTCCTCCGCTGCACCGAGGATAGCTATACGGTGGAGGGGCGCCGGTTTTTCGGCAATAAACCGGGGGACCGCTCCAAGCTGGAGGAAGTGCTCGGGCCACGTCGGCGGGAGGACGAGGAACTGGTGCAGAAACACATGGATCTTGCCTATGCGGGACAGGCCGGATGCGAGCAGGCCATGCTCGCGATGCTGCGGCGGGTTTCCAAGCTCACCGGCTCGCGGAAACTGTGTCTGGCCGGCGGCGTGGCGCTGAACTGCAAGGCCAATGGCGAACTGCTGCGGGCCGGCTTGATCGATGACATCTACGTTCAGCCAGCCGCCGGAGACGATGGCACCTGCATCGGTGCGGCGCTTTCGGTGTATTCCGATTTGAACCTGCCGCTGCCAAGGAACCCGACCGGCCACTCGTATCTCGGACATGAGTTTTCGAACGAACAGGTCGAGAAGGTTCTAAAGATTTTCAAGCTACCCTACACTCCGGTTGCCAACGCATCAAAGACTGCGGCTGAGTTACTCGCCAAGGATCGCCTGGTCGGGTGGTATCAGGGGCGCATGGAGTTTGGCCCTCGGGCGCTGGGCAATCGGTCGATTCTCTCCAATCCAAAGTTTCGCGAGAATACCGATCGGGTTAACGAGGCGGTCAAGTTCCGGGAAGGCTGGCGTCCGTTCGCGCCGAGTGTCGTGCATGAAAAGGCCCATCTCTACTTCGATGACTTCTACAACTCGCCCTACATGATCCTGAGCTTCTGGGCGAACAAGGAGCGGGCCACCGAGATCCCGGCGGTCATTCACGTGGACGGCAGCAGCCGGGTCCAGTCGGTGAAGCGGGAAACCAATCCGCGTTACTACGATCTGATGATCGAGTTTGAAAAGCTCACGGGGACTCCGATGGTGATGAACACGTCGTTCAACCTGAAAGGCGAAGCCATTGTCTGCTCGCCAAGGGACGCCGTGCAGACTTTCTATACCTCCGGGCTCGATGACTTGGTCATCGGCGACTTTCTGGTCAGCAAGACGCCTGCGCTTTAGCTTTCTGCTCCTCACCAATGCGTGAAGTTCAGATCCTGATTCTCAAGCTCGGCGCCTTGGGCGATGTCGTCCGGACGTCATACATTCTTCCCGGCCTCTGCGAACGATTCGGGGCGGGGACCGTCGTCACTTGGGTGACGGCTCCGGCCGCGCTGCCCTTGTTGCGATTCAATCCCTATGTCACCAACCTGGTATCCTTTGATCGCTGTCGCGGGGAGACCCTGCCGGCGGAACTCACCGATGTGGAGTTCGACTGGGTGCTCTCCTTTGACGATGAAGCCGAATCCTGCGGAATGGCGCACCGGGTCAGGGCACGCAAGATCTCCGGTGCCTACCTTGCCGAAGGCCACGTTCGTTACTCCGAGGATACCAATGCCTGGTTCGACATGGGCCTGGTTTCCCGTTTTGGAAAGGCGACGGCCGATCAGATGAAGATCGTCAACCAGGAGTCCCACGATGAGATCTTTGCGAGCATGCTGGGGATCAGGATCAAGCGCCCCATTTTCTACAATAACCCGCGGAGCGAGCAGTGCGCGCGGACGCTGCCGGAGTTACCGCTGCCTCGCCGGGTGGGATTGAATCTCAGCGCGGGAAAACGCTGGCCGAGCAAGTCGCTGCGGCTGGACGAGGCTGTCGCGTTGATCGGAGAGTTGCGGCAACTCGATGCAAACTGTGTGTTACTGGGTGGCCTTGCCGATGAGGAATATCTCGCGGCGCTTGCGACGCGGACCGGGGTTCCGGTCATCAGCCGGCTCTCGCTGGACTCGTTTGCGGGAGTGGTGCGCGAATTGGATCTCCTGATTACTTCCGACACGCTGGCCCTTCATCTCGCGATCGCACAGGGCGTGCCGAGCATCAGTTACTACGCACCGACTTCCGCGGCGGAGATCAACACGTTCGGAACGGGCCGCAAGGTCGTGTCAACTTCACCGGATTACTGTAACTACCGGCCCGATGCGGATAACTCGACCATCACGGCGGACCGTATTTTTGCGGAAGCTGCGGAGTTGCTCGCAGTTCCTCGCGCTGCCAGCATCGAATGAAGGCTCCCTCGTGCTGCCTGGTATCCCACACTCTCCAGGAAGGGGTGGGACCGGCGGACGCAAACCGCCTGCTCGCCGCAGAGCTGGCGAAGCGAGGCTACCGGGTCTCGCTGTGCGGACTGAATGACTCCAGCACCTCGGCGGTGCGCGCGGAAGAGATGGACATCTGCGGGGTATCGCTCCCCACCTTGCACATCCCGCGGGCGATGGGTTGGAGGGAACGCTGCGAAGTGTTTGGCCGCTTCCTGGAGGAGCAACAACCCGGGCATGTCATCGTGCGCTTCATTCCCTACAGCCTGAACCCAAAAGGGATCGTGTGGACGGCAGCCAACACGCTGCCGAAAGTCTTGCAAGGCAGGGCGGTGTTTTTTCTCATGGACGAGCTCTGGCTGGGGGAGGGTCCGACTACTCTCAAACACTGGCTGGTCGGCGCACTCCAGCGCATTAGCATTCTGCGGATGCTCAAGGGGGTAAGGCCCCGGCGGATTTACACCAACAACCGATCCAACACGAAGGTGCTTCGGCGGCGGGGAGTGGAGGCTGAGACGTTGCGATTGTTTGGCAATATCCCGGTGGCGGCGGGGGACGGGGGCGAATGGCTCTTCGGCGAGTTTGAGACGGCCGGGATTCCCATCACGCCGGCGAATCGAAACCAATGGCTGGTCCTCGGTAACTTCGGGATCTTTCATCCTGACTGGAAATCTGGGCCGTTCTTTTCCAGCCTCAAGAAGCGCGCGGCGGCGCATGGGAAGCAGGTCTGCGTGGTGGGGATCGGCGGGCTCGGCGCCTGCAAGGATCACTGGCAGGAAGTGGCGGGAACGTGGGGCGGCGAATTCCGCTTCCTGCATCTGGGCCGGCGGGATGCGGGCGAGGTCTCCCGTTTCCTGCAGAGTGTGGATTTTGGCATCACCACCACACCCTATTTTCTGGTGGGCAAGAGCGGCACTTGCATGGCGATGCTGGATCACGGCCTGCCGATCATTGCCCCGAGAATCGCGGCTGACGACGATCCCACGGAGTTCCCGGAGCAACTGGTGCTGCGCACGGGTGACGAACCGGGCGACGCGATCTTTGCGCCGCGAGGCCGATCGGTTCCAGATCCGCAGTTGCCCCGCGCGGCCACCGAATTGATCTCCGCGATGTCAGCGGACCGGTGAGGCGGATGTCGCCAAAGACTCTGAATCCCGGCACCACCAGAGCATCTTTCCGAAGACTCTGAAGATGACGAAGCCGGCGCGGGAAAGCACCTTTGAGATCAGCATTGTTTCCGCCGCATCGTGTGTTTCGGTCACGATATAGTCGGTGATCTTCAAGGTTTCAGGGGCTCCCTTGAATGCGTATCCGCCGAAGCCCTCGATGTCGCATTTCAGGAGCGTCACTCGCTTTACGCCGAGCGGCGCAATGAGATTGTCCAGCGTATCCATGCGAATCTTGCGCCGCTGACCGCCCGAGTTCCCCAGGATGCTGCTGGTGCCTTCGAGGGGGGAATCGATCGAGATCTCCACTTCCGGATCCACGTGGTCACCGACTCCACAACAAATAGGAACCCATGTCCCGGTCGGCGGGACATCGCGCAGGACCCCGGTCGTGTAGTCGAGCGTCTCCTGGAGCATATCGACACCGATCACCTTGCTCGTCGGGTTCAGTGAAAACCACCAGCGGACGGTGACGCCGGTATTGATCCCGAGATCGATGACTACCGGATCTTCCTGAGCTGCGGAGATCGCGGCTTCGACTTCCTTGCAGCGCAATTCCTCGAGGAGGAAGTTATCGAAGTAATTCATCGACTCGTTCCTGGTGCGAACGATGCCCCAATTGCCAAGTCGGACCGGAAAAGGAATGGTCCGGAGAACGTATTCACAAAATGCCAGATAGACTCCGGTGGCGCCGTGGCGTTTTGCGGCGGCGAAGAGCGCGCGTGGAAAGCATTGGAGAAGCCGGCCAATATAGAGGGCGAGTTTTTGAGTCATTGATCTCTCCGGATGCGAAGAGCGGTCGTGATACTATGCCGAGGTGGGGTGAACAAGCCGAAGTATCGAATTGCCGAGGACGGTGTTGCGGGGTGCCCATCACGGCCACCCACGTCGTCCTCAATGAGTCCTTACTGTGGAGACTGCGGCTTGGCTTACAAACCGTTCTCGTTCCCAAACTCTGTTTGGGAAATGCGCTTGTGGGCGAAACTCTGTTTCGCGTGGGAGGGGTGTCCGCGGGTGGGAGCGGTGCGCCGCCCTCAGACACCCCCGCCTCGGCAACGGAGTTGCCCTCCCATGTGCGTTCCCAAACGGAGTTTGGGAACGAGGCGGGGAGTTTGGGAACGAGGCGGGGGAACTGGGGGTGTCGTCCAAGTCACAGTCTCATCAGTAACTAGATGGCAGGTCCGCTTGACGGCGCCTCGGTCAGGAGGTTGGAAAATGGCCCTTGACTCCCCGCGCCCGCGCTCTCGTATCGTGAAACGGTGCAAGCCCCTCGCTTACTCAATTTGAATGCCCTGAAGCGTCTGTCTGGAATCGTCCGGACGGCCGCTCTCGCTGGCGGTGTCA
>JANOAZ010000160.1:0-8596 GCA_031411395.1 Chthoniobacteraceae bacterium
TCATCCAGCAGGAACTTCAGGCGAATCCGACGCTGGAAGAAGAGCTGACCGAACCGACAATCGAAGACAAGCAAGCCGAGCACGACGAATTCCAGGAGGAGTTCGACCGCCTCGCAAAGCTCGATGAAGAGTGGCGTGATTACATGTCCCAGAGCCAGAGCTACTCGGGACGCTCCGCGGAGGATGAAGAGCGGCGGCAGTTTTTCTTCGATTCGATCGTTGGCCAGGAGACGCTCCAGCAGCACCTTTTCGAGCAAGTCCAGAGCAGCGAACTCAATGCGGCCGACCGCCAGCTCGCCGAACTCATCATCGGCAACATCGACGACGCCGGCTTTCTCACCTCGTCTCCGGAAGAAATTGCCCAGAACACCGGCATGGATCTCGCCGACCTCCAGCGGGTGCTTGAGTTCGTGCAGACATTTCATCCCGTCGGCGTCGGCTCCCGGGACTTGCGAGAGTGTCTGCTCATCCAGCTCAAACGCATCGGGAAGGAACAGTGCCTCGAATATCGCATCGTCGATCGGCACATCGACGATCTCGGCAAACGCCGCTTCCCGGAAATCGCGCGGCGTCTCGGGACCACCGCGGAGCAGGTCCAGCGCGCCGCTAATTTCATCGGCACCCTCGATCCCAAGCCGGGCCAGATCTTCACCCCCGATCCGAACAACTATGTGCTGCCCGACGTCAACGTCGAGAAGGTCGGCGGCGAGTATCAGATCACGCTCAACGGCGAGCAGATTCCCCACCTGCGAATCAGCAATACCTACAAGGATCTCATGTCGCAGGAGAACCGCGGCAATGACGTGAAGGACTACATCCGGGACAAAATCCGCAGCGGAAAATTTCTCATCAAGTCGATCCACCAGCGCCAGCAGACGATCTCCAATATCTCGCATGAAATCGTCTCCCGGCAGAAGGAGTTCATGGACCGCGGTCCGAGCGCGCTCAAGCCGATGACCATGGTGCAAATCGCCGACGCCGTGGGCGTGCATGAAACCACCGTCAGCCGCGCGATCTCCGGCAAATACATGTCCACGCCGCAGGGTGTGTTCGACATGAAATATTTCTTCACCCCCGGCTACCAGACCGCCGCCGGCGAATCGATGTCCAACACCAGCGTCAAAGGCGCCATCGCCGACCTCGTGAAAAACGAAAACACGAGCACTCCGCTGAGCGACAAGGAAATCGTCGAGATCCTCGAGAAGCGTGGCATCCCGATCGCCCGCCGGACCGTCGCCAAATACCGCAACGAGCTCAACATTCTGCCGAGCAATATGCGGAAGCGGTATTAGCCAACCGGGAGCCGGAGCGGGTCTGGCTCAGTGGTTGAAGACGAACTCGGCCGTGTTGAGCAGGGACCAGAGCACATCTTCAGTCGCGCTGCGGCGCGTGGCGCCTTCCGCGGTGAAAGCGGCGGTGGCGATCTTTACTTGCTCATCGGTCGGTGGCCGCGCGTAGCAGGCTAGAAAAAGCTCGGCGACGATTTCCTCAGGCGTGAGCTGGCTTTCGGCGAGGTGTTGGACACGCGCAATGGCAATCTTGCTCGTAAGCTTTTCCTGGAGCAGGCGCGAATTCATGAGGTGAAGGGATTGCACGATGCTCGGGCGGGTGTCGCGTTCGCATGGGCAGTCGCTGCTCGAGTTCGGCCGGCCGAAAGCATCCATGGTCTGCGAGTCGATCTTGTAGGTCCACGCCTGCATGGCGCGGCTGCCGGGCGGCATGCCAGCAAAAGTGTCGGGCACGCCGGTGACATCGGCCAGCGCGTCGGCGAGCACTTCCGCAGGCAGGCGGCGCCGATAGGCGCGGGAGAAATTGCGCGTATCGGCGCGGTTGAATTCGTTCGGCGTCGCACTGAGCTGGTAGAGGTGCGAGCGAAGGATCGTGCGCATCAGCGCCTTGAGGTCGTACTTCTGTCGCACCAGTTCCTGCGCGAGCGCGTCGAGCAGCGCGGGATTCGAGGGCGGATTCGAGATGCGGAAGTCATCGACGGGATCGACCAGGCCTTTTCCAAAGAATGAGGCCCACACGCGGTTGGCGAGAGCGCGCGCGAAGAATGGGTTCTTCGCATCGGTCATCCAGTCGGCGAGCGCGCGGCGCGGGTCGATGTTCTCCGCGACTTTCACCGGCGGCCCATCGGGCGGCTGCGGGTCCATGAGTTCTCCCGTGACGGGATGTTTCACCGAGCGGCCCGGGGAGAAGTAGAACGTTTCATTTCCCGCCGAGATCGGCGCAGAGATTCCGGCGCCCTTCTGCTTCAGCGGCCCGAAGAACGCCGCCATCTTGTAGAAGTCGTCCTGTCCCCATTTTTCGGTCGGATGATGGTGGCACTTCGCGCAGTCGAGCCGCACGCCGAGAAAGAGCTGGCTAAACATCGTGGTGACATCGGCCGGGTCGCGGCGGTCGCGGTAAATGACCGCCGGGCCGAAACGATGGGTGTTGCCCTCGGTGAGCACGATGTCGCGAACGAATTGATCGTAGCGCTGATTTGCACGGAAACTTTCGCGCAGCCACTGGTCGAGCAGATAGACGCTCTTGATCCCCACCCGGTCGGAGTTCGGGCGGAGCAGATCAGCCCACTTGTTTGCCCAAAAATCCGCGTAGTAGGGATGCGCGAGGAGTCGGTCGATGAGCTTCTCGCGCTTGGAGGAATCAGGATCGGCGAGGAAGGCACGCACTTCATCCGGCTTCGGCAGCGCGCCGATGGTGTCGAGGGTGGCGCGGCGGAGGAACTCGGCGTCAGTGCATGGCTCGGAGGGAAACAAGCCGAGTCGCCGGAACTGCGCGTAGGCCAGTTCGTCGATGAAGTTATGCACCGGCAGTCCCGCGTATTGGGCCTCGGGCAGCGTGCGATCGGCGGGCACGCTGATTCGCGCATCGCCCACCAGCCCCATGAAGCGCGCGACGATCACCGCCTGCCCGCTCACCTTCCCGATGCTGACCAGCCCGTCGTCCGAGACCCGCGCGATTTCCTTGTCGTTCGGAGCAAAGCCGGCGAGCGCGGTGACATCGCGCACCGAGCCGTCGGCGTATTGCGCCTTGACCACCAGCTGCTGCGTCTCGCCCTTGCGGTAAACGCGCTCCGCCGGCTCCACGCTCAGCCGCTGGAGAGACGGCTCATTTTCCCCGCGATAGACCATGCCGCTGCTGATCCAATGCACGAGCGTGCGGTAGGCGTCGGAGTCTTTTGCAAAGCGCTCCCCACCCTCGTGCGGGATTGTCTCAGTGGCCTTGAGCAGGAGCAGGCTTTCCTCCGGCGCCGCAGGAAAAACGCGCCGCCCGCGCGCATGCTGGGTGATGTGGCGGAAGTCAGCCTGCGGGTCGTAAGAAAAGACGGTAAGCCGGAAGCCGTTTTGTCCATCGGGCTTGGCGTGGCACGCGCCCGCGCTGCATCCGGCCTTGCTCAAGACGGGCAGGACATCACGCATAAAGCTCGGCGCCGCTGCGGGCGCGGCGGGCAATTCGGCGGTCGCGAATTTGCCCGCGAGCTTGCCTTCCTTGTTCCATGAAAAGAGCCGCCCATCCTGGGCACCGGCGAAGACGCGTTCGCCGTTCGCGGTCACCGCCACGCAGTGCAGCGCCGCATCCACCGCTTCGAGTTTGCGCTCCTTCGCCGACTCCGATCGCTGACCTCCGGTGTGGCTCTGGAGTTCCGTGTAGCGGAGCACCGCGCCCGCATCCGTGACTGCCACGATCGCCGATCCCGCCGGTGCCCAAGCCACGCCGGTCACCGCCGCGGTCTGCGCGCCGAGCGTGTTGATTTTCTCGCGCGTTTTCACGTCCCAGACCTTGAGTTGCTGATCCATTCCACCCGTCACGAGCTGGTTCGCCGCCGGGTCGAAAGCGAGCGTGAGCACCTGCGCGACGTGGCCTTCGAGCCTGGCGGTCTCACGGCGCGTTGCGAGGTCCCACACCTTCACCAGCTTGTCGCCGCCCGCGGTGGCGAGGAGCTTGCCGTCGCTGCTCACGGCGAGATCGAAGATGGTATCGGCATGCGCCGGCCACGACGCGGTGAGCGCACCGCTGGCCGGGTCCGCGAGTCGTACCGTGCCGCTTTCCGCGACGCGCCCGTCCGCGATGACCAGTTGTCTTCCATCGGGGAGAAAACGAATCGCCGCAATGCGATCGGTCAGCCCCCCGGTGATCTCGCGTTCTTTCGTCAACGATTCCGGATTCCAAATCACGACACGGCGAAATGCGCCGGTGACGAGTTGCTTCCCATCCGGACTCCACGCGATCGCCTGCACCGGATCGAGGTGAACGCTCGCCCGCGCAATGACGGCCAGATTCGTCCCGGTGATATCGTAGAGCACCACTTCGCTCCCGCATCCCACCGCCAGTCGCGTCGAATCCGGTGAAACCGCGAGCGCCAGCACCGGGCGATACGACGCCGGCAATGCCGCGAGCGCGACCGGACGCGGAGCGGAGGCTTGATTGACCAGCACCGTCGCATCCCACGTTGCGCCGTCTTTCGCCCAGCGTTTCAGCGTTTCGATCTGCGCAGTGGAAAGCTGCTTCTTTGGCGGCATGTGCGGATCGGCGTCCGCCGCGAGCGACTCGATCAGCACACTTTTCTCCGGTGCATCGAGGTCCAGCACCGCGCCGTTGTCCCCGCCGTTCAGAAGCGCCTCCCGCGAAGTCATCACCAGCCCGCCCTTCTTCTTCTGATCATTGTGGCAGGAGAAGCAGTTGCTTTTCAGCAGGCGCATCGCAGCGGCCGTGTCAGCCGGGGCCCCACGCGCCGGCAGGGTCAACATCGCGGCCGCCGCCAGCGCAACTGCGGCAAAACAGCGACGGTGATCGGATCGAAGCGATGCGATGCGTGGGCGAGCAAGCGTGGGAGTCACAGAGGATGATGATACCGATGTCCGAGCGAACTTAGAACGCCAGCGCGTCTCGATTTAGCCCCGGATGAACACGGATTTTCACGGATGAAGAGTTCTGTCCATTCCCATCCGTGTTTCATCCGTGGCAATTAACTGCCGCTTTCCAAGTGAGGCGGAGCGGAGTGGTTTTGCATTGTCAGCACCGCGGGTGCGTGAAAACTCCGGGCCATGCCCCCCGCTTCCAAAGCCGCACTGCTGCGCCTGATCGATGATGTCGGAACGGTCGATGCCGTCGGGGTCGAGGAACGCGTGGCCAAATTCACCACCCGGAGCATCAAGAAGAAGTCGAAGCTCTTCGGGCTGAAGCTTGCCGCCTCGATGATCGACCTGACCACGCTCGAGGGGAAGGACACGCCCGGCAAGGTCGCCTCACTTTGCCAGAAAGCGATCTCGCCGCATGACCGCGGTGAGGTGCCGAGTGTCGCGGCGGTCTGTGTCTATCCGGCGATGGTCCGGCACGCGCGGCGGCATCTGGAGGGGACGAAGATCAAGGTGGCCTCGGTGGCCACGGCGTTTCCATCCGGCCAGGCGCCGCTGAAGACGCGGCTCGCGGAGGTCCGCGCGGCGGTCGGCGATGGGGCGGATGAAATCGACATGGTGATCAACCGCGGCGCCTTCCTCGCCGGCGAACTGGGACTGGTGCAGGACGAGATCGCGCAGGTGCTCGAAGCCTGCGGCGGCGCGACGCTCAAAGTCATCCTTGAGACGAGCGAACTCGAAACCTACGACCACATTCGCTGCGCCTCGTTCCTCGCCATGCGCGTGCTGCGCGTGGGCGACTTCATCAAGACCAGCACGGGCAAAACGTCGGACAACGCCACGCTCGGGAACAACCAGGTGATGCTCGAAGCGATTCGCGACTTCTATCTCGAGACCGGCACGCCGATCGCGATGAAGCCCGCGGGTGGAATCAAATCCGCGAAGCAAGCCTTGCACTTTCTCGTGGCGGTCAAGGAAACGCTCGGCGATGCGTGGCTCAACAATTCGCGCTACCGCTTCGGCGCATCATCGCTCCTCAACGACTTGCTCCGGCAGATCGAGAAGGAACGCACCGGAGCCTACCAGGCGCCGTATGTCTTCAGCGACGCCACGGAAGGATACTGACCCATGCCCAAAGCCACTGCCAAACGCCTCGTCTCCCGCCGCTCGCCCACGCGTGAGTTGATCTTCGGCGACTTGTGGGAGTTCGATCCCGCGCCCGAGACCGCGGATCCGAAGCTGAAGAAACGCTACGATCTGTTCATCGACGGGAAGTTCGTCGCGCCGAAGAGCGGCAAATATTTTGCGACGATCAATCCTGGCAATGAACAGAAGCTCGCGGACATCGCCCACGCCAGCGCGGCGGATGTGGACACCGCGTATCAGGCGGCGCAGAAAACGTTCGACTCGACGTGGAGCAAGATGCCGGGCGCCGAACGCGGCAAATACATCTATCGCATTGCCCGGCTGCTCCAGGATCGCGCGCGGGAATTTGCCGTGGCGGAGACGATGAATGGCGGGAAGCCGATCAAGGAATCGCGCGACTTCGATGTGCCGATGGCCGCCGCGCATTTCTTTTACCACGCGGGCTGGGCGGACAAGCTCGACTGCATCGCACCGGGGCGCCGCGTCGCTCCGCTCGGTGTGGTCGGGCAGGTCATCCCGTGGAATTTTCCGCTGCTCATGCTCGCCTGGAAAATCGCGCCGGCGCTGGCGATGGGAAACACCATCGTGATCAAACCCGCTGAGACCACGAGCATTACCGCGCTCAAGCTCGGCGAGATTTTGCAGGAAGCGGGCTTGCCGCCGGGCGTGGTGAATATCGTCGCTGGCGCGGGCGACACGGGCGCGGCAGTGATGGCGCATCCGCTCGCCGCCAAGGTCGCCTTTACCGGATCGACGGAAGTGGGGAAGATCATCATGCGCAGCCTCGCGGATACGGACAAAAAGATGACCATGGAACTCGGAGGCAAGGCCGCGAACATCGTCTTCGCCGACGCGCCGCTCGACCAGGCGGTCGAAGGCATCGTCAACGGCATCTTCTTCAACCAAGGCCACGTCTGCTGCGCGGGCTCGCGGCTGCTCGTGCAGGAAAGTGTGGCGGAGGCGGTGCTGGCGAAACTCAAGCGGCGCATCCAGGTGCTGCGCGTCGGCGATCCGCTGGACAAGAACACCGACGTCGGCGCGATCAACTCGCGGGACCAGCTCGACAAGATCACCGAACTCGTAGCCAGCGGCGTGAAGGAAGGCGCGGACATCTACCAGTCGCCATGCCGGTTGCCGGCGAAGGGCTTCTATTTCAAGCCCACCGTCTTCAGCAACGTCACCCAGAGCCATCGCATCGCGCGGGAGGAAATCTTCGGGCCGGTGCTCAGCGTGCTCACCTTCCGCACCGTCGAGGAGGCGATCGAGAAGGCGAACAACACCGCCTACGGCCTCTCCGCCGGCGTGTGGACGGACAAGGGTTCGCGCATCTTGAAGATGTCCGTCGCGCTCAAGGCGGGCGTGGTCTGGGCGAACACGTTCAACAAGTTCGATCCCGCGTCGCCGTTTGGCGGCTACAAGGAAAGCGGCTTCGGGCGCGAGGGCGGGCGGCAGGGCCTGCTCGACTACGGCAAACTCATTTGATCAACGCCATGACCGCACGCCTTCCCATCACCAAGACGCCGAAAGTGTATGTCGGCGGCGCGTTCATCCGCTCGGAGAGCGGGCGCGTGACTCCCCTGCTCGACGCGACTGGCGCGTTCCTGGCCAACATCCCGCAATGTACGCGCAAGGATTTGCGCAACGCCGTCGAGGCCGCAGCGAAGGCGGGGCTGGGCTGGGCGAAACGCACGGGTTACAACCGCGGCCAGATTCTTTACCGCCTCGCGGAAATGATCGAGGCCCGCGGCGCGGAAATGGTCGAGGCAATCCGGCTCGGCGGGGCGAGCGAAGGGGACGCGGCGAAGGAAGTGACGGCGAGCATCGACCGGCTGATCCACTACGCCGGCTGGGCGGACAAATACGAGCAGTTGCTGGGGAACGTGAATCCCGTGGCGTCGCCGCATTTCACTTTCACCGTCACGGAACCGATGGGCATCATCGGCGTGCTCGCGCCGGACGACGCGCCGCTGCTCGCGCTGGTCTCGCTCGTGGCCCCGGCGATCACCAGCGGCAACGCCGTCGTCGCGCTCGCTTCCGCGACCCAGCCGTATCCCGCGATCGTGCTCGGCGAGATGCTCGCGACCAGCGATCTGCCGGGCGGCGTGGTGAATCTGCTCACCGGCCTGCGCAGCGAACTCATCCCCACCTTCGCCTCTCACGAGCACCTCCGGGCAATCAGCGGCGTGGCCAATGCGGACGAACGCAAGCAACTCAAGCTCGGCGCCGCAGAAAGCATCAAGCGCGTGCGCCTGCATAAGGCGGAGGAGGCCATCGATTGGTTCGCCGACCTCGCACAGGGGCTCTTCGAGATCCGCGACCTGATGGAATTCAAGACGACCTGGCACCCGATCGGGGCGTGATCCGGCAGGGCGATCGGAGACGGATTGACGGAATGGCGTTTGGACGTGACGGGAAGAATGGATTGGCGCGCAGCGCCGCATCCAAAAAAGTCATCCTGAGCTCGCGAAGGACCACTGATCTCCGCGGGCGGAGGCGGTGCGGAGCGAGTGCATGGGCGGCTCCGTACCACCTCCGCCCGCGGATGCGAGAGATCCTTCGCAAGCTCAGGATGACAGTGTTTGGATGGG
>JANOAZ010000161.1:0-6459 GCA_031411395.1 Chthoniobacteraceae bacterium
GGCCGCGGCAAGAAAGCGGACGCGCTCGACGAGCGCATCCTCCGCAAGGCCATCGCCAAGTTGGAGGAAGACTCCAGCAGCGATGAGCAGATCGAGCAGTCCATTGATGAAGCGGTCGTCGAGGCCAGCGCCTCCGCCATCGTGCTCACCTCGGAACAGGGCGGTCTTCTCGATCAACTTTCGGCGTGGGCGACGGCGGCGAAAGGCCGGCCCGATTCCAAGGCCAAGGCGATCCTCGCGTGGCTCACCGAACACCTGCGACCCGGCGGCAAGTGGAACGACGCTCGCGTAATCCTCTTCACCGAATACCGCGCCACACACGGCTGGCTCTTCGAGTTGCTCACGAACAACGGCTATGGCGGTGAACGTCTCGCGGAACTTCACGGCAGTCTCGATCCCGACGACCGCGCGAAAGTCACCGCCGCATTCCAGGCCGCTCCCGATGTCTCGCCCGTTCGCGTCCTGCTCGCCACCGACGCCGCTTCCGAGGGCATCGATCTCCAGAATCACTGCAACTACCTCATCCACGTCGAGATTCCTTGGAATCCGAACGTGATGGAGCAGCGCAACGGCCGCATCGATCGCCACGGCCAAAAGAAGACGCCCACCATTTGGCATCCTGTCGGCAAGGGCTTCCGCAGCAGCCCCGCCGACCGCGATGCAAAGGTCGGCGATCTCGAAGGCGATCACGAATACCTCATGCGCGCGGTGGTGAAGGTGGAGGCTATCCGCGAGGATCTCGGCAGCGTCGGCCCGGTCATCGCGCATCAGATTCAGGAGGCGATGTCCGGCAAGACCACGCGCCTCGACACGCGCGATGCCGAAGAGAAAGCAGCGAAGGCCCGGCGCTTCGTCGTCGCCGAGCGCAAGCTCCAGGAGAAGATCGCCAAACTCCACGAGCGCCTCGTCGAGACGCGCAACGACTTCCACCTTACTCCCGACCGCATCGCCTCTGCCGTGCAGGTCGCCATGCAGCTCGCGGAGAAGCCGGCGCTCCGGGCGATCCCCTGGCCGAATGCGCCAGCGAACTCCGTCTTCGAGGTGCCGCAACTCGCCGGTTCGTGGCAGCGCGCCACCGCCGGTCTGAATCACCCGCACACGCACAAACGCCGTCCGATCACGTTCGACCACGATGTTGCCAAGGGTCGCGACGACGTGGTTCTCGCGCACCTGAATCACCGCCTCGTGCAGATGTGCCTGCGCATCCTTCGTGCGGAGGTCTGGGCGCTGGATGACCGAAAAACGCTCAATCGCGTCGCCGTGCGCCGTTCGGATGACGCCACGCTGGAGCACCCCGTCGTCGCCGTGTCCTCCCGCCTCGTTATCGCTGGCGGCAATCATCATCTGCTCCACGAAGAACTCACCATCTCCGGCGGCGACCTGAAAAAGGACGGCTTTGCGCGCATCAGCCAGGTCGGACGCCTCGAAGCCCTCTTGGAAAAATCCACGCCGGAGAAGCCCGACGCCGCCACGCTCGCCATGCTCCGCGAGCGGTTCGACAAAGCCCACGCTGCCATCCTCGCCACGACCGATGCACGCTCCGAAGACCGCCTGAAATTCCTCAAGAACACCTTGGACCGCCGCAAGGTGGGAGACATCACCGACATCACCGGTTTGTTGACTGAACTCCAAAGAGCCTTGAACCGGGAAATCGAAGACTCCTCGCGTCTCAAGCAAGCAGAACTCGGCCTCTGGCCGGAAAACGAGCGGATGCAACTCCGTCGCGACGTGGATGCGCTGCGCGCCCGGCGGGATCGCATCCCCGAGGAGCGCGAAAAGGAAATCGGCGCCATCGAGGGCCGCTACTCCGATCTCGCTCACCGCACCTTCCCCGTCGCCGTCACCTTCATCCTCCCCGCACGATGAGCGCCGCCCAACACATCGAATGGCTGAACCTGGTCGAGAAGACCGGCCCGTTCCTCGCGGTCGGCGTGCTCGACGAAGCGTTCCCGCAGGGCTTGGAGAAAGTCGAAACGCGAAGGCGTCAGCGCGTCCGCAGTGCCTACGACGAATGGCGCGACGCCGTGGACGACGGCGATCCTCAGCTCGAAGACCTGCACCGCGAGTGGATCCGTCTCGTCCTGGAGGAACTCCTCGAATACGAGCCGAGCGTCCTCAAGCCAACCAGCGAGCTACCCGCCACGCTCACCTACCTCGAACCGCTCACCGGCGCCGAGGTGAAGCCCGACTTCGCCGTGCTCTCCGGCGACAAGGTCCGTCTGCTCGTCGCCCGCTACGCGCCCGACACCGATCTCTCCGCGCCACTCGCCGGCGAGACGTGGGCCGCGTCGCCCATCGAGCGGATGACCACGCTTTGTCGCGCCACCGGCGTCCGCGTCGGCCTCATCACCGACGGCGAGCAGTGGACGCTCGTGAGTGTGCCCGCCGATGGCGGTTCGAGCCTCGGCACCTGGTATGCCCGCATCTGGCAGCAGGAAACCGTCACCTTGCAGGCGTTCGTCTCGTTGCTGGAAGTGCGCCGCTGCTTCGGCCGTCCAGAGCTGAATCTCGATTCGCTCTTCCTGCGTTCGTTGGAACATCAGGACGAAGTGACCGACACGCTCGGCGAGCAGGTCCGCCGCGCCGTCGAGGTGCTCGTGCAAGCACTCGACCGCGCCGACCTCGATCGCGACCGCGAGTTACTAAAGGACGTGTCGCCCGCGCAGCTCTACGAGGCCGGCCTCACCGTCATGATGCGGCTCGTCGTCCTGCTCTGCGCCGAGGAACGGAAGCTCCTTCTGCTCGGCGAGCCGATCTACGACCAGCACTACGCCGTCTCCACGCTCCGCGCCCGGTTGCTCAAAGACAAAGAGCGCCTCGGCGAAGAAGTGCTGGAGCGGCGGCACGATGCGTGGTCGCGATTGCTCGCCGTCTTCCGCGCAGTCTTCGGCGGCATTGAGCACGAGACGCTTCGCCTGCCGCCGCTCGGCGGCTCCCTCTTCGATCCCGACCGTTTCCCCTTCCTCGAAGGCCGCGCCACCGGCACGAGCTGGCGCGATGTGCCCGCCGTGCCGCTGCCCATCGACAACCGCACCGTGCTCATGCTCCTCACCGCCTTGCAGGTGCTGGAACAGCGCAGCGGCGCGCTGCTGCTCTCCTATGAGGCGCTCGACGTGGAGCAGATCGGCCACGTCTATGAGGGTTTGCTCGAACGCACCGTGAAGCGCGTGCCCGAGACGACGCTTGGGCTTGTCGGCTCGCAGAAAGCGGTCAATCCGACCGTCGCCCTGCGCGAACTCGAAGAGATGCAGGAGGAAGGCGACGACGACCTGCTCGCCTTCCTGCTGGAAAAAACTGGCCGCTCCGAGCCAGCTCTGCGGAACGCGCTCGCGAAGCCCGTGGACGAAGACCTCTACCACGGCATCCTCCTCGCGAGCGGCAGCGACATCCCGCTCGCGGATCGCATCAAGCCCTTCGGCCTCCTGCTTCGCACCGATAGTTGGGGCGACCCGCTCGCGTATCGGGAGAACGCCTTCATCGTCACGCTTGGCGCGGGCCGGCGCGAGACGGGCACGCACTACACGCCCAAGTCGCTCACCGAGCCCGTCGTCCAGCACACGCTCGAACCGCTCGCTTATTTCGGACCCGCCGAGGGCAAACCGCGTGAGGAGTGGCGGCTGAGAACCCCGGCCGAGCTGCTTGCGCTAAAAGTCTGCGACATGGCGATGGGTTCCGGCGCGTTCCTCGTGCAGACCTGCCGCTGGCTCGCCGAACGGCTCGTCGAGGCGTGGGATGCGGAGGAAAAAGCGGGCCGCGCCATCTCCATCGAGGGCGTCGTGCTCGACCGGCCCGGCGATGCCGAACTGCTCCCGCGCGACCAAGCCGAGCGCGTGCTCATCGCCCGCCGCCTCATCGCCAGCCGCTGTCTCTACGGCGTGGACATCAACCCAATGGCCGTCGAGTTGGCCAAGCTCAGCTTGTGGCTCATCACGATGATGCGGAACCGCCCGTTCAGCTTCCTCGACCACGCCCTCAAGTGCGGCGATTCTCTTATTGGCGTCAGCCATCTCAAACAGCTCGAACGCTTCTCGCTGCGTGACCCAGATCACGCCCAGCCGCTCCTCGAAACCGCAAACCTGTGGCGCCACATTGAAGCGGCGGCAGCCCTTCGCCGCCAGTTGGAGGCCATGCCAAGCCATACGGCAGCGCAAATCGCCGAGAAGGCTCGCCTCCATGCAGAGGCCGAGGGGCAACTAGCAAAACTGCGCGCAGCCGCCAATTTTCTCGTCGCCGCCGAACTCGCTTCCCCCGGTAACCAAGGTTGGGACACGCGCCGCGCCGTTGCTGCTAGCCACATGCAGGCAGCTTGGAAGAAGGACATTGCTGAGTTTGGACGGCTCGCTCGAATAGAACTGAACGGTCGTCGTCCGTTTCATTGGCCGTTGGAGTTTCCAGAAATCTTTGAGACTCGAGAGAAGGCCGTGCGTCCCGCGGGTTTTGATGCGTTTGTCGGAAACCCGCCGTTCATGGGAGGGGTGAAAATCACACCTGCTTTCGGCTACGAATACACATGCTGCCTCAAGTCATGGAATCCAGATAGTCAGCAGAACACCGATCTCGTAGCCTACTTTTTCGTCAGAGGATTTCGGTTGCTATGCAATGAAGGATTCATGGGGCTGATCGGAACAAATAGCATAGGGCAAACAGATACCAGGCTGGGCGGACTGGCTGTGGTTGAGAGTGCGGGCGGCACCGTTTACCGCGCAATTTCCTCGATTGCCTGGCCAGGAAAGGCTGCGCTTTCGGTGTCCATCGCACACATATCAAAGGCGAAATGGGAGTGGAAAGGGATGCTGGACGGCAAGCTCGTTGATCGAATTTCGTCTTTCCTCGATTCGCGCTCGTCACTCGTCGCTCCTACTTATTTGTCCGAATCCTCGAGCGTTGGATTCGTAGGCGCAAAGCCATACGGCGAGGGCTTTATTCTGGAGGAAGATGAAGCGCTCCAACTTCGAGGAAGCTGTCGGGATGTCATTAAACCTTATCTCAATGGAAAGGAGATGATGTCGAACGTAGCAGCGCAACCGAAACGCTGGATCATCGACTTTGGAACAAGAACCGAGGAGCAATCGGCGAAATTCACGAATGCATTTCGCATCTTAACCGAGCGGGTCCGTCCCGCACGTATGGAGTCGAAAACACCTGGGCACCGTAGCAAATGGTGGCTCTTCGGCTATCGCCCGAATGCGCTTTATGAACGTCTCGATGATTACGCGTGGGCATGCTGCCAGACAGCGAAGTATTTGGCATGGGAACGCTTTGCATCCGATGTCGTCTTCGATCAGAAACTGATTGCGATCGCAACCGGCACATTTTCCACCTTTTGCGTTCTACAAAGCTCAATCCATGAAGTCTGGGCGTTGAACTACGGTAGCACTTTGGAAACCCGGCCCGTCTATGCGCCAACCGAGTGTTTGGCGACCTTCGCGTTCCCGAAGGGTGTATTATCCGAAACTGGTGAGGGCGGCGGTGAGTTGGCGGATTGCGGCAAGCGGTATTACGAGCAGCGCAGGCAAATAATGTTGGCGGAGGAGTGCGGCCTCACAGCGACCTACAATCGCTTCCACGACTCTGGGCAGACGGTGGGCGACATAGCCGAGTTGCGCAATTTGCGCCGTCAACTCGACGCCGCAGTGGCCGCAGCCTACGGCTGGACCGACCTTGCCTCGAACGAAGGCGCATCTCTCCGCCATGACTTCCACGAAACTAAGAATGGCGTGCGCTGGACCATCCACCCTGATGTGCGGGGCGACATCCTTGACCGCCTGCTCGTCCTTAACCACCAACGATACGCCGAAGAAGCCGCATCCGGCCTGCACGACAAGAAGGGCGGGAAAAAGAAGCCCGTCGCTGCGCGCCCGCAGGAGCCTGAGTTTGCGCTCGAACCCGCCAAACCCGCCCCTACACCAGCCCGCTCGACACCGAAGGACAACGGCAACGAACCGAGCCGGTCTTCCGCGGATGTGGAGCAAACGGAACTGCTGAACGCGATCTTCACCTGTGCCGCCCGCCGCGAAGTCACCGACCGCGAAGACCTCGCGCGCCAGGTCGCCGAGACGCTGGGCTTCCAACGCCTGACCGCCAACCTGCGCGAAGTCATCGCCAGTGGCATCAACTCCGCTATCCGCCGCGGCCTCGTGAATTACGACGCCCAAAACATCCACCGCGTCGCCGCCAGCTACGCCGAGCTGGACCACGAGTTCCTCGTCAAAGCGATCAACGCCAGCATCCGCCCCGGCTGCGTTTACACCCCCGAAGAAGTCCTCCACCTCGCCGCCGACTACCTCGGTTGCAAACGCCTGAAAGACGCCTTCTCCGAACGCCTAGAATCCGCCCTCACCGCCGCCAGCCGCCGCGGCATCCTGATCAAACGCGGCGAAGAAATCCGCAAGGCCGAGTGAGCACGCAAAACTCTATGAGCGATTACACAATCAAGCCCGAGGACATCACGAAATACCT
>JANOAZ010000162.1:0-21258 GCA_031411395.1 Chthoniobacteraceae bacterium
CCTGCTCGCGCTGCGGGCGGTGGTGGCGGTGACGAGTGATCCAAACAAGGCCAAGGCTCAGCTTCCCAAGCTGAAGAAACTGGAAGGCGATCACCTCGCTGCGATGGTGAACATTTTCGGCCGGAAAAGCCCGAGCGTGAAAGGGCTGCCGCCGGAGCTGATCTACCTGAGCGTTCCCTAAAGAGATCTGGCAAAGGAACTTTCCGGATGGTGGGAGGGCGACGCTTTGTCGCCGCCTCGGATCTCCAACCCCGCTGAGCGCCGCACTCGGCTGCAGTTTCGGAGTTACTGCGCCGGCTCTTTCGCGGCCTTCTTCGCGACTGGCTTCTTCTTCGCGCGCGGTTCGAACTCGAAGATCACCTTGGCGCCTTCGAGCTTCAGATAGGCGGAGAAAGGTTTGCCCTTTTTCGAGATGAAGCGCGGCAGCAGGTCGGTCTTGCCGTCGCGGAAGATCTTCAGCGCCTGCTCGGCCGGGATGGCGCGCTGGCAGATGCTCTTGCCCATGCGGATCGGCTTGCCGCCGGCCACCGCGGGCACGCAGAGAAAGGCGGTCTCGGTTTCATACACGGCGCCGGCGGGAGTTTCTCCCAGCGCTTTGGCCGTCGCGGGATCGAAGGCCTTCGCGCCCTCGCCCTCGCCGTCTTTTTCAAAGTCGAACTTCTGTTTCCACTCCGTCTTCTCGTCGAGAATGACTTCCGCGGTGAAGCCGCGCCCAAGCTTGCTGCGAAAGCCTTCCAGCGGGCCGACCCGGCCGGTGGTGAGCAGCTTGGCCACTTCCTCGCGCTCCAGTTCGCGGCCCGACATGTTTTTCCAGACGATGAGTTTGCACTCGGGATTCGGGCACTCGTAGGCCTTGAAGCTTTCCTTGAACGACTCGCCGCCGCACTTCGGGCACTTCACCTCGATCGCTTTGAAATTTCCCCGCACCTCCTGGCCCATGCCGCCGCGCACCTTGCTCACGATGTCCGTGGTCAGGTCGCGGATCTCGCTCATGAATGTCGCGCGGGGGAGTTGGCCGCGCTCCATCTGCCGGAGTTTGTGCTCCCAGCCGCCGGTCAGCTCGGGTTTGGTCAGCGCCTCCGCGCGCAGATTGCGCAGGAGCGTGATCAGCGAAATGCCTTTCGCGGTGACGATGAGGTCGCGTCCCTGCCGGATGAGATAGCCTTCAAAGATCAGCCCCTCGATGGTCTGCGCCCGAGTGGCCGGCGTGCCGAGCCCGCGCTCCGCCATCGCTTCGCGCAGCTCTTCGTCGTCGATGAGTTTGCCCGCGCCTTCCATCGCGCTGAGCAGCGTCGCTTCGTTGTAACGCGGGGGCGGCTTGGTGACGTTTTCCTTCACCTCGATCGCCTCGGTCTTCACCGGTTCGCCGGGTGTCACCGCGCAGATCGCCTTGTCGTTCTCGCCCTCGCCTTCGGCCTGTTTGCCATAGACCGCCAGCCAGCCGGGATCGACGATGATCTTCCCATCCGTCTTAAATTTCTCGCCCTCCACCGTCGTGATCCGCGTCGTCACCTCGAACTGCGCCGCGGGATAAAACACCGCGATGAAGCGCCGCGCGACCAGGTCGTAAATCTTTTGCTCGGTCTCGCTCAAGCCGCGCGGCACCGTGCCCGTCGGCACGATCGCAAAGTGATCGCTGACCTTCGCGTTGTTAAAGATGCGCGTGTTCGGATGAATCATCCCGGCGCGCAGTGCCTTCTCCGCATGCACCGCGAGCGAGCGGTCCTCGAAGCTGCCCATCACGTTCTTCGCCGTGGCGATGTGATCCTCCGGCAGGTAGCGCGAATCGGTTCGCGGATAAGTCAGCGCCTTGTGCTTCTCGTAAAGCGCCTGCGCGATTTGCAGCGTCATCTTCGCGGGAAAGCCATGCCGCCCGTTCGCCTCGCGTTGCAGCGTGGTCAGATCGTAGAGCAGGGGAGGCGCTTGCGAAGTGGGCTTCTTCTCCTCCTCCACCGTCCCCGGCTTGCCCTCGCACTTCGCCTTGATTGCATCCGCCTTCGCCTTGTCCCAGATCCGTTCCGCGCGCGCTTCTTCTTCGCCCGCTTTCTTGAATGCCGCATCGAACCACCGCCCGCGGTACGTCCCCGCCTTCACTCCGAAATCGCCGAACACCTCCCAATACGCCCGCGGCTCGAAGGCCCGGATCTTCTCCTCGCGCTCCACGAGGATCGCCAGCGTCGGCGTCTGCACCCGGCCCGCCGTCGTCTTGCTGAAGCCGCCGCCCTGCGAGTTGAACGCGGTCAGCGCCCGCGTCGAATTGATCCCCACCAGCCAGTCCGCCTCGCTGCGCGAGGTCGCCGCATCGGCCAGCGGCCGCAGCTCTTCATCACTCCGCAGATGCGCAAAGGCCGTGCGGATGGCATCCGTGGTCATCGACTGCAGCCAGAGCCGCTCGATCGGCTGCTTCGCCCCGGTCGCCCGGATGATATTGCGGAAAATCAGCTCCCCCTCGCGGCCCGCATCGCAGGCATTGATCACTGCGGAGACATCCTTGCGCTTGAGCAGCCGCCGCAAGACCGCCAGCCGGTTCGCGTTCTTCTCGATCGGCGCCAGCGCAAACTCCGGGGGCAGATGCGGCAGCTTCTCCATCGTCCATTTGCCGCGCTTGATGTCGTGCTCCTCCGGCACCGTCAGCTCCAGCAGATGCCCCACCGCCGAGGAGATCACATACTTGTCGTTCTCGTAGAAATCGCCCTCCTTCTTCACCCCCAACGCCTTCGCGAGATCGGTGGCGACACTGGGTTTTTCCGCGATGACGAGGGTTTTGGACATTGGGGCGGCAGGCTTGTGGGACTTTTCCTTACGGCTGGCGACAACGCTTTCACTCACCAGGCCATTTTGAGGGCGAGGAAACTAGGAGACGCCTTTCGCGTTGGCAAATGGCATTTTCCCCACATCCGCCCGCTGACGCGACTGCTGGAGGGACACGCTCCGTCGTGTCCCAGATTCAATGGGCGGCAGGCTCCGCACCAACGGACACGGACACGACGGAGCGTGTCCCTCCAGGCTGCCATTCCACCGATGACGCGCGCTTCGTCGCCCCGCTCTTGCCAGGCCGCCTATCCTACCAGGGCGGCAGCGCCAGCGTCCCGCCGTCGAGCACGATGGAGGTCGCGTTGATGTATCCGGCGTCGTCGCTCAGCAGGAAAGCCGCAGTCTGCGCGATGTCGATGGGCTGGCCGAGACGGCGCACGGGGATGCGGCGGGCGACCTCGGCGTAAAGCTCGTCCACGGGTTTGTCCCAGCCCTCGCAGGTGGCGGCGAGCATCGGCGTGTCGATGGTCCCGGGGCAGATGCCGACGACGCGCACGGCGCCCGCGTGATCGACCGCCAGGCAGCGGATCAGCGATTCCAGCGCCGCCTTCGACGCGCAGTAAAGTGCGTGCGCGGGAAAGCCGATGAAGGCGGCCACGGAAGTCGTGATCAGGATGACGCCTTTGCATTGCCGCTCCATCACCGGCACCACGTGTTTCGCCGTCCAGAAGACGCTTTTCACGTTTACGTTCATCACCTTCTCCCAGACGGCGTCGTCAAACTCAGTGACCTTCCCCTTGGCCCACACCCCCGCGTTGCAATGCACGCCGTCGATGCGCCCGTAGAGCTCCACTGCCCTGGCGACGAGCGCCTGAACGCTCTCCTCCCGCGACACATCGGCGAATACGAAACGCACCTCGCGCCCGGCGGCGCGCAGCTCGGCTTCAAGTGTCTCGCCGCGCTCCTGTTGATTTGACGCCATGATCACGCGGGCGCCGAGCTCCGCGAAGTGCCGCGCGCAGCCTTCCCCGATGCCCGAGGTGCCGCCGGTGACGAGGATGACTTTATCCTGGAGGGAGTGGTTCATGTTGGCCGTGAGCTAAAGGTTTTTCAGCAGTTGATCATACTCCGCATGCGTCCCGATCCAGAACCACACAATGAGATTTCCCCGCCGCCTTCCGAGTGCCCGATAGGTTTGATTCACACGCACCGACCACAGGTCTGCGATGAGTGGCTTGAAGTGGAGCGCCGAGTTGAACGCGTCGTGTCGCCACAACGCGAATTTCTCCCGGGCCAGCCGCTGGATCTCTTGGGGCAGGGCATTGAAGCACACCCAGAAATCGCCATTCTGCGAGATCACGGAGGGTCGGAGAGCTTTCCTTGCGCGATGTCCTCATCCACCTTCGCGAGCAGCTTCCCGAGTTTGCCAGTGGAAAGATCGCGCTTCATCTGCTCGTCCCACTCGTCATCCGCCCACCCGTGCAGACAGCGCGCGACTTCGGCTCGCTCCTCAAGGGTGAGATGCGGAATCGCCGCTTTGATTTCCTCCACGGTCTTCATGAGGTCAGGCTACCTCCACGGCAGATCGCTGTCCTTCTCGAATTTCATGAACTCGATCACCGCGCCGTCTTTCATGACGAAGGCCACGGTGAAGTTCGGCGACGGATTGAACGGCTCGATGAGCACATTCTCCCCGCGCAGCGCCTCCTCGAGATCGTCCACGCGATAGGCCACGTGGGGCAGGTCGCGCACCGGCCCGGTCACCGGGCTGTCTTTTTCAAAGCGCAGATACTCGACCTTGTAAGGATGTTTGCGCGGGTCGGTGACCCACACGCTCGTCTCTTCGACGAAGTATTCGCCGGGCTGGCTTTCATCGGTGGGCAGTCCGATGTGATGGAATTCGCGCATGGCTATTTGGGGGAAGTGCGCGCGGCGATGGCGCGGTCGGCCATGCGGAAAAAATCATTTTCCGGGGCATAGCCGAGCACGGTGCGGGCGCAGGTGATGTTGATTTCGAAAGGATGATAGTCGGGACAGCGCAGCTGCACCGTCGGGATGCCGAGCTTCCGCGCCAGATAGTCGGCGGCGACGCGGTATTCAAAGGCGGACGGCCCCGCGATGTTGAAGGTCTGGCCGAGCGCCGAGGGATTCCCCAGCGCGCGATCGAAGGCCTGCATGACGTCATCGACATGGACGATGTGGCGGCGCAGCGGCGTGCCGCGGGCATCGGTAAGAATGGGGATGCGCTCCTCTCCGGCCCGCACCAGCGCGAGCACATCCGCGCCGATTTCACCGAAGCCGTGGCCGGGCTCCGCGGGGTTCACGTTGCGCAGGAGCGAGAAGTGATTCAGCAGGTCGTCACCTTCGAAGACCCACGAGGAGCGCAGCACCGTGACGGGCACGCCGTATTGAATCGCATACTGCTCGGCCATGGTTTCCTCCATCACCTTGGAGAACGCATAATAGCCGGGATACGCCGCGCGCGGATGGTTTTCATCGATCGGGATCGGCTGCGGATAAAACCAAATCCCGAGCGCCGCATCTCCGCCGAAGAGAATGAACTGTTTCACGCCGTGGCGGCGGCACGCTTCTAAAATGTGGAAGGTCCCGCGAACGCTCACGTCGAAGAACGTGGCGGCGTCTTCCTTCGCGGTTGCGAGCTGCACCACGATCTCCGCGCCGCGCACGACTTCATCGACCGCACCCCCATCGGCGATGTCGCCCCGGATCGAAGTCACGCGATCCCCGGCGACCGGCGTGCGATGCACCAGCGCGCGCACCGCGCACCCGCGCCGCTCCAGCACGGCGAGCGCGTGCCGCCCGAGTTTTCCCCCCGCTCCGAAAATGGCGGCCGTCTTCATCCCGTTCACAGCCGGCCGATCTGCCCGACGGTGAGCCCGCCGTCGATCACGATGATCTCCCCGGTGATGTAGCTCGCCGCCGGCGAACACAGGAACACGACCGCGCCCGCGCAATCCTCCGGCGTGCCGATGCGGCCCAGCAGAATCTTCTTCTCGTAGTGCGACACCAGATCGCTCGAACGCGCCTCCAGCCACTTCGAGTTCAGCGGCGTCCGGATCAGCCCCGGCGCGATTCCATTCACCCGGATGCCGTGCTCCGCGAGCGAAATGGCCAGCGACCGGATGAGCATCACCAGCGCTCCCTTGGAGGTGTCGTAGGCTGTCGAATCGGCCTCCGCCTGGAACCCATTCGTCGAAGCCGTGATTACGATCGAGCCGCGGCGCCCGGCCGCCACGAGGCGCTTGGCAAACTCCTGCACGAGGAAATACGTCGCCGTCACATTGAGCTGCACCGTTTTCTCCCACAGCTCGCGAGTCATTTCCAGGAAGGGCGTGTCAAAGAAACTGCCCGCATTGCAAACCAGCGTGTCCAGGTCAGGCTGCAAACGAAACGCTTCCTCGATGAGCCGGCCCGGCGCCTCCGGCTGCATGAGGTCGGCCGCGAGATAGTCGGCGCACGTGGGGATGCTCTCGGGGCGTGCGGGGAGACCGTGGAAAATCACGCGCGCACCCGCTTTCCGCAGCGCCATCGCGAGCGCCAGCCCGATGCCCTGCGAGGATCCGGTGACGAGTGCGCCGAGGGGAAATGAGGGGGAGTCGGACATCGTAGAATCCAGGGATGTTTCAGTGCGCGTCAGCCGGCGAGGACTTTGTCGTCTCGGAGCTTCAACCAGGCGCGGGTATTCTGATTCGCGATGCGCTCGACCACCTCCGCGGGCTGCGCACGGAGCGCCGCGACTTCCCGGGCGTAGGTGCTGATGAGCGCGATGCGTTCGCTGCCGAGCATGGCCACGTAACTATAGTAGGGCGAATCGCTGCCCCACAGGAACTTCGTGGGATACGCCGCAGCGAGATCGGCGATGACGCGGGCGGGGTCGGTGAAATCCGAGTCGAACCGCCGGGCGCGCGGCGCGATGTAGGGCAGATCGGCGACTGCGCCGTCGCAGTGGATGCAGTGCGCCGAGCAGTCGAACCAGGTGTTCGGCAGCGCGTTCACGCGATCGAGGCACTCGCGATCGTAGCGGCAGGAGTGGGCGAGGCAGAAGCGGACGTGTGGGAATTTCTCCGCGATGTCGAGGATGTCGCTCGCCTGCGCCCACGGATCGTCGCCGACGCTGGAGTGGATGATGAAGGGGATGTCCCACTCGGCCGCGAGGTCGATGAAACCGCGGCCTTCCTCGCCGAGCGTCTTGACGAAGGACTGGAGCATCGTCGTTTGCAGCTTCAGGCCGTAAAATTGATACTCGCCGCGCAGCTTCCGAAGCGCCGCGATTTGTCCCGCCTGCTCGCGCATCGGGTCGAGCATCATGAAGGGCAGGCAGTGTTTTCCTTCCTCGGGGAAAAGCTCGTTGACCTCGTGCAGGAGCCGCCGGTTTTCGAACGCGTACGGGATTTTCTCCAGCCCGCCATAGACGATCTCGCCCCGACGCAGCGCCTCGATCTGGAGCGAAAGATTGATCACAAACGGGAAGACGATCCAGCGATCCACGCCGAGCGCGCGGCCTTCGCTGGTCATCGTGATGAGATGCTGCGCGTAGGGGAAATCGCCGCGCAGCCAGAACATGAAGTCGGCGCCGACGTGGTTGTGACAATCGATGATCATGGGGTGGGGAGGGCAGGGGCGTGAAGTGGAAGTTCACCAGTCGCAGCGCGGCGGCGCAAGACTGTCGCGGCGGGGCTGCTATCGGGTGGGGAAGGTTCTGGCGCGCAGCGCCGCATCGAAAAAACACGTCATCCTGAGCTTGCGAAGGATCACTGAATTCCGTGGGCGGAGGTGGGGCGGAGCGAATGCTGCGGGTTGTCGGCTCCGCACCACCGCTGCCCGCGGATGCGAGAGATCCTTCGCAAGCTCAGGATGACAGCGTTCTTTTTTTTCGAAGGGGCGCTGCGCGCCGGTTGACACCTCCGCCGCGTCTCCCCAAATAGGCGCCACATGAGTCTCCCCATCGAACTCGCCGGCAAGATCGCACTCATCACCGGCGCCTCGCAGGGGATCGGCGCGCAGATGGCGCGGACGTTTCACCAAGCCGGCGCGACGATCGTCATCAATCATCCCGACGTGGCTGCGACGGCGCAGGATGCGGCCCGGCTCGCGGCGGCGTTCAATGCCGCGCGGGCCGCGAGCGCCGTGGTCATCGCGGCCGATGTCGCAGAGGCGGACGCGGTGCAGGCGATGATGCGCCGCATCGAGGAGCAGTTCGGCGGACTCGATTTCCTGATCAACAACGCCGCGATCCTCCGCGACCGCTCGGTGGCGAAGATGTCGCTGGAGGAATGGCAGTCGGTGATCGAGGTGGACCTGACCGGCGTGTTTCATTGCTGCAAGTTCGGCCTCGAAATCATGCGCGACGGCGGGGCGATCGTGAACATGGGAAGCATCGCGGCCCTCGAAGGTTTTTTTGGCCAGGCAAACTACGCGGCGGCCAAGGGCGGTGTGCTCGCGCTAACTCGTGTGCTCAGCCGGGAATGCGCGCGGCGGAACATCCGCGTGAATGCGATCGCGCCGGGCGTGATCCAGACGGCGATGGCAGAGACGATTCCGGAAAGCGTGCGGGCGGAGATGTTGAAGCACGTTCCGCTGAACCGCTTCGGCGAGGTCGGGGAAGTGGCGAACGTGGCGCTCTTTCTCTGCTCGCCGCTGGCTTCCTACGTGACCGGACAGACGATCGAGGTCAACGGAGGCTGGCGCGGATGAGAGGCGCGGCGAGGATCGTGCCGGTGAGCGAAGCGGTCGCGGCGATTCCCGATGGCGCGACCGTGGCGATCGGCGGGTTCGTCGGCGCGGGACATCCGGAAATGCTCACCCACGCGATCGAGCAGCGCTTTCTCACCAGCGGCGGGCCGCGCGATCTCACGCTGCTCTATGCCGCGGGGCAGGGCGATCGCGGCGCGCGCGGATTGAATCACCTCGCGCACGCGGGACTCGTGAAGCGCGTGATCGGCGGCCACTGGAACCTCGCGCCGAAGCTCGGCCGGATGGCGCTGGCGAATGAGATCGAGGCCTACAATTTCCCCCAAGGCGTCGTCTGCGTGCTGCTCCGCGAGATCGCCGCGCGGCGGTCGGGAGTGATCACGAAAGTGGGGATGAACACCTTCATCGATCCGCTGCTCGGAGGCGGCCGGCTCAACGCGCGGACCACCGAGGAACTCGTCGAACGCCTCACGCTCGATGGCGAGGAGTGGCTTCGCTACAAGGCGGTGCCCGTGCAAGTCGGGTTGATTCGCGCGACCAGCGCCGATGCCCGCGGAAATCTCGCCATGGAACGCGAGGCGTTGATCGGCGAAGTGCTGCCCATCGCGCAGGCCGCGCGGAATCATGGCGGCATCGTCATCGCGCAGGTCGAGCGGATGGTCGATCGCATCGCGGATCCCAAGTCGGTGCGCGTGCCGGGAATCCTCGTGGACTTCGTGGTCGTGGCGGACAAGGAGCACCACGCGCAGACTTTCGCGGAGGATTTCAACGAGGCTTATGTCACTACCGCGGATGGGACGATCTCGCTCCCGGCGATGCCCTTCTGCGAACGCAAGATCATCGGCCATCGCGCGCTCGCGGAGATCGGGGCCGGGGACATCGTGAACCTCGGGATTGGCGTGCCGGAAGCGGTCGCGGCGGTGGCGGCGGAGACGGGCCGCTTGCAGGATTTCACGCTCACGCTGGAGAGCGGGCCGATCGGCGGTGTGCCGGCGTCCGGCTTGAGTTTCGGTTGCAGCCACTTTCCGGAAGCGGTGATCGATCAGCCGTCGCAGTTCGACTTCTACGATGGCGGCGGGCTCGACATCGCGGTGCTCGGGGCGCTCGAGGTGGATGCGGAGGGGAGTGTGAATGTGAGCACGTTTCCCGGCTGCTTCGCGGGCGTCGGCGGCTTCGTGAATATCTCGCAGAGCGCGAAGCGGGTCATCTTCTGCTGCACCTTCACCGCCGGCGATCTCGCAGTGGAAGTGGTCGATGGCCGCCTGCGGATCGTTCGCGAAGGCCGGCATCCGAAATTCGTCAAGCGCGTGCGGCAGGTGTGTTTCCACGGCCCGTCTGCATTCGCGCGCGGCCAGCAGGTGCTCTACGTCACGGAGCGCGCGGTCTTCGAGTTGACCGCGGAGGGGCTTTCCTTGATCGAGATCGCGCCGGGTTTGGCTCTGGAGCGGGACATCCTTTCGATGATGGAATTCGCGCCCAAAATCGGTCCGCCGCAGCCGATGCCGCCGCACTGTTTTCAATCCTGACGAATTCCATGCAGCTCGTCGCGGTATGTCTCCGCGGCGAGCCAGACGGAGATGAGGGTGATGACCCCCATGACGATGAGATAGACGGCGACCGGCCACGGTTTGCCGCCGGACCATTGGAGCAGCGCGGTGGCGATGAACGGGGCGAGGCCGCCGGCGAGCGGGGAGGCGAGCTGGTAGCCGAGCGAGGCGCCGGTGTAACGCACGTTCGTTCCGAAAAGCTCGGAGAAGAACGCGGCCTGCGGACCGTACATCGCCGCGTGACCAATCAGGCCGACGACGATCGCGAGCCACACCGCGGCGGTCTGTTGCGTATCCACGAGCCAGAAGAACGGGAACGCGAACAGGGTGCAGAAGAGCGCGCCTCCGAGATAGACGGGCCGGCGTCCCAGGCGATCGGACAAGGCGCCAAAAAACGGGATGGCGACGAACTGAAACGCGCAGCCGATGAGGACGCCGTTGAGCACGGTGGACTTGGCGAGATGGAGCTGCTGCGTGCCGTAGCTGAGCACGAGCACGGTGAGGATGTAGAAGAACGCGTTCTCCGCGAACCGCGCGCCCATCGCGAGGAGGACGTTGCGCGGATGGCGGCGCAGCACTTCCAGGATCGGGAGCGGCGACGGCGGCGCATCGGCTTTCATCGCGGTGAAGATGGGACTTTCCAGGATCCGCAGACGGATAAACAGGCCGACGCCCATGAGCAGAATCCCGAGCAGGAAAGGCACGCGCCAGCCCCACGCGAGGAAGCTCGCTTCGGGCAGCGAAGAGCACGCGTGGAACGCCGCGGTGGCGAGCAGCAGGCCCACGGGCACGCCGGCTTGCACCCAGCTCGCTTGCAGCCCGCGCTTGCCCACCTGTCCGTGTTCGACGGCCATGAGCACGGCGCCGCCCCACTCGCCACCGACCCCGAGTCCCTGCACAAATCGCAGCGCGACGAGCAGGGCGGGCGCGAGCAGTCCGGCTTGTTCGTAGGTCGGCAGGAGGCCGATGAGCGCGGTCGCGATGCCCATGAGCATGAGCGTCGTCACGAGCATGGACTTGCGCCCGATCCGGTCGCCGAAGTGCCCGAAAAATACGCCGCCGAAAGGACGGGCGAAAAATCCCACCGCGTAGGTGGCGAAGGCGGCGAGCGTGCCCGCATGCGGCTCGATGGTGGGGAAGAAAAGTTTGTTGAAAACCAGCGCGGCCGCCGTGCCGTAGAGGAAGAAGTCGTACCACTCGACGGTGGTGCCGATGAAGCTGGCAAGGATCACCCGGTTCGTGGAACCGGACGCGACAGGGGGGATGCGCATGCGGCCTTGTGGCCGGGGCAGGGGAGCTTGGCAAGGAGAGGCGTTGGTGAGGTTAAGAAAAAACGCCGTCATTCCGACCGGAGCGGATCGAAGTGGAGGAATCTCTCGCATACGAGGGCGGAGGTGGCGCGGAGCATCGCTCACTCGGCTCCGCACCGCCGCTGCCTCCTGATGCGAGAGATTTCCTCCGCTCCGCTCCGGTCGGAATGACGGCTTCTTCCTCTTGTCCAAACCGGTGTGCCATCGAAAACGCCTTCCGGCGCAGGCGGGAAACTGCCAGCCTCGATGCGACTCATTCCCACCATGCGAACCGCCCGCGCCTCCGTCCTCACCGCCTTCCACGCCCCGCTCGAACTGCGCGACTTCCCGCTCCCGGAAGAACCCGAACCCGGCGCCGTGCTCGTGCGCACGGAGATGGCCGGAATCTGCGGCACCGATGTGCATCTCTGGCAGGGACAGCTCCCCATCGCGCTGCCGGTGATCATGGGTCACGAAACGGTCGGGCGCATCGAGCAGCTCGGACGTGGAGTCGAGCGCGACTGGACGGGCCAGCCGCTGAAGGTCGGCGATCGTGTGACCTGGAACTCCGCGGTCTCCTGCGGTGCCTGCTATTACTGCGCGGAGAAACACCAGCCGACGCGCTGCCCGCATCGGCGCGCATACGGCATCGGCCACTGCTGCGATCAGCCTCCGCACTTCCTCGGCGGCTACGCGGAGTTTCACTACCTCCGTCCGCGCACGACGATCTTCAAGCTGCCCGATGCGCTGCCGACCGAGTCGGTGATCGGCGCAGGCTGCGCGCTGATCACCGCGATCCACGGTGTCGAGCGCACCGGGATCGACTGGCAGGACAATGTCGTGGTGCAGGGCGCAGGCCCGGTCGGCATCGCCGCGCTCGCGGTGGCGAAGAGCGCGGGTGCGGCAAAGATCATCGTGATCGGTGGGCCGAAGCATCGGCTCGAACTGGCGAAGCGTTTCGGCGCGGATGAAGTGATCGACATCGACGAGGTGCGCGAGCCGGCGGCCCGGCTCGATCTCGTGCGCAAGCTGACTGGCGGCTACGGCGCGGATGTCGTGCTGGAATGTGTCGGCATCCCGAGCGCGGTTGTCGAAGGCATGGAACTCTGCCGCGACGGCGGAAAATACCTCGTGCTCGGTCACTACTGCGACGCGGGACCGGGGTCCTTCAATCCGCACGTGATCACGCGGAAACAGCTCCAGGTCTTCGGCTCCTGGTCGAGCGAACCGCGGCACTTGAAGCAGGCAATCGAGTTCCTCAGCGCGAATCAGGAACGCTTTCCGTTTCACGAAATGGTGTCGCACCGCTTCACGCTCGCGCAGGCGAATGAAGCGCTCGCGATGACGGCGGGCTGGCAGGCCGCGAAGAGTGTGTTCGTGCCGGGGTGAGGGGGCAGTTGGCGGGAGGGATTTGGCGGCGATCGAAAATTCCTGTCATCCTGAGCTTGCGAAGGATCTCTGACTTCCGCGGGCAGTGGCGGGGCGGAGCACGGTGGGCTCGCTCCGCTCCGCCTCCGCCCGCGGATGCGTGAGATCCTTCGACTGCGTTCCGCCCGCCTTTCCGCCTCCACTCCGCTCAGGATGACAGGATAGTTTGCGCTGCGCGCTCGAATGCGCCGCAGCAATGGCCTTGGCGGACGAGCAGGAACGCGGTTCAGTGCCCGGCATGAAAGCATCCTCCCGACTTTCGCTCCTCGCCGCATTGGCGTTGCTCGTCCCAATCGTCGCCTCGGCTGCTGACTTCCGAGCCGGCGCGGCCGCCCTGGACATCACTCCGCAGAAGCTCCCGGTGATCATCGCCGGCGGATTTCTGGAAGGCAAAGGCACGAAGATCACCGATCCGCTCTTCGCCCGCTGTCTCGTGCTCGACGATGGGAAGACGCAGATCGCGTTCGCCATCGTGGACACTTGCATGATGACGCAGTCGCTCATCGACGAGGCGAAACAACTCGCGAGCGCGCAGTGCGGCATTGCCGTCGATCACATGATGGTCTCGGCGACGCACACGCATTCCGCGCCAGCGGCGATGGCCTGTCTCGGCACGCGCCAGGACAAGGATTACGCGGCGTGGCTGCCGGGGAAGATCGCGGAGGGCATCGTGGCCGCGGCGAAGGCGCGGCAACCGGCGAAGATCGGCTGGGCTTCGATCGACGATTGGGAGCACACGCATAACCGGCGCTGGATTCGCCGCCCGGAGAACAAGGTCGTCGATCCCTTTGGCGATGCGACGGGGCTGGCCCACATGCATCCGGGCTACCTCAGCGCAGACATCATCGGGCCGTCGGGGCCGGTCGATCCGGGGCTGTCGGTGTTGTCGGTGCAGACGCGCGCCGGCCAGCCGCTCGCGGTGCTGGCGAATTACTCGCAGCATTACTTTGGCTCCGCGCCGGTGTCGGCGGATTATTACGGCCTTTTCTGCAAGCACGTCGCGCGGCTGCTCGGCCAGGCCGGAGAGGGCAACGGACCGTTCGTGTGCGCGATGTCGCAGGGCACCAGCGGCGACTTGATGTGGATGGATTACGGCTCGCCGAAGAAAACGATCACCGTGGACAGCTACGCCGAGGCGGTGGCGAAATATGCGGAGCAGGCACTCGCGCAGGTGCAGTATCGCGACACCGTGCCGCTCGCGATCGTGGAGAAAAAACTCATGCTCAACTATCGCGTGCCTGATGAGAAACGCCTCGCGTGGGCGCGGCCCATCGCGGCGCGGATCGTGGACGATTTGGCCAAGGACAAGCAGGAGGTCTATGCGAAGGAAGCGCTCATTCTCCACGAGCGGCAGAACACGGAACTCAAGCTGCAAGCCATCCGCATCGGCGAGCTGACGATCAGCACGCTGCCGAATGAAGTGTATGCGCTCACGGGCTTGAAGCTGAAGGCGCAGTCTCCGTTCGCCGCACACTTCAACATCGAGCTGGCGAACGGCGCGGAGGGTTACATTCCCACGCCCGAGCAGCACGTCCTCGGCGGCTACACGACGTGGCCCGCGCGCACGGCGGGGCTGGAAGTGCAGGCCGAACCGAAGATCGTGGCTACGCTCCTCGATGCGCTCGAAGCAGCCACGGGCCGGAAGCGTCGCGTGATGCAGGACGAGCACGGGCCGTATGCGCGCGCGGTGCTGGAGGCGAAGCCGCTTGCCTACTGGCGGCTCAACGAGGCGGCGGGCAAGGTCGCGATCAATGCCGTCGCCGGCGGCCCCGCAGCAAAGGTCAGTGATGGTGCCGCATGGTATCTCCCCGGCGTCGGGAGTGGCACCGGCTGCGGGTTGCAGGAGAAGCTCACGCCGTCCGCGTTCTCCGGACCGCGGCAAATCAATCGCGCGCTGCATCTGGCGGGTGGCGAGGTGCAGACGGAGGTGGCGGAAATCGGCGAGCGTTACTCGATCGCGCTTTGGTTTTGGCTGGGCGAAGCGAGTGGAGCGAGTGAGCGCGGCGGGACGCTCGTGGCCGGTGCGGGTGGGGAGGTGCTGGGCAGCAAACAGTTCAAGGATCATCGCGCGCAACTCGTGCTGAATGGCGCTGCTACGAAACCCGAGCTGCACGCGGAGGATTGGCACTTCGCGGTGCTGGTGCGCGATGGGGGCGAAGTGCGCGTGCATCTCGATGGCGGCGAAAAGCCTGCACTCTCGCAACCATTGCCCCGACAGGAAAACCGCCAGCAGCTTCGTTTCGGCGAGGGCTTGCAAGGCAAGCTCGACGAAGTCGCGGTCTTCGATCGCGCGCTCACCGCGGCCGAAGTGAAGCAACTCCACGCCGCTTCCGGCCAGCCTTCGTCGATCACGTTGCCGCCGCCCGCGAAGACCAGCGAGGCGCTCTCGCCGGAGGAGTCGCTGAAGAAGCTTCATGTGCCGGTTGGCTTCCGCGTCGAGCTTGCCGCCGCGGAGCCGCTGTTGCTCGATCCGGTGGCGTTCGACTGGGATGAGCGCGGGCGGCTGTGGGTGGTGGAAATGGCGGACTATCCGCTGGGCATGGACAACAACGGCAAGCCCGGCGGTCGCGTGCGCGTGCTCGAAGACAGCGATGGCGACGGACGTTACGACAAGTCCGCGGTCTTCGCCGACGGTCTGAATTTTCCCACCGGCATCCTGACGTGGCGCGACGGCGTGATCGTGACCGCGGCGCCCGACATTCTGCTCCTGCGCGACACGAATGGCGACGGCAAGGCCGATGAGCGGCGCGTGCTGGTGAGCGGCTTGCAGGAGGGAAATCAGCAGCTCCGCGCGAACGGTCTGCGCTGGGGACTCGACAACTGGGTCTATCTCGCGATCGGCGGACATCACGGAAAGTACGGCGTGAACACGCGGCTGAAATCCGCGCTCACCGGCCAGGAGATCCTCGTCGGCAGCCGCGACTTTCGCTTCCGGCCCGACACCGGCGAGTTGGAGCCGCAGAGCGGGCCGACGCAGTTTGGCCGCAACCGCGACAATTGGGGCCGCTGGTTCGGCACGCAGAACGCGAACCCGCTCTGGCACTACGTCCTGCCGGATCACTATCTGCGGCGCAATCCGCACTTCGGCGCGACGCAGACGCTGGTGCAATTGCTCACGCCATCGAGCCCGCCCGTCTCTCCCGCGAGTGCGCCGGAGAAACGTTTCCACAGCTTCGCCCAGGCCGGGCATTTCACCTCGGCGTGCAGCGGGATGATCTACCGCGACCGGCTGCTTTTCCCGGCGGAGGAAAAACACGCCTTTGTCTGCGAGCCGTTTCACAATCTCATCCAGCACGTCCGCCTCGCGGATAGCGGCGTGACCTTCACCGCAAGCCGCACGACGGACGACGGGCCGTTCGATTTCTTCGCCAGCGAAGACCGCTGGTGCCGTCCCGTGATGGTTCGCGAGGGCCCGGACGGTGCGCTGTGGATCGCGGACATGTATCGCTACATGATCGAGCATCCGGATTGGCTGCCGAAGGAAGGCAAGGCCGAGCTGCTCCCGCACTACCGCGCGGGCGACGATCGGGGCCGGCTCTACCGCGTGAGCCGGGAAGGTGCGCCGGCGTTTCGCTTCACGCGCCTGGATAAAATGAGCGCGACCGAACTCGTCGCCGCGCTCGATGCGAGCAACGGCTGGCAACGCGACAAGGTGCAACAACTCCTGCTCTGGCGCGCGGACAAGGTGGCGGTTTCGCCGCTGCGCGAAATGGCGGCAGGCAGCGCGAATCCGCTCGCGCGCCTGCACGCCCTTTGCACGCTCGATGGTCTCGGTGAATTGCCGCCCGCCCTGGTCGTCCGCGCGCTCGGGGACAAACATCCCGGGGTGCGGGAGAATGCGCTGCGCCTCTCGGAGACGCGCTTCACGCCGGAGGTTCTCGCCGCTGCGGTGCGTCTCGTCGATGAGCCCGACGCGAAAGTGCGGCTGCAGCTCGCCTTCACGCTCGGCGCCTCGCCCGAGCCCGTGGCCGGTGAAACGCTGGGCCGTCTGCTCGCCGCCCATGCGACCGATCCGATGATGGTCGCGGCGGTGATGAGTTCCGCGATCCCCCATTTGCGCGCCTTGATCTCTCATGCCGGCAGCGACGCGCAGAGCGCGCTCCGGGAGCCGTTGCTCACCTTGGCGCTTGGCGTGAATGATCGCGAGGCCCTTGCCCGACTGCTTGCGCCGACATTGACCTCAACCGGTGGCCGCTTCGCGCCGGCGCAACTTTCAGCCTTCGTCCGCCTGCTCGATCTGCTCGCCCAGCGCGGCAGCTCGCTGGAGGAGCTGCGCGCGTCCGATTCGTCGGATGCACTCGCAGGCTTGCTCGACCACGCGAGCGTGATGTCCGCGCAGGCGCGCAGCACCGCTCACGACGCCGGTGCCTCCGCACCGGAGCGCATCACCGCCGCAGGTGTGCTCGGCCGCGACTCCGCCTCGCGCGCGGAAGCGGTTGCGCTCCTGACCGCGTGGCTGGAGCCTAGGCATCCCGCAGAGGTGCAAACCGCCGCGATTCGCACGCTCGCCGCGACTGGCGCGCCGCAGGTGCCCGCGGCTCTCGCCAGGGCGTGGCCGGCGCTGAGTCCCGCGCCCCGCCAGGCCGCGCTCGATGCGTGGTTGGGCCGCGAGCCGTGGGCGTTTGATTTGGTCCAACGGCTTGAACGCGCAGAATTGCCGGCCTCCGCGGTGGACACGACTCAGCGCGGGCGCTTGCTGAAGCACGAATCGAAACGCATCCAGCAGGCTGCGGCGAAAGTCTTCGCGAGCACGACCTCCGCCGCGCGGGGCAAAGTCGTGGACGATTACCGCCCTGCGCTGAAACTCTCCGGCCAGCCCGCGAAAGGCCGCGAAGTTTTCCTGCGCACCTGCGCGGTCTGCCACCGGCGCGGGGTCGATGGCAAGGATGTCGGCCCGGATTTGATCTCCGTCGTCGAGCATCCGCCGGAGAAGCTGCTCGCGAGCATCCTCGATCCGAGCGCCGATATTCAGCCCGGCTTCAGCGCCTACACCTGCACGCTCCAGAGCGGCGAACAGGTCTATGGACTCGTGTCCGCCGAGACCGCGAATAGCGTGACGATGAAACTGGCGGACGGTTCGCTGAGGACTCTGCTGCGCAATCAGATCACCACGCTGCAAAGCCAGAACCTCTCGCTCATGCCCGAGGGACTCGAAGCGGCAATTCCCCAGCAGGACATGGCCGATCTCATTTCCTTTCTCCGCACTGCGCTCAAGAGCGAGGGGCGGTGAAGTAACGCCGGATGCTTCTCCCCTCCACGGGAAGCAAGCTTCCGCCACCGCAAAGCGCCAGCAAGCTGGCGCAGTCCAAGGCGCTGCGCGCGGCGCCGAAACCGCCTGGACATATCTTGCTCAGCGCCATTAATCCACGGGAAGGAATGGCGCGAAGCCCAAGCGCGGACTTGCGAGCGTGGCGGGCTTTCGCTTCTCTCTTCGCTCCAATATGAGCGACGCATTCAAGACACGGCAGCAATTCGATATCGGTGCAGGGAAGCAGGGCAGCCTCTATTCGCTGCCCGCTCTAAAGAAACAAGGCGTGGGGCCGATCTCGCGCCTGCCGATCAGCATCCGCATCGTATTGGAGTCCGTGCTCCGCAATTGCGACGGGAAAAAGGTGAACCCGGACGACGTGCGGACGCTCGCCAACTGGAACGCCAAGGCGCCGAAGCCCGTGGAGATTCCATTCGTGGTGGCGCGCGTGGTTTTGCAGGACTTCACCGGCGTGCCGCTGCTTGTGGACCTCGCGGCGATGCGCTCGACGGTTTCGCGGCTCGGGCGCGATCCGAAAATGATCGAGCCGCTCGTGCCGGTCGATCTCGTGGTGGATCACTCGGTGCAGGTGGATTTCTTCGGCTCGGCCTCGGCGTTGCAGATGAACCTCGACCTCGAGTTCAAACGCAACCGCGAGCGTTATATGCTGCTCAAGTGGGGCCAGCAGGCGTTCAAGACTTTCGGCGTCGTGCCGCCCGGGATCGGCATCGTGCATCAGGTGAATCTCGAATATCTCGCCAAGGGTGTGCTCGAAAAAGACGGCGTGTATTACCCCGACACGCTCGTCGGCACCGACTCGCACACCACGATGATCAACGGCCTCGGCGTGGTCGGTTGGGGCGTCGGCGGCATCGAGGCGGAAGCGGGCATGCTCGGGCAGCCGGTTTATTTTCTCACCCCGGAAGTCGTCGGCGTGCATCTCACCGGCGCGGTGAGCGAAGGTGTGACCGCGACCGACGTGGTGCTGCACATCACGCAGATGCTGCGCAAGGCGAAGGTGGTCGGGAAGTTCGTGGAATTCTACGGGCCGGGCGCGAAGTCGCTGCCGGTGGTGGATCGCGCGACGATCGCGAACATGGCGCCGGAGTACGGCGCGACGATGGGCTTCTTCGGCGTGGACGAGGAAACGACCCGCTATCTCACCGGTACCGGCCGCAGCGCGGAGGCGGTGACCGCAGTCGAGAACTACTACAAGGCGCAGGAACTCTGGGGCATTCCGGTCAAGGGGCAGATCGACTACAGCGTCGATCTGGAGCTCGATCTCTCGACCGTCGTCCCCGGCGTCGCCGGCCCGAAGCGCCCGCAGGATCACATCAATCTGCCCGACTTGAAGAGCACCTTCACCGGGCTCTTCACCAAGGCGCTGCCCGATGGCGGCTATGGCAAGACCGCGGAGGATCTCGCGAAGAAAGTCGCCGTGCATATCAACGGCACGACGCCGACCGCGGCCCCGGAGCTATTCTCCACCGAGGGCAAGACGGACTCCAATCACATGCGCGAAGGCGCGCCGCAGAACGTCGCGGAGATGATCACCAACCGCCCCAGCCCGACGCCCGCGGAGGAGATCACGCGCACCTCGTACCGCCCCGCCGATACGCACATCGGCCACGGCTCCGTGCTCATCGCGGCGATCACGAGCTGCACGAACACGTCGAACCCGAGCGTGATGCTCGCGGCGGGATTGCTCGCGAAGAAGGCCGTCGAGCGCGGACTCACGGTGAACCCCGCGGTGAAAACTTCGCTCGGGCCAGGTTCGCGCGTCGTCACGGACTACCTCACGAAGACCGGCCTCCAGGCCTATCTCGACAAGCTCGGCTTTCAGACCGTGGGCTACGGCTGCACCACCTGCATCGGCAATAGCGGCCCGCTGCATCCGGCGCTGGAGGAAGCGATCGCCAACAACGATCTCATCACCGCCAGCGTGCTCAGCGGCAACCGCAACTTCGAGGCCCGCGTGCATCAGAACATCAAGGCGAACTTCCTCATGTCGCCGCCGCTCGTCGTCGCTTTTGCCCTCGCGGGCCGGGTCGATATCGACCTTACCACCGAGCCGATCACCCTCGCCGCCGACGGCACCCCGGTCTTCCTCCGCGACCTTTGGCCGAGCCTCGCGGAGATCAGCAGTGCCATGGCTAGTGCGTTGAGCCCCGAGGTGTTCCGACGGCTTTATACGGATTTTGCGACGCAAAATCCGAAGTGGAATGAGATCCCGAGCACGGTCGGAGACGTCTATGCATGGGACGAAACGAGCACCTATATCCAGGAACCGCCGTTCTTCACCGACTTCTCGATGGAGCCCGGCCACATCCACGAGATCAAGGGCGCGCGCCCGCTCGGGATCTTCGGCGACTCGGTCACGACCGACCACATTTCGCCCGCCGGCGCGATCAAGAAAACCTCACCCGCCGGACACTACCTGACCCAGCACGGTGTGGAGCATGACGACTTCAACAGCTACGGCTCGCGCCGCGGCAACGACCGCGTGATGACCCGCGGCACCTTCGCGAATGTGCGGATCAAGAACCTCATGGTCCCCGGCGTCGAAGGCGGGGTGACCAAGTACCAGCCCGAGGGCGAGCCGATGCCGATCTACGATGCCGCGATCAAGTACCAGGCGTCCGGCATCCCGCTGGTGATTTTCGCCGGCCAGGAATATGGCACCGGCAGCTCGCGCGACTGGGCCGCGAAGGGCACGCGACTGCTCGGCGTGAAAGCCGTGGTCGCGCAGAGCTTCGAGCGCATCCACCGCAGCAACCTCTGCGGAATGGGGCTCGTCCCGCTGCAATTCCCCGACGGCGTCAATGCCGCCACGCTCAAGCTCGACGGCACGGAGACCTTCGACTTCCTCGGCCTGAACGATGACATCAAGCCGATGAGCGACGTGACGCTGGTCATCCATCGCGCCGACGGCACGGAGGAAAAGCTCACGCTCAAGAGCCGCATCGACACCGCGATCGAGGTGGATTACGTCCGCCACGGCGGCATCCTGCCCTTCGTCCTGCGGCAGTTGCTCAGCGCGTAGCAGGAACACCCATCGGCGGAGGCGCGAAGAATGCAGGACGGATTTCTAATTTGAAAATGGGGCTTTTCGTCGTTCTGCACCGTTTTGCAAATCGTCCGCAAAGGTTGATAAATGCTTGATTCGCGGGCGGTGTGGCTTTGCCTGGCTTTGCACCATTTCCTGTCGGTTTCTGCCTCGGCCGTAGAAAACGACCGTAGAAAAAAGAGACGGCGGAGCAAAACTCTTCGCCGCTAGCCC
>JANOAZ010000163.1:0-50429 GCA_031411395.1 Chthoniobacteraceae bacterium
TCGAAATTCTGCCAATGCGTCTTGAGTTGCAAATCGAGCGAGCGAACGGCGACCGGGCCGGCCTCGCCGGGCAGGCGTAGTTCGATCTTGTTGATGCCCTGCTGGAGCGCGGCTCCGGGGATCGCCTTCTGGCATTGCAACCAGCCAGCGTAGCGGAAGCGGACGCCGCGATCGAGCGGACGATAGACGCCGAGATAGCCGGGATCGGCGAGATCGGGTGTGCGCATCGCGGCGGGGCCGAGCAGTTGATCGTTCACCACGACTTCGAGCGGGGAGAGCGGATCGGCGTTGAGAATCTCAAAGCTCACAACCGCGACCAGCGGCGCGGCTGCGAGCTCAAATTCCCACGTCTGACGGATGGTTTCCCGAGGAATTAGCGTGACGATCCCGGCATCGATCGTGGCGCGCACGCGGCCGAAGAGGAGCGAGTCATCCGCCGCGGGCGGGATGGAGGGCAGGTTGTCGAAGGCGTCGTTCACGTCGGCCGGCGTGGCGAAGTCGAGCGAGTAGAGCGTCTCGCCCCGGCGCAGGGAGCTGAGAAAGGCGCCTCGCATATTTCCCCCATCGCCCGGGACCGCGATATCGACGTAGCTGACGCCGAGCATGGGCAGCGTGAGGGAGGCGGAGGTGGGAAGATTCAGCCCGGCGCCGAAGGGGCCGTGCTCGAAGACTTTTGTGCCGGTTTCCGTCCAGCCGGTGACCACGGGCGAGCGGCCCTTTACATCGTCGAAAAGCACGCGCAGGAGCAGGTCGCGGTTAAGTTCGCCGAGTGGGCGGAAACGGAGCCGGAAGGTGGTGCGGGCGATCTGGCCGCCCGGGCCTTCGACGGCGTCGCTTTGCAGGGACTCGAGCCAGATCGGGAGAGAAACTTTCGGCGGTTTCGGCGAGGCGAGCGCCTTGAAGTCGAGCCAGACGGAGAAGGGCGTGGGCTGATGACGCATCTCCTGGGCCGACGCGAGCACTGGCACGAGGGCGGCCAGCATGAGGAGACGGCTCAGCAGGGTTTTGAAAAGTGGGAGGGTCATCGAACCGGAACGAAAGCGAGGCGAATGGGTAGGCTAATGTACCCCGGTGCGCAAGCCCTGCGTCAGTCCGAACACCGCGCTGAGGATGGCGTAAACGACGACCCCGACGAACGAGGCGATGATGATCATCACGACCGGAGGGATCAGCGTGGAGACGATCTTGATCTGGCTGTCCAACTCCCGCTCATAGACGTCCCCGATCAGGTGCATCGTGGCGCCGAAACGGCCCGATTGCTCGCCCACCGCGAGCATATCGATGAACAACTCGGGAAGAATCCCCTGGTCGCTGAGCGCGGTGGAAAGCGTGGCACCATCGACCACGGCCAGCCGCACCTTTCCCATGCTCTGGCGGATGTATTCGTTGCCTGATATTTCCTCGAGCAGCTCCAGCGCGCGGAGCAGCGTGACGCCATTCTCCATCAAGGTGCCGAGCGTCCGCGCAAACTGCGCGTAGAAACGATACCGGATGATCCGCCCGTAGATCGGCAGCTTCCAGGTGAAGAAGTCCCATGCTTTGCGGCCGTCGCGCGAGCGGGTGAAGATCTTGAAGAGCGAATAAAGTCCCACGCCGGCGAGGACCGCGAGCCACCAGTAGTTGACGAGGATTTTGTTGGCCGAGACGAGCATCTGAGTCGCGGCGGGGAGCGCCTGCCCGGTGCCTTTGAAGAAGGTGGTCAGCTTCGGCACCATCACGGTCATGAAGACGACGATGAGAACGCCGCCGGCCACGACGAGGACCGCGGGATAGACGAGCGCCTGGGTCACGCGATCCTGGAGCGCCTTCACGCCGGAGAGATGCGCCACGAGGCGCTTGAGGATCTCGGGGAGCGCGCCGCTGGCCTCGCCGGCGGAGACGAGGTTCACGTAGAGCGGGGAGAAGATGCGCGGGAAGTCGCGCATGGCGTGCGACAGGCTCCGGCCATCGACGAGCGCCCGGTGCAGGCTTTGCGAAAGGCTCTGGAGCTTGGGTTGCTTCATCCGCTTGACGAGGATGCCGAGCGCTTCGTCGAGCGTCATGCCGGCGGTCAGGAGGTGCGCGAGTTGTTCGGTGAAAAGATATTGCTGGGTCGTCGCCAGCGTCATCGTGGGGCTGGCCACCACAACCTTCTCCGCTGCCGCCTGGGTGGGACGGGCCGTGGTTTTTCCGCTCTTGCTGCTCTCACTCCTGGTGCTCGAAGCGGTAGCCGCGACGACGGGCTCGATCTTGATTGGGACCCCGCCTTGCTTCTCAACTTCCGTGATCGCCGCCGAGCGGTCGTTGCAGGTGAGGACCCCGTCGATCAGCTTTCCATCCGGCTTGCGCGCGACGTATCGGAACTGAGGCATGGCGGACGGTAGAGGGGTAAAAAAGGAAGGCAAGCCGCGCGGGCTTGCCTTCCACTAAAGCGAACTGGGAACCCGCGGGAGGTTCAGCGATTCCGGCGCAAGCGGCGGTAGCCGAGAAGACCGATCACGCCCGGGACGAGCAGCGCCAACGAGGTCGGTTCCGGCACCAGAGTGGCGAGCCTGAACTGGCTTCCGTTACCCGAACTAACGACTGTTCCGACGCCTCCGGTCGAAACGAAGCCGGTGTGGTCCATATCCAGGGTTCTCGAATCACCCACCCCTCCTAGATTCGTCGGAAATGTCCAAGCGGCCGTGCCAACGGCTGTCGGATCCCTGAAAATACCCATCTGGGTTGCATTCCCCGCGCCCGTCGAATTGAAGACGACAAGGTAGATCGTTTGCAGATTAAAGGCATCGGCCGAAGCCGTATTGTCCTGCGACTGACCAGTAAGTTTTCCTGGGTTGCCAAAGATCGAGCTGGTCGTGCGAGCACCGTCGAACTGCGTCCAACCACCGGAAGCTAGAATGTTCGCAGCCGACCCGGCCAGAAGCGAGATTCCGCCCGGGTTCGAGAAAGTACCGACGAGGAACTGCCTGCCATCGGGCAGAGGAGTAGAAGCGGCATCGACAACGCTGCGACCGGTGCTGGTAGAGGAAAAGAGGATCGTGCTCGCGAATGCTGGCTGAATCGCGGCAGCGACGACGAGGGCGGATAGGAGAAGGCGGCGCATAGAGTGGGGGACTTAGAAGCTGGTCGGCGAAGGCATTGGCCAATTGAAGGCGGCCCCCGGTGCCTTACGATTTACAACGATGGCTGACCCCGCGACGATCGGGACTGCGCCTGCGGACGCGTAAGCGGAGTCATACCAACCCGCGGGACCCTGCGCATCGCTGGCGTCGTAGTACCAATAGACGGTGGACCCGCCACCCGAAAAAATCGTGATTTCATCGGCCGCAGCCAAGGCGCTCGCGCCTTTGACGCCGGTAGTGGCATTTCCCGTGTAAAGTCCGCTTGTGGCGAGCGTCAAGCCCTTCGCGGAGACAGTGCCAAGAACATTGATGCCCGCCTTAATCGGGAAAAAAGTGTTCCCCGTCTTGACGCTTCCCATCGCTACAAACCCGACAGGCGTTGTGCCCTTTCTCCGAACAACCACACCCTCGTGCGGCGCGATGACGACGTTTGTGGCCGGCTGGTAACCTGAGTCGTACCAACCCGCCGGACCCTGCGCGTCGCTTGCATCATAGTACCAATAAGTGGTCGAGTTCGCGCCGTCATAAACCAAGACTTCGTCTGCCGCTGCGAGTGATGCCGCGCCTTTCAAACCCGCCGAATTGTTAACCCCAACGAAGTCGGTGAGCTTCGTGTGCTTCCTGATGCGGATCGTCGTATTCTGGGCGGCGAAGGCGCTCAAGCTATCGAGCGTCGTCAGACCGTTCGTCGTGGAACTTTGAATGTCGGTCCAAGCGCCCGCGCTCGCGCCCGAAGCGACTTCGATGAAATACTGGCCGTTGGTCCCGAACTGCCCATTCGTCCAAGGCGTTCCCGCCACCGTGATAGTGGTCCCCGAGATCGTGGCGATGGCACCCTGCCATTCGACGGGCTGCATCAGCGTAGGAGACACGAGCGAGAGAGTCGGCGAAGCTGCCGAACCGGCGGCGACGTTCACTGTAACGAACCCGACCGGATCCGTCGCGACAGACTGCCCAAAAGCAGGCACGACGAGGCAGGAAATGGCAGCGATCAGGGCAACCGTTTTGTGAGCGAAGTCTGGGGAAATGCGCATGGGGGGACCTTTTACTGTGTTCCTCAGAAACAGCAAATGGAATTTCCCAAATCGGGGTCGCCAGCGCCACATTTCCGATGAGATCAGCGCAATATGATGATTTTTTAATCCGAATCGCATCATGGCGCACACGGGACTTGTCGCACGCGGGCGACCAACCAGACTGGTCATTTCCCCGCCTCTTTCCCCATGAGCGATTTCATCCTCCAACTGACGAACGGCACCCGCATGGTCGTTCCCGCGTCCCTCGACTCGATCACCACCTACGTGCTGCTGGAGCAGGAGGCCTGGTTTGAGAAGGAAGTCCCTTTCCTCGAATCCGTGGTGCGCCCCGGGATGACGGTGATCGACATCGGCGCGAATCTGGGCGTTTACAGCCTGCCGATGGCGCGATTGGCCGGTCCGGCGGGCCGGGTCTTCGCCTACGAACCGGGGAGCGCGCCGCGCACGCTCCTCGAGCGCAGCAAAGAATTGAATGGAGCCGGGAACCTCGAAATCGTGGCGGCCGCGCTCTCCGATGGCGAGCGGGAGGGCTGTCTTGCGACGGGGGCTTCGAGTGAATTGAGCAGCCTTTCCGGGACGGGTGCCGGTGAACAAGTGCTGGTGACGACGCTCGACGGCGAGGACGCCCGCCGGAGTTGGGCGCCGCCGGAGTTTGTGAAGATCGATGCGGAGGGGGAGGAATTGAAGATTCTCCGAGGCGGGACGGCGTTTTTCGGCCGGCACTCGCCGCTGGTGATGTTTGAAGTCAAAGCCGGCGAGGTGACCGAGGAGAATCTTCGGACGGCTTTCCCCGCGATGGGCTACCGGGTTTACCGCTTGTTGCCGGGGGCGCCTATTCTCGTTCCCGACCGCCCGGATCAGGCGCTCGACGGATATGAACTCAACCTTTTCGCCGCGAAAGCAGACCGCGCCGCGGCGCTCGCCAGCGAGGGATTGCTCGTGGATAAAGTGGGGACGTGGCAGCCGGACGAAGGCATCCGCCGCGACGCGCTGGAACTGTGGAAGGCGCAGCCATTCGCGGCGCCGTTCGTGGAGCGCGTGCGTGAGCCGATCGATCCGGAATATCGCGACGCCCTCGCGGCCTACGCGCACTGGCGATCGGCAGACGCGCGCCTGGCCGAGCGCTGCGCGGCGCTCGATTTTGCCTGCCGCACTCTTGCCACGCTGTGCGCACGGGATCCCACCTCCGCCCGCCTTTCCACCCTGGCCCGCGCGACCTTCGAGGCCGGCCTGCGAGCGGCGTCCGTCGATGCGCTGAGGTGGGCCATCGACGTGGCGGCCGGCGCATTGGTGCGGGTCGATGAGCCCTTCTGGCCGGCCTGCCCGCGCTATGATCGACTCGTCCCGGACCTGGCGATCGACGAGTGGTTTGTCGCGTCCCTCGTCGAGCAGTTCGAGCGTTCCTCCGGCCACTCCTCGATGTTCATCGGTGCCTGCGTGGCGCAGATCGACTGGCTCTGCCGGCGGCCCTGCGCCTCGACGGAAATGGAGCGACGGCGCGTCCTCATTTCCGCATGCCGCGGCCAGCAAACGATGGTCCCCGCCCGGCTCTGCGTGCCGGCGCCGGATCACCAGAACGCCGAAGTCTGGCGCGCCGGGCTCGTGCCAAACACGCAAGTGGCCGGCTAATAACCTCAGAATGATCGTTCCATCACTCACCCATCTTCGCGCCGGAGTCATTGGCACCGGCTTCATCGGCCCCGTCCACATCGAGAATCTCAAGCGCCTCGGGGTGCAGGTCACCGCGATCTGTGGCTCGACGCGGAGCGCCCGCGCCACAGCGGAGAAATGGGGCATCGCGGAAGTCTTCGGCGACTACGATCACGCCGCGCTGCTGCGTTCGCCCAATGTCGATGTCGTCCACATCACTTCGCCCAATAAAGTCCACGTCGCGCAATCCCTCGCCGCGCTCGCCGCGGGCAAACACGTCGTCTGCGAGAAGCCGCTCGGGATGACGACCCGCGAGACGGCGGCGGTGGTCGCGGCCGTGAAGAAGAAGGGCGCGCCGGTCTTCGCGGTGAATTACATGTGCCGGTTTTTTCCCGCGGTCTTGCAGATGCGCTCGATGGTCGCGCGCGGCGACCTCGGCCGGATCATCCATGTGCAGGGGCAGTTCTTCCAGGACTGGCTGCTGCACGAGACCGATTACAACTGGCGCCTGCTCGCGAGTGAAGGCGGCAAACTCCGCGCGGTCGGCGACATCGGCACGCACTGGATCGACGCGGTGTCCTTCATCCTGGGGGCGAAAGCGGAGAGCGTGTTTGCGCACGTCGAGACGTTTCACAAGACGCGGCGGCGTCCGCGCGGCGAGGTGCAGACCTTCGCGAAGATCGATCCGGCGACGATGGTACCGTTCAAGGTGGACACCGAGGATTTCGGGAGCCTGCTGCTGAAATTCGGCCGCGCCAAACATGGCTTCGCGAGCGGCGTGCATGCGAATGCCTTCATTTCCCAGGTGGCCGCGGGGTCCAAGTGCAGCCTCTCGCTCGGGATCTTCGGCACGAAAGCGAGCGTGCGATGGAACCTCGAGCAGCCGAACGAAATCCTCGTGGGCCGTCGCGACGAACCAAACCAGATCCTGCAACGCGGCACCGCCGGCTTCAGCGACGACGTGGCCGGGTTCACGGATTATCCCGGCGGCCATCCCGAGGGTTTCGCGGACGCGCACAAGATGCATTACCGCGCCGTCTATGCGCACATCGCGAGCGGGCGCCGGACGCCGGTGCTCTTCGCCACGGCGGCCGATGGCCACCACGAGGTGCGGCTCTGCGAGGCGATCCTCGCGAGCCATCGCGCCCGGCGATGGGTGAAGGTGGAGCGTTAAGCGGGCGTTTCAAAAGTCGGAGTCCGCGCGTCTTTCTCTTTCTCCTGCTCCTGCTCTTGCTCATCCGAGCCGCTGGGGGCGAGAGCAAGAGCAGGAGCAAGACAAAGAGCCTGGCGCAAATTGCGCCCTCGACTTCGCTCCGGGCTGGGAATCTAAGATCGCACCCATGCGATTCTCCCTCCTGCCTCTCGTCACGCTCGCTCTTGCTGTCGCCGTGCCTGCGCACGCGGTGGAATACGATGTCGTGGTTTATGGCGGGACGTGCGCGGGGGTGATCGCGGCGGTGCAGACGAAGCGGCTGGGCAAGTCGGTCGTGCTCGTGTCGCCGGATCGGCACCTGGGCGGATTGTCGAGCGGCGGCCTCGGCTTCACCGACACGGGCAACAAGGCGGTGATCGGCGGGCTGGCGCGCGATTTTTACCACCGCATCTGGCAGCACTACGACGCGGAGGCGGCGTGGAAGTGGCAGAAGAAAACGGAGTACGGCGGCAAGGGGCAGGGGACGCCGGCGATCGATGGCGAGCAGCGCACGATGTGGATCTTCGAGCCGCACGCGGCGGAGCAGGTGTTCGAGGATTACGTGAAGGAGTTCGACATCCCGACGGTGCGCGACGAGTGGCTGGACCGGGCGAAAGGGGTGAAGAAGGAAGGCGCGCGCATCGTGTCGATCACGACGCTGAGCGGGAAGACCTACGCGGGGAAGATGTTCATCGACGCGACCTATGAGGGCGACCTGATGGCGGCGGCGGGCGTGGATTACCACGTGGGGCGCGAGGCGAACGCGCAATACGGCGAGACCGCGAACGGGGTGCAGGTGGGCGTGCTGCATCACCGGCATCACTTCGGCGCGGTGAAGGAGAAGATCAGTCCGTACGTGGTGCCGGGCGATCCGAAGAGCGGCGTATTGCCGCGGATCAGCACGGAGCCGCCGGGGGAATTTGGCGCGGCCGACAAACGCGTGCAGGCGTACTGCTTCCGCATGTGTCTGACGGATCACCCGGAGAACCGCATCCCATTTCCCAAGCCCGAAGGCTACGACGCGAAGCAATACGAACTGCTCGTGCGGATCTTCGACGCGGGCTGGCGCGAGACGTTCGAGAAGTTCGACCCGATCCCGAATCACAAGACGGATACGAACAATCACGGGCCGTTTAGCACGGACAATATCGGCTTTAACTACGACTACCCGGAGGCCAGCTACGAGCGGCGGCGGGAGATCATCAAAGAGCACGAGACGTATCAGAAAGGCTGGCTCTATTTCATCGCGAACGATCCGCGCGTGCCGAAGGACGTGCAGGAAAAAATGCGGGCGTGGGGACTGCCGAAGGATGAATTCGCCGACAACGGAAACTGGTCGCGCCAGCTCTACATCCGCGAGGCGCGGCGGATGATCGGGCAAACCGTGATGACGGAAAATGAGCTGCTCAAGAAGCGGCCGACGCCGGATTCGGTGGGGATGGGAAGTTACACGATCGATTCGCACAACGTGCAGCGCTACATCACGCCGGAAGGCTCGGTGCAAAACGAGGGCGACATCGGGGTGGGCACGAAAGGCCCGTATGAAATCGCGTACGGTGCGCTCGTGCCGAAGCGCGGGCAGGGCGACAATCTGCTCGTGCCGGTGTGCGTCTCGAGCACGCACATCGCTTTTGGCAGCATGCGGATGGAGCCGGTCTTCATGATCCTCGGGCAAAGTGCCGCGACCGCGGCAGCGCTCGCGATCGATGCGGGGCAGCCGGTGCAGGCCGTGGCGTATTCGCAACTCCGCGAGCGCTTGCTCAAGGACGGTCAAATCCTGGAATACGCGGCGCCTGCGAAGACCAAGCCGGGGAAGTAGCGGGCACTTCGTCGCGGTCACCCCGAAGGCCGAGAACGCGCGCGTGATTTTTGGGGGCCGGGATGAACCAATCAAACACACTGTCATCCTGAGCGGAGCGAAGGCGGGGCGGCGCGCAGTCGAAGGATCTCTCGCTATTTCCCCGATGACGCGAGCAACGGCAGAAATGGTGAGAGATCCTTCGACTGCGTTCCGCCCCGCCTTCGCCCATCGCTCAGGATGACCGCGTTTAAGATGAGGTTCCTTTCGCTCGCCGGTCGGGGTGGCACGTTACCTGCGGTATGGAAATTATACCGGCGCATCCCCGCCGCACGTCCTTTCCAACCGAATGAATCTAAAACGCATCTTGATCGTCCAGGAAGACCGGCTGATTTCCAATTTCTACCGCGAGCATCTTGAGAACGGCGGCTTTATCGTCGAGGCGGTCCGCTCCGGCGATGCGGCTCTGCAAGTGATGCGCGAGCGGCAGCCCGACGCGATGGTCATCGATGCGCTGACGCCCGGACAGGAAGCCGAAGAGGTGATCCGGCAAATCCGCGCGCAACCTTCGACCCAGGCGTTTCCCATCGTCGCCCTGCCCGCGTCGCGCGGTCAGATGATGAGGGCAATGCAGCAAGCCGGAGCCACGAAGGTGCTGGCGCGTGCGATGAACATGCCCGCGGAGGTCACCGACGCCGTGCAGGTCATGCTCGGTCGCGACCGCACCGAAACGATCCAGCGGTGCCTCCCACTCGCGCCCGACCAGAGTTGGTTGAATCTCAGCGCGGCCGAAGCGCCCAATGTCTTGAATGCGATGCGGCATTCCGTGCAGTCCGCGATGCGCGACGCTGGCAGGCGGACGCCGCTGCGCGCCTTGCTTCAGGAAGTGCACGGGCTGACCGAGCAGTTGGCGCTTTTCGGGCAGCGCTCGCTGTTTCATTTCACCGCGGCGCTGGAGGGCCTGATCTTCGAGCTGAATCGCTTTCCGGATCAGGCGAACCCCTCGACGTTGCGCACCGTCGCGCAAGCCATCGATTTTTGCAGCGTGCTGCTCCAGGAAGGCCGGCAGCGGGAAATCCAGGATCCGGTCAACGCACAGGTCCTGATCATCGATGACGAGGACGGGGCTCGGCAGATCATGATGGCCGCGATGGGATTGGTGAATGTGAAATCGATCGCTGCCGATACGCCGCAATCCGGGCTGGCCGCGCTCCGCATGCAGGCTTTCGACCTCATCTTCCTCGATATCGGTTTGCCGGACTTGAACGGCTTCGAACTTTGCACGCGAATGCGCGCCCTGCCGCTTCACGAAAAGACGCCGGTCGTCTTCGTGACTGGCATGACGACATTCCAAAACCGCGTGCAATCGAGCTTGAGTGGAGGAAACGACTTTGTCGGCAAGCCCTTCAACATTCCCGAACTGGGGGTCAAGGCGTTGATGTGGGTATTCAAGGCGCAGCTCGCGATGGTGTAGGGGGCGTGCATGGCACCTGGCCACGGTCACGATCCTGCGGCGCCGGCTCAAGCCAACTTGAGCAGATCGACGTAGCGCGCGCTCACGAAGTCCCAGTTCACCACGCTCTGGAAGGCTTTGGTGTAATCGGCGCGGCGGTTTTGGTACTTCAAATAGTAGGCGTGCTCCCAGACATCCATCCCGAGCAGCGGCAGCGCGCCCGAGAGATACGGGCTGTCCTGATTGGGTGTGCTTTCAATCACGAGTTTCTTTTCGCGCAGCGTCAGCCAGGCCCAGCCGCTGCCGAAGACGCCCATGCCCGCGGCGGTGAAGAGTTCCTTGAACTTGTCGAACCCGCCGAACGTCTTCTCGATCGCCTTCGCGAGTTCCCCGGCTGGCGCCCCTTTCTCGTCCTTTTTTAGGGATTGCCAGAAGAGTGCGTGGTTCGCGTGTCCGCCGCCTTGATTCTGGATCGCGGTCTGCACTTCCTTCGGGGCTTTCATCAGGTTGGTGAGGATTTCCTCGATCGACTTTTTCTCCCAGCCGGGTGCCTTGGCGATGGCTTCGTTGAGCTTGGCCACGTAGGCGGCGTGATGTTTGTCGTGGTGAATCTTCATCGTCTCCGCGTCGATGAACGGTTCGAGCGCATCGTAGTCGTAGCCGAGCGGCGGGAGCTTGAAGACGCCATCGGCCGCGGCAGGAGCGGCGGCGGGGGCCTGGGCGAAACCGTTGGAGCCGACGAGTGCGAAGGCACCGGTCGTGAGAGCGAGATTCTTGAGGACAGTGCGGCGAGTGATCATGGGTGTGGGTCGTTGGGTGAAAAGTGGAACGTCTGACTACTCTCTAACATTTTCGTTAGAGATTCTTCAAAAGGATGTCTCGGAATTCGACGAGCATGGGCGGGCCGGCGTGAATTTGCAACGCGAGCAGCCCGGCGAGTGCGCGTCGCGCCGGGTCGTGGTCGGTGAAGTCGATGGTCTGAAATCCGTTCGACCAATGCTGGATGCGGTTGCCGCGCGCGACGATGCGATACTCGTTCCAGTCGCGCATGCGGTAGTAGCCTTGGGCGATGAGCGCGTCTTTTTTCGCCAGTTCGCCGACCACCTTTGGCTTGCCGTCCGGTCCGGCCTCGACCTTCTCGCCGACTCGCGCCAGCCAGCCGCGTCCTTTTTCCTCGTAGAGAAACCCGGCCTTGCCCTGCTTGTTTTCGATCTCGGCCTGGTATCCGGAGACGACCCATTTCCCAAGATCCGCGCATCGATACTGGACGCCGGAGTTTCCGTTCCGGAGGCGGAATTTGAGCCGCAGTTCGAAGTCCTTGAGGACGCCGCCGCGCCAGATGAGAAAGGTGTTTCCGACGGGCAGCGAGGCGAGCGTCGTTTCGCCGCGGATGCAGTGGTCCCGCACCGACCAGTAGCGGCGATCGCCATCCCAGCCGGTGAGGTCGCGCCCGTTGAAGAGGGGGCGGAATTCGCCCTCCGCCGCGAACGCTGTGTGCCTGAAAGTGAGCGCGACCAGCAGGAGGGCGAAGGCGAAGCGTCGCATGCGCCCATCTTGTAGGAGGCCGCCGACCTGCCGTAAAGCCAACGCTCTACAGCCCGTCTTCGCGCGGCTGCATGAGCGCGCGCTGCCGGCAGATGGGGCAGTTGTCGCCGGGCTTCCGGTGGAGCAAGGTGCCGAGTGCCGGCGGGAGCGGGGCATCGGGCAGCGCGAAGCCGTAGAGCTGCGCGGCCTTTGCGCGGGCGAGGGGATTGCGCAGCGCGCGGAGTTTCAGTTCGGCATCGGATGCAAGAGCGAAGGTGCTCTGCGGATGGATCTCGCGGAGTACGCCGAGGGCGTCGATCGCGGCGCCGATTTCCTGCGGGGTGGGTTCGGTGCCGGGCTGCGCGCCGAGGAAGCGGCGCCACGAGGCGAAGGTGATGTCTTCCGTGACGCACAGGACGAGTAGCTGCGCGGTCAGGCGCGGCACGTCGTTGTTGCGGGAGAAATAATCGAGCAGTCCCGCGAGCCGCGGCTCGGTGTCGGTGGTCGGGCGGCGATCTCCGCTCGCGAGGGGGGTGCGGGTGGAGAGCGCGGCGCAGGGGATCAGTGCCTCGACCGTCTGATGCGCCGGCACCGCCATCTGCGCGGCGCGCAGCGTGATCACACGCCCCTCGCAGATCAGCCCCGCCGGCTGCGCTACGGCGACGGATGAACCGGAACGATTCTCCACCGAGACCGAGAGCGTATCAGCGCCGGTGATTTTGCAGCGAAGGTCCGGCCGCGCGAGGGCTGCGGCGAGGGTCAGACTTTCGCCGGCCCACGCGCTGGGCGTGAGCGCGAGGAGGGCGAGGAAAACGAGACGCATGCCGGTTCGCTCCTAGTTCTCTCGAAGCCCTGGCTTGTCAACGCGTCGCGCCTCCGCGCCGAGGAGGATCAGCGCGCCGATGAGGATGCCGAGATCGCGGCCGAGCAGCGCGGGAAAGTGGGTGCGAATCGCTTCCTTCTCCCGCCCGAAACAGCCGCAGGAAATGTCGAGCCCGCGAGCCCACGCGCTCGTCAGCGCGCCGGTGAAGATCAGCATCATTCCCACGATCGCAATCAACCCGCCGAGGTAGAGCCGGCGGCAGACGACCGCAAGCCCGGCGAAGATCTCGACCCAGGGCACATAGACCGCGAGGAGCAGCACGAGATCCGACCACGGGATGATCGCATAATGCCGGATGTCGCTCGCGAAGTCCTGGGTCTCCCACGCTTTCAGCACGCCGGCGTAGATGAAGACGCCGCCGACCAGCAAACGAATGAGCAGGAGCGCTACTTTGGCGACCATCGTTTCCAGTCTCCTTTCAAGACGCGCACGTTTTCCAATTTCAGATCCTCGCGGAGCCGCCGGGCCACCGCGTGGCTCGCCTCGCAGCTCCCGCTGTCGCAATAAACGACGACCATTTCCTCCGGTTCCCAGGCGTCGAGAAACGCCGGGACGAGCCGATCCCATTCGTCTTCATTGAGCAGGATCGCGCCGGGGATGTGCCCTTCCTCAAACTTCGCCCGCGGGCGCGCATCGACCCATCGCACCGGCGCCGTCCACGACTGCACTTCGCTCGGCGCCACCTCGTCTCCCAGCGGCTGCGCGAGGCCCTGCCATTTGAGCTGCACCACCCCGGAGACGACCGCCGGTGCGAGCGCGAGCGCGAGCAACGCGGCCAGTTGCCGAAGGGCCTGCGCGATCACTGGAAGCATCGCAGTGAGGTATCGGGCGGGGTGGAAATTGCAACCTTCCGCGGGGTGCTGGAGGGACACGCTCCGTCGTGTCCGTGTATCCAGGGATGCGACGGAGCGTGTCCCTCCATTGCATCCACGGACACGACGGAGCGTGTTCCTCCAGACGGCCGTCCTTAATGCAAATGGCTTGCATGGGCGGTGGGGCGGTTTAGCTTCGGCCCCCATATGAAAATGCTCCTCTGCGCACTGCTCGCCGCGTTGCCGCTGGCGGCGGCTGAACCCATTCGCGTCTCGTCATTCTCCACCATCCTCACCGAGGTCGCGCAGCAGGTCGGTGGCGGGCGCGTCGCCGTCACCGGCCATGTGAAGCCGGGCGTGGACCCGCACGAATTCGAACCGAAACCCGCGGACATGAAGATCGTGGGCGACGCGCAACTCATCCTGCTTTCTGCGAAGCACATGGAGGGATACGTGGGAAAATTGAAGCAGGCGACCGGCGCGCAGGGCCGGCTCATCGAGGTCGGCGCCGGCTTTTCGTCGTTGAAGCTGGCGGGCGATCACGATGGCCACGACCACGGGAACGAAGACCCGCACTGGTGGCACAGCGTGGCGAATGTCGGGAAGGCCGCGAAGATCGTGCGCGATGAGTTGATCAGGGTCAGCCCGGAGGATCGCGCGCTCTTCACCGCGAATGCCGCGAAGTACCTTGCCCGGCTCGAAGCCCTGCAAAAATGGGCGAAGGCCAGGCTCGCGGAGTTGCCTCGCGACCGCCGGAAGCTGGTGACGTCGCACGATGCCTTTCAGTATTTTGCCCGCGAAAATGGCTTCACGATCTACGCGATCGAGGGCGTCTCGAGCAGCGACCAGCCATCCTCCAAGAAGGTCGCGGAGATCATCGGCGTGATCCGCGCGCAGAAGGTGAAGGCCATCTTCCCGGAGAGCATCGAGAATCCGAAGGTCCTCAAGGAAATCACGAGTGAAACGGGCGCGAAGGTCGGCCCCGAGCTGTATGCCGACGGCCTCGGCGAGGGGGAAGCCGGCACGTATGAAGGCATGTACCGGCACAATCTCTCGGCGATCGTGGAGGCGCTGAAGTAGGTGCGAGGCTCGCCGCTGCTGAGGGCGCTCTTCGCCTTCCTCGCCATCCTCAGTCTCGGCTATCCCTTGCACCGCCTGACCCGCGCGGGCGAAGCCAGGGCGGATGAAAACGCCACGACGGCGCCGGAGGGCGCGCGGGAAATCGCGCTGCACCTGACCTTCACCACCCGGCCGAAAAAGCTGCGCGTGCTGCACCTCGGGAAGGAAGTCTGGAGCGCCGCCTCACCATCGGAGGAGTTGGAGCAGAAGCTCCAACTGCCTTACCCGAAGGAAGGCATCGACCTGCAATTCCAGGTCCAGTTTCCCGAAGGCGCGCCGGTCGCGGCGATGCGCGTGCGGCTCACCGATCCCGCCGGCGAAACGCACGAGAAAACGCTCTGGGGCACCGGGACGATCGACGACGTGCTGACCTTTCCCTGACCCGATGCATTCCCATCATCTCAACGTCTCGGACCTCACCGTCTCCTATAACCGCATCCCGGCGCTGCATCATCTCTCCTTCGAGGTCGGCTGCGGCCAGTGTGTCGGCCTGGTCGGACCGAATGGCGCCGGCAAATCCACCTTGCTGAAAGCGCTCGCCGGCTTGGTGCCGCGCGAGACCGGCGCGATCCATTTCCACGGCCGCGCCGTCACCGGTGCGACCGGGGAATTCGCCTACCTGCCGCAGCGCGAGCAGATCGACTGGGACTTCCCGACCGACGTGCGCGGGCTCGTGGAGATGGGCCGCTTTCTGCGTCTCGGCTGGTGGCGGCGTTTCGGCGCGGAAGATCACGCCGCCGTGGATCAGGCGATCACCGCGATGCAGCTTGCGCCGCTCGGAAAACGCCAGATCAGCGCACTCTCCGGCGGCCAGCAGCAGCGCGCCTTCCTGGCCCGCGCGCTCGCCCAGCAGGCTCACGTTTTCCTACTCGACGAACCTTTCACCGGACTCGACCAGCCGACGCAGGACAGCCTGAAGCACCTGCTCCGCGAACTGCGCGGCCAGGGAAAACTGATCATCGCCTCGCATCACGATCTCGCCTCGGTGCCCGATCTTTTCGATCAAGTCCTGCTCCTCAATGGCGAGCTGATCGCGTGCGGCCCGATCGGCGAGACCTTCACCGAAACGAACATCCGCAAAACCTACAGCACCCGCATCTTCGCGGCTCTCGATCATGGAATGGCTGTCTGAACCCTTTCACCACGAGTTCATGCGCCGCGTCTTCGTGGGCGGCGCGCTGATCGGATTCACCAATGGATTCCTCGGCGCATTCGTCGTCCTGCGCCGGCTCGCGCTCATGGCGGATTCGCTTTCGCACTCGCTGCTGCCGGGGCTCGCGGTCGGGCTGATGCTTTTCGGGCTCGCGCCGGCGGGTTTGTTTTTTGGCGCGCTGGTCGCGGCGTTGATCGTCGCCCTCGGCGCGCAATTGCTCGCGCGCAGTTCACGGCTCAAGGAGGACACCGCGCTCGGCATTCTTTACACCGTCGCGTTTTCGCTCGGCGTGGTGCTCATCACCTTTGTGAAAGTGCGCGTCTCGCTGATGCACTATCTCTTCGGAAATATCCTCGGCCTCTCCAACGCCGATCTCTGGACGGCCTATGCGATCAGCCTCGTCGTCGTGCCGTTGCTCGTGGCGTTGCAGCGGCCGCTGCTCGTCACGTTGTTCGATCCCACCGTCGCGATCACCCAGGGCATCCGCGTCAATGCGCTCAATCTCGTCCTCATGATTTCCCTCGTGCTGACGATGATCGCGTCGCTCCAGGCCGTCGGGGTCATCCTGCTCCTCGGCCTGCTCATCGCGCCGGCGGCGACCGTCTATCTGCTTTGCGATTCCTACCCGGCGATGCTGTGGGGTGGGGGAGTCCTTGGAATGTTCGGCACCTGCTCGGGCCTGCTGCTTTCCTATTGGCTGAATCTTCCCTCCGGCGCCTGCATCGTCCTCGTGCTCGGCGCGATCTTCTTTGCGGCCTACCTCTTCAGTCCACGGTACGGACTGCTCCGCCGCTTCCTGAAGTCCCGACATTTTCACAAGGAATCGCTCGCCCGCTGGGAGCACGAGGGACACGAACATCACGATCACTAGCCGCGCGAAAATCGATCTGACCACGGGAGTTGCCGTTGCGATTCTTCGGCTCTAGAAGCTGTGCCCCCATGTGCCACTTTTCCGCGCCTCGCCTGCCTCGATGGATTTTCTGACCAACCCGCAATTCTGGGCCGGCTGGGTGCGCATCGTCATCATCGATCTCCTCCTCGCGGGCGATAATGCGCTGGTCATCGCGCTCGCGGTGCGCTCGTTGCCGCCGCGCGAACAGTTTTGGGGCCGCGTCTTCGGAACCGCGGGCGCCGTCGTCCTGCGACTGCTCTTCGTGGCGATCGTTACCTTCCTGCTGAAGATCCCGCTGCTGCAACTCGTGGGCGGGCTGCTCCTCGTCTGGATCGCGGTGAAACTCGTGCGCATGGGGACCGGCGATGCGGAGCATGTCCGGGAAGGCACCACCTTGAAGGAAGCCATCGGCGTCATCATCCTCGCCGATGTCGTGATGAGCCTGGACAACGTCATCGCCATTTCCGCCGCGGCGCGTGGCGACATGACCCTCGTCATCTTCGGCCTCCTCCTCTCCCTCCCGCTCGTCGTCTGGGGCAGCGGGGTGCTTTCGAAGCTGATGAATCGATTCCCGGCTTTCGTGTGGGTCGGCGGTGGCGTGCTTGGCTGGGTGGCGATGCACATGATCACGGATGATCCGTTCGTCATTCGATGGCTCGGCACCTGGTTGAGTGCCGTCCATCACGTCGGTCCTTACCTGCTCGCCGCCCTTATCACCGCCTTCGGCTGGTGGTGCGCCCGTGGCACCCCGGTCGCAAATGCCGGCGGAGAGCCTGCGCCATGACCCATCATCTGCTCGAACCGGCACCCGGCGAGGCGCTTCCCCCGCAGCGTCTTTCCGACGACTTGCGGATGTTGCTCGTCCGCGCGGGAGGCCGCTCGCTCTCGCTGGGCGAACTGGAGCAGATCCTGCAAGGACGCGGGTTCGCGCTCTTCATCCTGCTCATGTCGCTGCCGTTTTGCGCGCCCATCGCCATTCCCGGCCTCTCCATCCCGTTCGGCGTCGTGATCACCTTCCTCGGCCTGCGCATCTGCTTTGGCCGCAAGCCGGAATTGCCCAGATTCATCCTCCGCCGGGAGGTGAAATATTCGACTCTCGAGAGGATCGTGAAGCTCGGCCTCAAGCTTTGCACCTGGATGGAAAAGGTCGCCCGTCCGCGAATGGCGTTCCTGAGACAGTGGCCCGGCATGATCAATCTCATCGGTCTCGGCCTCGCCTCGGGCGGCGTCCAACTCCTGCTCCCGCTGCCGCCGCTCATCCCGCTTTCCAACACCCTCCCGGCCATTTCCGTGGTGCTGCTCACCGCGGGCTTGATCGAGCGCGACGGCGTCTTCGTGCTCGCCGGCTACTTCGTCAATCTCGCCGCGTGGATTTACTTCGGGCTGATGTTTGGCGTCCTCGGGAAGGGACTCGAGCACCTGCTTCATCGGTAGGTGAAGATCTGTCGGGACATCCTGTAATAGGATGTACCGGAAGTCGAAAATTGACCGCGAATTACGCGGATTTCCCGAAAGCTGAATCCGCGTAATCTGCGCAAATCCGCGTAATCCGCGGTTCCTTTCCGGTCGCTGGTTTGGTTTCGGTACATCCTCTAAGGATTGCGGCGCCCGCCGCTTGTCTGAATGCCCCATTGCAACTTCCACCCATGGGTGTTAGTTGAAAGTTATCAATCCCACCCGACCATGATCCTTGCTTCCATTGGCAGTTTTTTCGGCGTCGATACGCTCATCATCATTGGCGTCATCGCGCTCCTTTTTGGCGGGAAGAAGCTGCCCGAATTGGCGAAAGGCCTCGGGGCTTCCATTCGCGAATTTCGCAAAGGTAAGGACCAGCCGGAACACCTCGACGACAAGCCATCATGAACATTGCATCCTTCGGTAATTTTTTCGGTCCAGATACGCTGATCATCTTTTTGGTGATCCTGCTCCTTTTCGGGGCCAAGAAACTCCCTGAACTCGCCCGCGGTATGGGTCAGGCCGTCCGCGAATTTGGCAAGGCCAAGGACGAAATCGAGCGCGAAGTCACCCGCCCGCCAGCGACCGAGTCGCCCAAGGCGCTCTACGAGCCAAAGGCGGATGTGGCTGCGGAGTCCGAGTATCATCATGACGAGCACGGCAACGTGCATCATGACGAGCACGGCAACGTGCATCACGACGAGCATCCCCAACCGGTCGCCGAGACCCAGCCTCACGATCCGACGCGCGTCGGCTAAATTTTCAGTCCTGATTTGGAAAAGGGCTCGCCTTCATCCGGCGAGCCTTTTTCATTTCCCCGATGAAACTCCCCCCGCTCGCGCCGCTCCTCGCGTGGATCACCTGGTCCGCGACCCTCTGGGCGGCCCCGGCGGAGATCGTGGTCTGTCACTACAATCTGCGGAACTACGTGGACGCGAAACCTGCCGGCAACGGGCAAAAATATTCGACCAAGGAGAAACCCAAAACCGAGATCGAGGCGCTGGTGCGGATCATCCGGGAGATCAATCCGGATATCCTCGGGGTGTGCGAGATGGGCACCCCGGAGCGCTTCCAGGATTTCCAAAAGCGGCTCGCTGAAGCGGGCCTGAATTTTGCCGCATCCGAATATGTGCAGGCGGCTGATCCGGATCGGCACCTCGCGCTGCTCAGCCGGTTTCCGATCGTCGGGCGCCAATCCGTAACCGATGTGGGGTACGATCTCGGCGGCCAGGTGGAAAAGGTGCGGCGAGGATTTCTCGATGTGACCGTGCAGGTCGCGCCGGAGTACCGGCTGCGGCTGGTCGGCGCGCATTTGAAATCGAAACTGCCGACACCGGCCGGCGAGGCGATCGTGCGCCGGCACGAAGCTCAGGAGTTGCGCCGGCATCTCGATGCGATCCTTAAGGCCGAACCGCACGTGAATTTGGTTTGCTACGGTGACTTCAACGACACCAAGGATCAGCCGATGTTCTCGGAAATCACCGGCGTCCGGGGCACGGCGACTTACATGGCGGACCTGTGGGCGAGAGATTCATTCGGCGACCGGTGGACGCACTACTGGAAAACGGCGGACCAGTATTCGCGCATCGACTACCTGTTCGTCAGCCCGGGGCTTTTTCGCGAGGTGGTCAAAGAGAAGAGCACCGTTTATCGCGGACCGGATTGGGACATCGCGAGCGATCATCGCGCGGTCTATACGTCGATCGTACCCGTCAATCGCCCATGAAACGCCATTGGCCAGCATGGTTGCTTGCGCCGGGACTGGCGGTCACGGCGTGGGCGGGCAGCGCGGCGGACGATTGGCTGGCGGTGACCGCGCTCGATCGCGGACCGCAGACGCAGGCACGCACCATGCAGGAAGCGCGAGGCGTGGCGGCCGGGCATCTGGACCGTCAGGAACAGGCGTTGCGCGCGTTTCTTGCCGCGCACCCGCAGGATGAGCACGCGTTTGAAGCGCGGCTCCGGCTGGTGCGGTTGCTGGAGATTCGCGGCGGCTTCCAGAACTCGGAAAAGGCGCGCGGCGAGGCGGCGCAGATTCTCGCGGCGTTAGAAAAATCGGCGACTCCGGAGCAGCGGGTGGAGGTGGAATTTGCCAAGGTGACCCGGCTGATGCGCGGGGCGCAAAAGGCGCCGGGGGCCGCGCGGGACCAGTTGCTCTCGGCGGCGCGAAAGTTTCATATCGAGTATCCGGGTGACCGTCGCGTGGCGGCCTTGCTCGCGGAAGTCGCGACGCTCTTCGACGGCCAGCCACGGACCAAGACGGCGCTGCTCACCGATGCCAACGCGCTGGCCACGGACCCCGGGTTGAAGACGCGGATCGCGGATGACTTGCGCCGGATCGATCTGCTCGGCACGCCGATCAAATTGAGCTTCACCTCCGTGCAGGGGAAGGAAGTCAGCGTCGAGGACTATCGCGGTCGCCTGTTGCTGGTTGTGTTCTTCGCGGACTTTTCGCCGCCCTCGACGGAAGCTCTCGGGCGGATTCAAAAAGCGATCGCCGAAGCGCCGAAAGGCAGCGTCGCCGCGCTCGCGGTGAACCTCGATCCAAAACGCGAAGCGCTCGACGAGGCGATAAAACAATACCGCCTGACGTGGCCGGTCGCCTTCGACGGCCAGAGCTGGCGAGGCGGGCTCGTGCGTTCATTTGGAATCAACGCCCTGCCCACCGTCTGGCTCCTGGACAAGCAAGGCAAGCTGCGCTCCCTCAACGCGCTCGAAGGCACCGCGGATCAAATCCGCCAGCTCTCGCGCGAGTAGTGCGGCGCTATCGCAGCGACTCCATCAGCACGCCGATCTCCGCGCGGACGTTCGCTTCGCTGGGCGTGTCGAGCGTCTCGGCGACGACGGCGAAGATGATCTCGCGAAAGCGCTGGCGGAGCCGATGCGCCGCAACGCGGATCGCGCCTTCCTTCATTCCGAGCCGGCGGGCGATCGCGGCGTAGTCTTCGTTGCCGGCAGAGTCGAGTCCGAGCAGCGGGCGGCAGGCGGTGAAAATTTTGGCGCGGTCGGTGTGTTCCGCTTCGAGCCGGGCGAGCGCGGTTTCCATCGTGGTGATCGCCCACTGGCGGTTGAACTCCAACTCAGGCCCGTCGGGATCGGCGGGTTCGAGGTGGATGCCGCTTTCGTCGAGCGGAGCATCGAGTGAAAGCGCAGGCACGCCGCCCCCGCGCGATTGCGCGCACGCCGGGCGGTTGAAGTCGAGAAGGCGCTTCGTGAAGGTCGCGAGCAGGAACGTGCGCAGCCGCCCGCGCCCGGCATCGGCGAAGGCGAATTTTTCGTTGCGCAAGAGCTCGGCAAAAAAACTCTGCGTCGCATCCTCGGCGTCGGCGTCGCTCAATCCCCACCGCCGCGCGAAGCTGCACAGCGGCGGCCAGTAGAGCTGGCAAAGCTCGTCCAGCGCGGCGCGGGCGGCGGGCGCATCGGCCTCGGTCGCGCGGGCCACGAGACTCCAGCGGGTGGGCTGGAAGGCATGGGCGTTCATGGCTGGCCGGCGCGCTCCAGCACGATGCGGAAGCCGATGACGAAGGAGCGCACGTCCACGTCCAGGGGATCGCGATGCCCGGCGTCGAGATCGCCCGCAACCGAGTGCCACCAGCTCGCGCCTCGGACATTCACCTTCGTCGCGCCGTCGGCTTGCAGCCACTCGACGACGTTTCCGCCCATGTCGCGGAGACCGTGCCGATTCGGCCGATAGGACCCGACCGGCGCCGTGAACGGATGCGGATCGCGCCGGCCACCGATGACGGGCAGGTCTTTGAATGCGCTCTGCTCGCGCAACTCTTCGCCCGCGAAATTTCCCGCGTCCGGCGGCGGCGGGAAGTCATTGCCCCACGGAAATGTTCCCGCCGGATCGTGGGCATCCGCGTTCAACCCGGCGGCAAGATTCCATTCCGCCTCGCGGGGAAGGCGATAGCGATCCGCGGCGCCGATGCGGCGGGAAGCGCGTTCGTGTTGGGTCAGCCAGTCGCAAAACGCCACGGCATCGCCGTGGCTGACGGCGACGACCGGATGATCGGCCGCCTGCGGAAAACCCGGCGTGCGCCAGCTTGCATTCTTCACCGTCCAGCCGGCCTTGGTGCCGTCGTAGTTCATGAAGACCGGGTTCCCATATTGATTGCCCTGCGTGCGGGAAAAAGCTTCGTAGTCCCGCACGCGCGTTTCCATCGTGGAGAAGAGCACGCCGGGTGTGCCGGCGGGCACGAAGTGAAGGCCGAGGCTGTTTGTGAAGGGCGCGGGTGGCCGGGTGAACCACCACAGCCCGCCGGTGGCGGCGAGCAGCGCGGCGGCTGCCGCGATGCGCTGTCCGGCCGATCTGCGGCGGCCCGGCGGCGGCGCACTCACCAGCTCGGCGCTCAGCTCCGTCACCGCCGAGTAGCGGCGGCCCGGCTCGCTCTGCATCGCGCGGGCCAGGACCGCGTCCAGTTCGCGCGGGACCCGCGCCAGCTCCGATGCGGGACGGAAGACGCCGCGCGGCAATTGCCCGGTGAGCAATTCGTAGAGCATCACGCCGACGCTGAAGATGTCCGCGCGCTGATCGACGGCCCCCTGCGGCGCGAGTTGCTCGGGCGCAGTGTAGTCCGGCGTGCCGAGCAGTGTGCCGGTGGCGGTGAGGCCGCGCGCGATTTCCTCATGGGCAAATTGCGCGATGCCGAAGTCGCTCACCTTCACTCCGCCAGCGGAGTCGAGCAGGATGTTCGCGGGCTTGATGTCGCGATGCACCACGCCTTGCTCGTGTGCGTAGTGCAGCGCGTCGCAGACTTCGCGGACGATGCGCAGCGCTTCGCCGGGCGGCAGCGGTCCGCCGATGCGCAGCCGCGCGGCGAGGTCGCTCCCTTCCACATATTCCATGACCATGAAGTAGTGGCCGTCATCCGCCTGGCCGAAATCGTGGACCGCGACGATGTGCGGGTGATTCAGCCGCGCCAGCGCGGTGGCCTCGCGGCGGAAGCGCTCGGCGAAATCCTCGCGCACGCCGAGGTCGAAAGGCAGCAGCTTGATCGCCACGGTGCGGCTGAGCGAAAGCTGCCGCGCGCGATAGACGGCGCCCATGCCGCCGCGGGCAATCAGGGCCTCGATGCTAAATCCGGGAAAGTGCGGCGCGAGCGCCTCCGGCTCCGGCGGCACCCAGCCCGCCGCGGCCGGCGTGGCGCCGAGCGCGGACCGAAAGAGGTCGCGGATCTCCACTTGGCTGAGTCGGGTGGGACGCTCGGGCATGGCGATGCGAGTCGATAACGCCGTTGCGGAAAAAGTCAGCGAGGATTGTAACGAACCGCTGTTCCTCTGTGCAAAGTAGAGCATGAGACTGCTGTCCTGGTTCGTGTCGCTGATTTGGCTGCTGGCCTCGTGGTCCGTGCGCGGTGCGGGCTTTGAGAATATCCCGCGCGCCGCGGCTGGGCAGCTCCTCACGCCCGCCCGCATCGCCGCCACGCATGGGCGCACGGCGATCATCGCGTGGCACAATGGATTGGTTTACACCGCACCGGAGCCGCCGGGCAGCGCGCCGGGATCGGATATTCAGGCGCGATCGTGGGACTTCGCCGATCCTGCCAATCCCGTGGAACTCGCGAACCTCGGCACCTCGCCGGCACCGGTGATGGCGCACGGCTATTTCTATCGCAACAACCTGCTGGTCCTCGGCCCGAACTTCCCCGTCGGCTGGTCCTTCGACGCGACGCCGACCTATGGAGTGAACAACCGCGTGGCCTTCACCGAGATGAATCCGCAGCGCGGTGTCGGCGGGCGCGGCGCGATGTTTCACCCGTTCCTCGTGGACCCGACCTTCTGGGTTTACAACGACTTCGCCCAGGACGCCTTCATCCGCCGGCACAACACGCAGACGGGTCAGTGGCAGAGCTATGCGACGTGGGATCACCTCGGGCTGACCGGCGTCATCGCGCATCCGGTGATCGTCGGAAATTTGCTCATCATGGCCTCGGATCAAAGCCGCACGGGCCTCGCGATCTACGACATCAGCGACCTGAACAATCCGGTCCTGCTGAGCACGCTCACCGATGGCGGCCCGGGCGGTTACTGGCCGGCCGTGTGGGGCGGCGGCGGGCGGCTCTATGTGGTGTGGCCGTACCGGCGCGATTTTAATGAAGGGCACCATGGCTTCCGCATGGTCGATATCACCGACCCCACGGACCCGCAGTGGATCATCGACAAGGCACTGCCGGCTGAGGATGAGACGATGTACGTGATGTTCCAGGACGACTACGCGTTCATGGGGAATCACAAGGTGGACCTGCGGTCGAAGGAAGTGGTGCTCTCGCTCGCCACCGAGGCGAATGGCATGGACGCAAGTCAGTTCTCGCTGCCGCTGGGAAATCTCGTGATCACCGGCGGCTACGGCACGCAGCAAGGCATGGCCGTGTGGGTGCATCAGGCGGCTGCGGACACGCGCCCGCCGGAGGTGGGCTTTCACATCCCTCGCGATGGGCAGACGAATTACCCGGTGGCATCGCCGATCAGCATCCTCATCCACGAGACGCTGGAGACGCGCAGCATCGTCAATGGTGACACGATTCTCATCCGGCCGGTGGGCGGCGCGCCGCTCGCTGCGCAGTTCGCGCGCACGTTCGATGGCATCATCACTTTCACGCCGGATGCGTCGCTCGCGGCGAATACCACCTACGAGGTGGTGCTAGATGGCATCGAAGACGCGGCGGGCAATGCGATGGAGCCTTACAGCTTCACCTTTTCCACGGGCGGCATTGTCGCGGGGAATGCGGCGCCGGTGATCACCTCGTTCACCGCCAACACGCCGCTCATCGCGCCGGGCGGTGAGATCACGCTCGCGGCGGCAGCCACGGATGAGCCGGGGCAGGCGATCGAGTATCGCTTCGATGCCGGCGATGGCCGACCGAAGACGGTGTGGGGCGCGGCTGCGAGCGTGGCCTTCACCTATGCCGATGCGGGCCACTATCAACCGGTGGTGCAGGCGCGCGATCCGCTCGGCGCGGTGTCGAGTCGGAATGTCGGCATCAATGTGCTCACACTTCCGGCGGGTCCGAGCGCGACGGCCAGCAGCGCGACTGTCGTGGATGGCGCGAACCGCCGCGTGTGGACGGTGAACCCGGATGCGAACACAGTCACGGTGGTGCATGCGGATACACTCGCGGTGCTCGGTGAAGTGAGTGTCGCCGCCGATCCGCGCAGCCTTGCGCTCGATGCGGCGGGCAACGTCTGGGTGGCGTGCCACGATGCGGATCGCATGATGGTCTTGAACGGCGGCACCGGCGCGGTGCTCTCGGACATTTCCACCGGTTACGGCAGCGCGCCGTTCGGCGTTGCGATCTCGCCGAATGGCCAGACCGCGTATGTCTCGCTCTACGGCAGCGGTGCATTGCGGCGTTACGATGTCGCGACGCGGACGCAGATCGGAAGCGATCTCGCGCTCGGTCCGACCGCACGCGCGCTGGCCGTCAGCAGCGACGGCACGCGGGTGCTCGTCACGCGTTTCATTTCACCGCAAAACCAGGGCGAGGTGTGGGAGGTGAACGCCGCCACTTTCACGCTCAACCGCACCCTGCGTCTGCCCAAGCTGGGCGACGAAGAACATCGCGACAGCACCGCGATGAGCCGTGGCGTGCCGAACTACCTCGCCGCCGTCGCCTACGCGCCCGATGGACTCACCGCGTGGGTCGCGGCGACGAAGCAGAACACCGAACGCGGCACGCTCTTCAACGCCGCGCAGACGCACGACAGCACGCAGCGCAACATGCTGCTGCACGTGGACCTCAACCCCGCGAACGCCGCCGGCGCGGTGCTGCGCGACGTGGACATCGACAACAGCGACTCGGCGACCGCCCTCGCATTTTCGCCCCGCGGTGACTACCTCCTCGTCACGCTCCAAGGCAACAACCAGGTCGCCATCTTCGATCTGCTCGCGATGGAATATATCTCCGGGCTCGGCGCACTGGTCACGCGGCAGATGGTCGGCGCGGCACCGCAGGGCGTGGCGGTGGATGCGGCGACGGGACGGGTGTTCGTGCAAAATTTCATGGCGCGCAGCCTCTCGGTCATTGCCGGCACGCCGTTGTTCGACGCCGGTTCCATCGCGCTCACGAGTTCCACCGTGAACACCGTCGCGAATGAATCGCTGGGCGCCGCGGTGCTGCTCGGAAAACAGATTTTCTATCGCGCCGATGAACGCATGAGCGCGGAGGGTTACATCAGTTGCGCCTCGTGCCACGTGGATGGCGGCTCCGATGGGCGCGTGTGGGATTTCACCCAGCGCGGCGAAGGGCTGCGCAACACGGTGGAGCTGCGCGGGCGCGCGGGCGTGGGACATGGCCGCGTGCATTGGTCGGGGAACTTCGATGAGATTCAGGACTTCGAGAATGACATCCGCGGGTTCTTCGGTGGCGCGGGGTTTCTGACCAATGTGCAATTCACCGCGACGCAGAATCCGCTCGGTGCGGCGAAGACTGGCCTCAGCGCAGATCTCGATGCGCTCGCCGCCTACGTGACCTCGCTCGGCAATGAACACCTGCCGCGCAGTCCATCGCGCGCGACCGATGGCTCGCTCACGGCCGCGGCAGAGGCAGGCCGGCAGGTTTTCAGCGCGATGAATTGCGCATCCTGCCACAGCGGCAGCGCGCTGACCGACAGCAACACGAACGCGCTGCACGATGTCGGCACGCTGCGCACCACGAGCGGTCAGCGCCTCGGCGCGCTGCTCACGGGCATCGATACGCCGACGTTGCGCGGCGTGTGGGCGAATGCGCCGTACTTTCACGATGGCTCGGCGCGCGTGCTGGACGATGTCTTCACCGTCGCGGGGGGTGCCGTGTATCAGGCGGAGACGGGCAGCATCACCGGCGGCGGCAATATTCAAACCGGTGCCAATGGCAACGTCCTGATCAACTGGGACAACACGGTCATGGGCGGCGTCGTGCAGCTCAACGCCAACGGCACGCTCACGCGCACCGGCGTCGATGGCGGCAGCGGCGGTGTGGGCGCGGTGGAGATTCGCTACAGCGCCACGACCGCTGGACCGGCCACGATCCGCGTGAATGGCCAGGCCCACGCGATCACGCTCGTGGGCACCGGCAATGCGCCTGCCTTCCGCGAGACGTTTTGGGCCGCGGCGCGGGTGGAAAATGTGCCGCTGCTCGCGGGCGCGAACAACACCGTGGAGATCACCCGCGCCGGCGGTGACTGGGCGGTGGACCACTTCACGGTCAGCGCGGCCGATGATCTCGCGGCCGCGCAGCCGCACCGCAGTGTGCCCGCGGTGGAGCGTGCGAATCTGCTCGCCTACATCCGCTCGCTCGATGGCAGCGCGGTCGTGGTGGATGCGGCGAATGCGCCGGGCGTGACGATCGTAGCCGCGCCGGGTCAGGGCTCGCCGGTGCGCTGGCCGTTCGTGGATTTCCATATTGAATTCAGCGCGCCCGTGATCGGCCTCGACGAGGACGATCTGATCGTCGGTGGGAGCGCCGGCGCGGGCTGGGCCACGCTGATTCCGCAAGGCGACGGCCGGCACTTTCGCGCGCGGCTCGGCGGCTTCGCCGGAAATGGCAGCGTCACCCTGCGGCTGAACATCGGCGCGGCGACGGTCGGTGGCGTGCCGAGCCGCGCGGCGCTGGGCGTGAGCGTGGATTACTTGAGTGCTGTTCCCGTGGTCGATCCGCTCGCGAGCATCGGCGACGAGTTCGAAGCTGCGGCCTCACTTTCCCACTGGCAGCGCCTCGACCTCACCGAAGGCTGGGGCGCGAACAAGCTCGCCACTTGGGATGTGAACACTTCGCTCGCCGGGCACATGCGGCTGATGCCGGTGGCGAGCAGTTGGTTCGAGGACTTCGCGGGGCCGTATGTTTTCCGCAACATCACCGGCGACTTCGTGGCCACGGTGCAGATGGACATCAGCCGGCGCAACAATGCCGCGGGCCGGCCCAGCTCGAACTACAGCGTGGGCGGCCTGATGCTGCGCCGCCCGCGGGCGATCACGAATGCGGGCGCGTCGCCGGGGGGCGATTGGAGCGCGGGCACGGAGAACTATGTGTCGCTCTATTTCGGCACCGCCGATCCCGTCGCGCAGCCGAACGCTAACCAATGGCAGTGCATCGTGATGAACACGACGAACAGCGTGGGCAACTTCTACGCTTCGGCGCAGAGCGTGCCGCTCGGCGAGAACACCATCACCATGCAGATCGTGCGAGTGGGCAGCACCGTCGTCCTGCTGCGCCAGCATCCCGGCGGGCAGTGGATCGTCGAGCAGCGGTTCACGCGCGCGGATTTTCCGGCCACGATGCAGATCGGGTTTGCCACCGCGACGCACTTCACGGCGGTCGGCGGCTTCGGCGCTTTTCAGCACAACCGCACCGTCAGCGCCGCCGGCACGCCGGATCTCGTGGCCGAGGCCGCGTGGTTCCGCGTCGCGACGCCCTCGGCGGCGCTCACGCCCGCGGTGCTCGCCGCGCTGCCGGTGACGGGAGCATTCGGCCCGGTGCAGCCGCTCGCCAACACCGACCTTGGCGCCGCCGCCGCGCCGGTGCCGGTCGTGGTGGATGGCCAAAGCTACGCCGCCTGGCTCGCCACCCATCGCAGCATCGACGAACTCGCCGACCCCGCTGCCACTGACCCGCTCGGCGATCACGACCAAAACGGCCGGGTCAATCTGCTCGACTACCTCGCCCCCGGCGCGCTCACGCTCGCCCTGCCGGGGCCGGGCGCGGTGCAACTCAGTTTCCTCCGCAACGCCGACGCGCGTGGCGCCACGATCTTCGTCGAAGAAAGCCCCGATCTCGTCACGTGGACGCCGACCGCGACATCCATCAACGGCGCCCCACCCACCGGCACTGCCAGCGTGAGCGAAAGCACCGGCGCCATCCGCGTCGTCACCCTCGGAACGCCCGCGCCGCCGGAACGCGGCTACTACCGGATCCGCGCGACCCTGCAAAACCACGCGCCGTGAAGCGCGTGGGATTCGCGGTTACCCGCCGACTTCCGCCTTCGCCTCGGCGGCGAGGGCAGTGGAGAGGTAACGCTCGCCGGTCGAGCAGGCGATGGTGACGATGAGTTTGCCTTTGTTTTCCGGGCGTTTCGCGACCTGGCAGGCGGCCCAGACATTGGCGCCGGAACTGATCCCGGCGAGGATGCCTTCCTCTTTCGCGAGGCGGCGGGCAATTGCAAACGAGTCGTCGTTGCTCACCTTGATGCACTCGACGATCTGCGGATTTCCGGCGGAATCCTTGAGGTGCAAATTGTTCGGCACAAAGCCCGCGCCGGTGCCCTGGATCTTGTGCGGGCCGGGCTTGAGCGGCTCGCCGGCGAGCGTCTGGCTGATGACCGGGGAATCCGCGGGTTCGACCGCGACGGCCTGGAAGCTGGGTTTGCGCGGCTTGATCACTTCCGTCACGCCTGTGATGGTGCCGCCCGTGCCGACCGCGGCGACCAGGATGTCCACCTTGCCGTCCGTGTCCGCCCAGATCTCCTCGGCGGTGGTCGTCTTGTGAATCTCGGGATTCGCCGGGTTGTTGAACTGCTGCGGGATCCACGAGTTCGGCGTGTTCTTGTGCAGCTCCTCGGCCCGCGCGATGGCGCCTTTCATTCCCTCGGTGCCGGGAGTGAGCACGAGCTTGGCGCCAAGCATCGCGAGCAGCGTGCGGCGCTCGAGGGACATCGTCTCTGGCATGGTGAGGATGAGCTTGTAGCCCTTGGCCGCGGCGACGAAGGCGAGCGCGATGCCGGTGTTGCCGCTGGTCGGCTCGATGATCACGGTCTCCTTAGTGAGGACGCCGCTCTTCTCCGCGTCCTCGATCATGGCCATGCCGATGCGGTCCTTCACGCTGCCGAGCGGATTGAAGTACTCGAGCTTGATCGCGACGGTGGTGGACGGATCGACGCCGAGGCTGGCGGGGATGCGGTTGAGTTTGACCAGCGGGGTGCGGCCCACGGTCTCGACGATGTTGTTGTAGAGATTGCCCATAAGGAGAAAGGTGGGCCGCGTTTCTACACGTCCGCAAAGGCCGCCAGCAAGGACGTTGTTTTTCCTCCGAATGAGATGCGAAGTTTCCGTTTGAATTGCGAGTCACGGGTGTTACCTCTGCCTCTCTTTAATAACCGAACTATATCATGCCCGAACTTCTCACAGCCCAAGACATCAAAACGTGGCTCAAAAAACTGCCCGAATGGGAGCTGGAAAAAAAACACATCGAACGCCTTTTCGAGTTCGACGATTTCTCGCAGGCGATCGAATTCGTCAACGGCGTGGCTGAGATCGCGGAGGAGGAAGATCACCACCCGGAGATCGACATCCGCTACAGCAAGGTGAAGGTCGCGCTCTCGACCCACAGCGAGGGAGGCATTACGGATCTCGACTTCGAACTCGCGGAGAAGATCGACACGCTGGTGGACGAATAGGCGTCCCGGTGACGCAAGAGCCTTCGCCTGCGCGGAAGATCGTCTGCGGCTTGATCGTCGCGGCGGCCGCCTTCACCGTGTGGTGGGTGGTCGAGGTCCGCAGTGCTCCGCCGCCGCCGCCGCAGGTGGTGATGCCGGGGAGCGGGCAATGACCAATGACCGTTGAAGCGGCCACGATCCGAATGATTTAGCCGCCGCGCGCGGAAATCATTGGTCATTGGTCATTCTCCATTGGTCATTTCTCTCCATGCCTGCCGACACGCATTTGCAGGATCCGGTGCTGGCGCATGCGCGGATGGATTCTCCGCTGCTGCACCAGGACATGACGATCGACGAAGCGCTCCGCGTCATTCGCGAGAAGGGCGTCGGCGAGCGCATCGTCTATTTCTACGTGGTTGATGCCGAGGATCGTCTCGTCGGGGTGCTGCCGACGCGGCGTTTTCTCGTCGCGCTGCCCGGGGCGCTTTTGAGCGACCTGATGATTCGCCGCGTGGTCACGGTGCCGGAGCGCGCGACGCTGCTCGAGGCGTGCGAGCTTTTCGTTCTCTATAAATTTCTCGCCTTCCCCGTGGTGAATGCCGACCGGCATGTGGTCGGCGTCCTGGACATCAGCGTCTTCACCGAGGAAGTGCTCGACTTCACCGAGCCGGTGCAGGTGACGGATACCTTCGAAGCGCTCGGTTTTCACATCGCGCAGGCGCGAGAGGCTTCGCCTTGGAAGGCGTTCCGGCTGCGTTTCCCGTGGCTGCTCGCGACCATCGGCAGCGGCATGGCGGGCGCACTGCTCGCGGGCGTATTCGAGCACACGCTCGCGCGGGCGGTGGTCGTCGCCTTTTTTCTCGCGCTCGTGCTCGCCTTGGCGGAAGCGGTGAGCATTCAGTCGATGACTCTCACGCTCCAGGCGCTGCGTGCGGCAAAGCCGAACTGGAAATGGTTTTGGATCGCGGTGCGGCGCGAGTTCGGCACGGCGCTGCTGCTCGGCGCGGGATGCGGGTCGCTGGTGCTGGCGATCGTGTGGATCTGGCGGCGCACGCCTGCGGCGGCCGTGGTGATCGCAGCGACTATTTTTGGGTCGGTCTGCATCGCGTGCCTCTCGGGTGTGATCATGCCCGCGATCCTGCACGCGCTGCGCCTGGACCCGAAGATCGCCGCCGGGCCGGTCACACTCGCCGTGACCGATGTGCTCACGCTGCTGCTCTATTTCTCCCTCGCGAGCTGGCTGCTATGAGGAAAGTTGAGAGTTGAGGGTTGAGAGTTGAGAGGCCTCCGCCTTACCTCTCAACTATGACCGCTTTTCCAGCCATCATCGCCCCGTCGATCCTCGCCTGTGACTTCGGCCGGCTCCACGAGGAGGTGCTGCGGGCGGAGGCCGCGGGCGGAGACTGGCTGCATCTCGATGTGATGGACGGCCATTTCGTGGACAACATTTCCTTCGGCCCCGCCTTTGTGGAAGCGATCGCGAAGGTCGCCACGGTGCCCCTCGATGTGCATCTCATGATCGAGCGGCCCGATCATTACCTCGCGCGATTTGGCAGGGCGGCGAACGTGACGATTCACGTGGAGGCCCAGTGCGATGTCGCCGCGACGCTCGCGGAAATCAGGGCGGCGGGACGCACCTGCGGGCTCTCGCTGCGGCCGGCCACACCGTTTTCGGACGTGGAGCCATTCCTCGATCAGATCGATCTGCTGCTCGTGATGACGGTGGTTCCCGGCTTTGGCGGCCAGCCGTTCATGATGGAAGCGATGCCGAAGGTGCAGGCCGCGGCGGAGGCGCGGACGAAGCGCCGGCTCAAGTATCGCATTCAGGTCGATGGCGGGATAAATGCGCAGACGGCGGCCATCTCCGCAGCGCATGGAGCGGACACCTTCGTCGCGGGCACGTCGGTCTTCGCGGCGCCGGATATGGCGGCGGCCATCCGCGAGATTCGCGCGGGGATTTAGCCATTGCCGGGTGCGGAAGCTGCGGCTAAAAGCACCGCCGCATGAAGTTCGCCCTTCCCCTCCTGCTCGCCCTGCTTTTGGTCGGCTGCGCTTCGCCCAAGCGAGTCGCCAAGTCTGACAAGCGCATGACCGTCCGCACGACGGCCTACACGCACACCGAGGCGGGCGGCGTAAATAACGCGATCGGCACGCGCCTGCGTTTTGGTGGAGATACCTACAGCGCTGCGTCCGATTGGTCGTGGCTGCCGCTCGGGACACGTTTCCGCATCGTTGAAAGTGGCCGCACTTACGTGATCGAAGACTACGGTTCGGCCCTCGTCGGGCGGCAGACTGTCGATCTCTACGTGCCGAGCATGAGTGCCGTTCGCAAATGGGGAGTGCGGAATATCGAGATCGAGATTCTCGAGTGGGGATCGAAGGCGATGAGCTTGAAGCTGCTGAAGCCGCGAGCCACGCGTGGATACATCCAGACGATGGTCGCGGAGTTGCAGAAGGCGGTGCCGCCGACCTCGACATAGAGCGGGCTCCGGAGCGGTGGAGGGAATTGAAAATTGCTAATTGCCAATCTTCAGTTTCCACGACACTCCCTTTTTTCTGATGAACATCCTAGTCACCGGCGGCGCCGGATATATCGGCAGCATTTGCGTTGAGCAACTCATCGAGGCCGGTCACACGGTCACTGTGTTCGACAATCTCCCTGAGGGGCACCGTAAGGCGGTCGATCCGCGCGCGAGTCTGATCGTGGGTGACCTCCAGCAGCGGGCGGAGATCGAGGATGCCCTGGCGGCCACACGCCCGGATGCCGTGATGCACTTTGCCGCCAATGCCCTCGTCGGTGAGTCGATGGAAAACCCCTCGAAATACTTTCGCAACAACGTCTATGGCGGGCTGAACCTGCTGGATGCCATGGTGAGTGTGGGCTGCAAGAAGTTCGTTTTCAGTTCCACCTGCGCGACCTTCGGCCCCCCCGATCGACTTCCGATCGATGAGACACTCCCTCAGCGGCCGATCAATCCCTACGGTGAGTCGAAGCTGATCTTTGAGAAAGTCCTGCGCTGGTACGACGAAGTCCATGGCCTGAAGTTTGTTGCCCTCCGTTATTTCAACGCGGCGGGAGCGACGGAAAAGTATGGGGAGGATCATCGCATCGAGACGCACCTCATCCCCAACGTCCTGCGGGTCGCGCTCGGACAGAAGGATCACGTGGAAATCTACGGCACCGACTACGAGACGCCGGACGGCACCTGCGTGCGCGACTACATTCACATCATCGATCTCGCGCAGGCCCACATGCTCGCGCTCGGGACGAAGGAGAGCGCGTATTACAATCTCGGAACGGGTGGGGGGACCAGCGTCCGCGAAGTCGTCCGGATGTGCGAGGAGATCACCGGCAAGGAGATCAAGGTGATCGAAAAACCGCGGCGGCCCGGCGACCCGGCCCGCCTCATCGCCGGTTCGGACAAGGTCAAACGCGAGCTCGGCTGGGCACCGAAGTACGGGGCGATCGACAAGATCGTGGAAAGCGCGTGGGCGTGGCATGTCCGCAACCCGCACGGGTACCAGGATTGACCCCGGCGGAAGTGCGGAACTTGGATTTCCTCCGCGCCGCGGCGGTGGCTTTTCCCTTGGCAATATTTCACGTGGTTAGATAACGTCCGCGCTTTCAATGAAAAGACTGCTGCTTTCCTTCGCGCTCCTGTTCCTCACCCTCTCGGGGGCAAGGGCGCAATTTGGCAGCTTCGGCGACGTGCCGATCGAGATTAACGCCGAGGAAACGCGCTTCGAGGGCGGCGTGGCGATCGCGGATCGCGATGTGGTTATCCGTTACGGCGGCACGACGATTTACTGCGACTACGCGCAATACAACCCCGATACCCGCGACGTGCTGGTGCAGGGGAATGTGCGGATCTTCCGCGACGGCCAGCAATTCATCGGCGAGCGCGGCCTTTACAATCTGGAGACCAAAGTCCTGCGGGCCGCCGATTTCCGGGGCGAATTCCCGCCGTTCGAATTCGGCGGCGAGACGCTGAGTTCGATGACCGGCACCGGCTATCTCGTGAAGGGCGGCGTTTTCACCACCAGCGACTCTTCGAAGCCGGATTACGTGATCAAGGCGCGCACGGTCCGCATCTATCCGAACGACCGGATCATTTTCCAGAACGCCCGCCTCTACGTCGGCAAGACGCCGATCTTCTGGTTCCCGTACCTCTACCAGTCGTTGAATCAGGAGCAGTCGTTTACGATCACCCCCGGCTACAGCAGCACCCTGGGTGTGGCGCTCCTCGGGCAATTCACCTTTCCCCTCGCGGAAAATATGTCGGGCAAAGTGCGCGTCGATCTGATGAGCGAGCGCGGGATCGGCCTCGGCTTCGAGGCACGCTGGGCTGAAGCCAGCGGCGCCGCGGTGGAAGCGAGCGGATTGACCAGCGTGACCGAAACGAAATCCGACTCCGAGAAGCGCGAACACAAACAAGGGAAAGGGTGGGGCCGCTTTCGCAGCTACATCATCGACGATGCGAGTCCTCAGGAAAACAAGACGGCGTTGCCGCGGGAGCAGATCGACTCCACCCGCTACCGGGTTTCGCTCCAGGACCGCACCTACTGGACGGAAGACATCTATTCCTCGATCGACATCAACAAACTGAGCGATCGCCGCTTTCTCCAGGACTTTGCGCCCGGCGAATTCCGGCAGAACCCGAATCCGGATAATGCGATTTCCGTCACCAAGTGGGACGAGGACGGCACACTCACCCTCACCGGACGCAAGCAACTCAACGAGCAGTTCGACGGCACCGAGCGACTCCCCGACGGGGCGCTGGATATCAAGCGGCAGCCCATCTTGGGAAAGAGCGGGATCTTCTACGACGGCGAGACCAGCGCCGGTTATCTGCGGCGGAATTTCGCCATCGATTCGGCTTTCCCGGATTATGAGACCTTTCGCGCCGACACTTTCCACCAGATCTCGTATCCCGGCACCTACGGCGGTTGGCTTTCGCTCGTGCCGAAGGCCGGCGTGCGCGGCACTTACTACCAGGACAGCGGTTTTACCGAACATGTCGTGACGACCGAGGAGCATGAGGAGGACGTCATCGACCCCGCGACGGGCCTCGCGGAAATCGACCCGGTGACCGGCCAGAAGAAGACGACCAAAACAACGGTGACGACGACCGAGGAAAAGCTGCGTCTCGGCGGGTCAGTCTTCCGGCCAGTGGTGAATGCGGGCCTCGAAGCGTCCTTCAAATTCTCGCGGGCCTATGAAAGCGTCCAGTCGCGCATGTGGGGCCTCGACGGAATGCGCCACGTCGTGCAGCCCTACATGAACGCATCGTTCACTTACACGGGCCAGGACCCCGATCGCATCCTGCAGTTCGACCGGCTCAATCAATCCACGCAATTGGCGCCACTCGATTTCCCGCAGTTCAACACCATCGACTCGATCGACAACTGGTCCATCGTCCGGCTCGGCATGCGCAATCGCCTTCAAACCCGGCGCGACAATCTCACCTTCAGCTGGCTCGAGCTCGACACGTTCTTCAATATCAACATCGACCGTCCCGACTTCGGCAGCCTGCAGCCCCTTTCCGACACGGGGACATTCTCGAATCTTTTCAATCGCCTGCGGTGGACGCCGCTGCCTTGGGTGACCTTCCAGCTCGACTCGCAGTTGCCGGCCTTTGACGAGGGTTTTTCGGAGGTCAATACATCGGCCAGTTTCCTCGTGAATTCGAACATCCGGCTCTCCGTCGGCCATCGCTACATCGAGGGTAACAATCAATTCATCGACAGCAGTCTCATCAACTTCGGCGGATACGTCCGCATGGGGGAAAACTGGGGCATTAGTTTTGCCGAGACATACGAAATGGACGATAGCGTGCTCGAAGGGCAGCGGTATGAACTGCATCGCGATCTCTCGAGCTGGGTCGCTTCGCTCGGCGTCTTGGTGCGGGACAATGGCGGTCACTCCTTGAATTCCGGTGGCAGCAGCACGCTGGAATACGGCCTCCTGCTCACCTTCACGCTCAAGGATGTGCCCGGCGTGCGGATCCCGCTTTCCTACGATCCGGACGGCAGCACCGGCAGCGGGACAGGGAAGAACCGTTAGCGTTTGGGGGATCGGCGCCGGGGGCTTTTTTTCCCGGACTCTGCGCTTGCGCCGTTTGGCCTCCTTGCATTGAATCGCCCGCTCTCGCCGCGCCGCTTTGAGCGCCCTCCGCGCGGCTGGATCAATCCGAATCTCAACTTCTCCTTATTTTAATGGATCTCTGCATCATCGGTTCTGGTTATGTCGGCCTCGTTTCGGGCGCCTGTTTCGCCGAAGTCGGCCATCACGTTGTTTGTGTCGATAACGATCAGCGGAAAGTCGATGCACTTCAGGCTGGCCGGATCCCGATTTACGAGCCGGGCCTGGAGGAACTCGTTCATCGCAATGTCGCTGCCAAGCGGCTCCGCTTCACCAACTCCACCCAGGACGGCGTCGATTCATCCCAGATCGTCTTCATCGCCGTGCCGACTCCGCCGCAGGCCGATGGCAGCGTCGATCTGACTTACATCGAGAAGGTCGCGCGCGAGATCGGCAACGTGCTCAAGCCCGGCGAATACCGGGTCATCGTGGACAAGTCCACCGTCCCCGTGAAGACCGGCGAGAAAGTCGCCGACACCATCAAGCGCTACAACAAGACCGCGGAATTCGACGTTGTCTCGAACCCTGAATTCCTGCGCGAAGGCTGCGCCGTCCCGGATTTGATGAATCCCGATCGCGTCGTCATCGGCAGCGCCAGCCAGCGCGCCACCGATTTGATGAAGCAGGTGTACGAACCCTTTCACGCGCCGATCCTCGTCACCGATGTGAATAGCGCCGAACTGATCAAGCACGCCGCGAATTCCTTCCTCTCGCTGAAGATCAGCTACATCAACGCCGTCGCCGCGATCTGCGAAGCCAGCGGGGCGGATGTCGAGATGGTGGCCAACGGCATCGGCATGGACAAACGCATCGGCCGCAATTTCCTCAACGCCGGCCTCGGTTATGGCGGCAGTTGCTTCCCGAAAGACGTCAAGGCGTTCATCGCGATCGCGAAACAGCTCGGGACGCCGTTCCAACTCCTCGAAGAAGTCGAACGCATCAACGACTCGATGCTCGAACGCTTCATCGGCAAGCTCCGTGACGCGCTTTGGGTGCTGAAGGACAAGAAGATCGCGGTCTGGGGCCTTACCTTCAAACCCGACACCGACGACGTCCGCAACTCCGTGGCCATCGCGCTCGTCAACCGGCTCGTCGCTGAAGGCGCCCAAGTCACCGCCTACGATCCCAAGGGCGCGGAAAAAGCCGTCGAGTGGAAGCTCATCGATGCCGGGAAAGTGAAGCTCGCCGCCACGCCGCTCGCCGCAGTCGACGGCGCCGAAGCGCTCCTCCTCGCCACCGAGTGGAAGGAATTCGCCAACGTCGATCTCGGCGAAGTGAAGGCCGCGATGCACACCCCTCTCGTTTTCGACGGCCGCAATCTTTTCAACCCCGAGACGATGCGCCAACTCGGCTTTACCTATTACGCCGTCGGGCGTCCCTGAGCGGAAGGCGCGGCGCCCCGTTTAGAAACGCAGCCTTGACCACTGGCATCCAAATCACCAAAAGGACCGCCATGAATTCTGTGGCGATCCTCCCAGTCCTGCGGCTGAAATCGGCCACCCGATCCGTTGCGGTTGCGTTGTTGCTTTTCATCCCCGCCGCCGCCATGGCCGACCGCCCGCGAGTCCGGCCGCATCACAAAGTGCCCGCGAAGGTGAAGCGGATCATTGCGGCGAGGGCCGCGGCTGAAAGGGCTGCCACCGGGAGCACTACGGTGAATCATCTGGCGGGTGGGTCCGGAATGTATCTGGGCGGCACCACTACCACGGCCGTTCGCTTCAGCATCAACGCGATCGAGACGTTGACCGCGGTCAGTGCCACCGTGACGTTCGGCAGCACGTTCGCTCTCTCGGCGGACCTTGTGAAGAGCGGCGCCGGAACACTCACGCTCAACTCCGCTGCGAGTTTCACGGGCAACACGACGCTGAACGCAGGCACCCTTTCTCTCACTACGTCTTTGCTCCCCGACGCAGGAGCCCTTTCCCTCGCGACCGGCGCCACATTAAATCTCAACTTCGCCGGCACCGACACGATCAATCAACTTCGTATCGACGGCGTTGTTCAGAACCCCGGCACTTGGGGAAGCCTCATCAGCAGCGCCACCAATAGGACCGCCCTGATTACCGGCACCGGAATCCTCAACGTCACGGGTGATGGCGGCACGACCATCAATACCGGCGCGCTCACGCTTAACGGCAATAACCTCTCCGTCAGTAACGCCGGCACGTTGAACCTGAACGGAAACACCGCAACGACCTCCAGCGCCGGCATCGCGACGCTCACGAACGCGACCATCATCACCACGCCGACCGGCACCGGGTCCACGGCGGGGACCCTCACGATCAACTCCGGGACTCTCAGCGCCGCGGCGCTTTCCATGCCCGCGGAAGAGATCGGCACGAGTGAGCCGCGGGGCGCGGGCGGAGCAGCCCCGGTTCCAGAGCCTTCCTCCGCGTTGCTCGCTCTCCTTGGCGCGGGCCTTCTCTCCGCACGCCGCCGGCGCGGTTGAGGCGGCGACATTCAACCACCCGCCCGGGAGAATCGCGGTGGACGGGCCGGGGTCCCGGTTTGAGATCTCCATTGCCTTCGCGTCTGAGGCCGTGGAATTTTCTTTTCCGTGTCCACGCCTGCTCGTCAGCTCACCGTCCGTGCCCTTCTCGAGTGGGAGAAGGGACGGACGTTCTCCGACGAGATTTTGCACACGCTTTTCGACCGGCAGCGGCTCAGTCCGATGGATCGCGCGTTCATCATGGAGACGTTTTTCGGGATGGTGCGCAATCTGAGCCGGCTCGATTTCCTGATAGCCCAGTTGCGTGATGGAGACGTCGATTCCGAGACGCGCGCCGTCCTGCGGCTCGGGCTCTACCAGATCTTTCACATGCGCACGCCGCCGCATGCCGCGGTGAATGAAACGGTCGCGCTGAGCATCCGCGCCCGGGGGCTGGTCAATGCGATCCTGCGGCGCGCCGTGCGGGAGCAGGAGGCGCTGGAGGCGGCGCTGGCCGCGGCGCCGCTCGCCGTGCGCACTTCCCACCCGGAGTTTCTCATCGAACGCTGGCGGGCCGTGTACGGCGAAGAGGCCACGGATCGGCTTTGCGCCTGGGACAACCAGCCGGCTGATGTTTACGTCCGCGCGAATGGACTCAAAGTCACCGTCGGTGAACTCCAGCGCGGAACACCGGAAGCCGAGCCGAGTCCCACGCATCCGTTGATGTTGAAAGTGAGCAGGCTGCCCTTCTCCTGGATCGCCCATGGCCTCTGCTACGTGCAGGACCCGAGCACCCTCCTCGCATGCGATCTCCTCGCGCCGCAGCCGGGCGACCGCGTCCTCGATGCCTGTGCCGCGCCCGGTGGCAAGACCAGCTACCTCGCGCAGCTCATGCGCAATGAAGGACGCATCGTCGCCTGCGACCTCTACGAGAGCCGGGTCGCCCGCCTCCGCGAAAACCTCCACCGTCTCGGGGTGCGCAACACGCAGATCCTCGTCCACGACTGCATGCAGGCGGGCGAACCGCTCGAGCCCGCGAGTTTCGACCGCATCCTCGTCGATGCCCCGTGCAGCAATACCGGCGTGCTCCGCCGGCGGGTGGATGTGCGCTGGCGGCTGACCGACGAGGACTTCATCCGCATGCCGGCGCAGCAGCTCGCGCTGGTTCGCCGCACGGCCACTTTGCTGCGTCCGGGAGGCACGCTCGTTTACAGCACGTGCAGCCTCGAGCCGGAGGAAAACGACCGGGTGGTCGAGAAGGCGCTGGCGTCCGTGCCCGGCCTGCGCTTCATCGAGAGCCGGCGCTTCCTTCCTTTTGTGGACGCGGTGGATGGCGCCTTCGCGGCGAAATTCACGCGCGAATAACCGCGCCGTCCGGCGCCGCCGCCGGCTCCGGTTTCGATCGCGAAGTGACTTCGCGGAAGCGGGCCTCGTAGCGTTCGTGGTTCGTGCCCATGAGCCGGTCCCAGAGGTTGAAGTAGAGGCCGTAATTTCCCCGGAAATGCTCGTGGTGCATGATGTGATTCGTCGGCGTGTTGAGAAACTTGCCGAGCCACGAGTCGATGAACCAGCCGCGGTGAAATTCGTATCCAGTGTGCCCGGCGACGTTGAAGGTGATCTGCCAGATCATGAACACGAAGAAGGCGAGGGGATGCATCGGCATCACCGTCACCGCGAGGGGGAAAATGCCCGCCTGAACGACCGCCTCGAGCGGGTCGAAGGCGTAGGCGGCCCACGGGGTCGGGTTGGTGGAGAGGTGATGCGCGCGGTGGAAGTAGCGGAAGAGCAGCGGGTGATGCATCAGCCGGTGCGTCCAGTAGAAGTAGGCGTCGTGGAGGAAGATCGTTAGCGCGATGCTCGCGAAGAACCAGGGCCAGCCGTGCTTTGCGATCCGGAAATAGACCTGAGTGCAGCCCGCTTTCGTGGCGAGCACCGTCGCGGCCCCGACCGCGCCGAAGATCACGAGCGTCAGGACGGAGTAGGCCAGCTCGCGGCGCACATCGGCGCGGAGTGGCGCGCGCGCGATGATCTTCCGATGCCACCAGCGTCGATGAAAAAGGAGGTAGCCGAGAACCCACGCCACGCCCGCGAAAAGAAAGTAGCGGAATCCCGTCTCGATCGTGATGCCGACGGTGGTGAGGAGGAAATGCTCGATGAAAGTCATTCAGGCCGCGGACGAAACTTCCGCGGCGACCACGTTAGGAGAAACGCAGAACCTTGCAAGACGCCGCGCCTTCGCGCGGGTCATCCGAGAAGACCACGTTCCGGGGCGGCAATCTTCCCTTGACGGAGGGCTGTCCCCGCACCGATTCATGGCTCCCTTGAAACTCTCACTTATGAAAACCAAAACCATCCTCGCCACGCTCCTCGTCCTTCCGTTCGCCCTCGCCATCGCCGCCGATGAGCCAGCCAAGGCGAAGCGCGATCCCGCGAAGCTTTTCAAGGCCATGGATCAAAACGGCGATGGCGGCGTCAGCCTCGACGAATACAAGGCCAGCACGGTCGGGCACATCGATCCATCGCGGGTCGGCGACGTGTTCAAGAAGAAGGATGCGGACGGTGACGGCAAACTCACGCTGACCGAATTCATGTTCGTCCCGCCGCGGGAAGCAGCCAAACCCGCCGCCACCTCCGAGGCCGGCGCGAAGAAAGAGAAGTAAACAGCCGCGCCGAAGGAACAGGCGCCGGATCTTCCCGCTACGACGAGAGCGTCGCGAGCAGGGCATCGACGCGCGCCTTCACCGCCGCGTCCATCTTCAGCATCTCCGGCCACTCGCGCGTGTAGCCCTCGGTGGCCAGCTTGCGCGTGGCGTCGAAGCCCATGTGCGTGCCCATGCACGCCACGCTCTGCGCGTGATCGAGCGCGTCGGTTGGGTTCTTGATGAAGGTGGAGTCGCGCTGAGGGTCGGTGTTCGCGCACAGGCGGAAGAGCACCTCGCTCGTGTTGTGGACGTCGCAGTCGTCGTCCACCACCACGATGTATTTGCTGAACATCATCTGCCCCATGCCCCAGAGGCCGTGCATGATTTTGTAGGCCTGCCAGGCGTACTGCTTGCGGATCGAGACGAAGACGAGGTTGTGAAACACGCCTTCCGCCGGCAGCGCCATGTCCACGATCTCGGGGAAGTTCATCTGGAAGACGGGAAGGAAGACCGCGACGCTCGCCGCGCCCATGTGAAAATCCTCCATCGGCGGAATCCCGACGATGGTGCAGGGATACACCGCGTCTCGCCGGTGGGTGATCGCGGTGAGGTGAAAGACCGGGTAATCATCCACCGGAGTGTAAAATCCGGTGTGATCGCCGAACGGCCCCTCCGGCCGCGACTCGCCCGGCTGCACGTAGCCTTCGAGCACGAAGTCCACGTCGGCCGGCACCTCGAGATCGATCGTCTCGCACTTCACCAGTTCCACGGATTTTTTGCGTATGAAGCCGGCGAAGAGGATTTCATCGAGCCCATCCGGCAGCGGCGCCGTCGCCGCGAAAGTGTAAGCCGGATCGCCGCCGATCGTCACCGCCACGGGCATGCGCTCGCCGCGTTCGTAGTAACGCTTCCCGTGCCGCGCGCCGACCTTGTGGACCTGCCAGTGCATCCCGGTCGTCTGCGCGTCATAGACCTGCATGCGATACATCCCGAGATTGCGCTCGCCGGTGTCGGGATCGCGCGTATGCACGCAGGGGAAGGTGATGAAACGTCCGCCGTCCTTGGGCCAGCATTGGAGACTGGGGAGGGAGAAAAGGTTGAGAGTTGAGAGTTGAGATTCGAGGCTTTGCGAGAAGTCCGTGGTGCCGTGGGGACAATTGAGAGGCGCATCCAGACGTTGGATGACTTCCTTGCACGGCCCGCTGCGCACGTGCTTCGGCTTTGCGTTCAGCAAGTCCAGTCCTTGCATCGCGAGCTTCCATGCGGACTTGAGCGAGGTGGGCGGCTTCGCCTTTAAGATGAGCTGCATCTGATCCGCGAGTTCCTGGATCGAACCGAGCCCGAGCGACATCGCCATCCGGCGCTGCGAGCCCATGGTGTTGATCGCGAGGGGAAACTTCGAGACCGCGCCATTGACCGTCGGCTGCTCGAAAAGCAGCGCCTTGCCGCCGCCGGGCGACTTCATTTCGCGATCCGCGATCTCGGTGATTTCCAGTTCGGTCGCGACCGGCACGGCGATGCGTTTGAGTTCGCCGGCGCGGTCGAGTGAGGTGATGAAATCGCGGAAGGAATCGAAGGCCATGAATGCGGCGGGCAGCTTGGACATTGCCCCGCACCCCGGCAAGCGCAGGGGAGGATGGTTGTCGCAAACCCCAACTGCTGCGCGTTAATCTTTGCCCGCTGGTGTTCAGCCCGCTTCTCCCCATGCGCATACTCCTTTTCGCCATCCTCCTCGCCGCGTGCGCGTCCGCCGCGGACGTCACCGTCGTACGTGTGCCGCCGGGCGGCTTCAAAGCCTCTGCCGCCGTCGATGCCGCGGGCACGCTCCACCTCGCCTATTTCTCCGGCCCGACCGTGGGCGGCGATGTCTTCTACGTCACGTCCCGTGATGCCGGCGCCACTTTCTCCCCGCCGCTCCGCGTGAACAGCCAGCCGGGCGGCGCGGCCGGTGGCTCCAGCGCGCGCGGCCCACACCTCGCCCTCGGGCGCGAGGGCCGCGTCCACGTTCTCTGGCCCGGCTCCCCCAAGGCGCAGCCGCGAGGCCCGCTCAACCCCGCCCAGAAACGCGACAGCCCGCACAACGGAACGCCGCTCCTCCACTCCCGGCTCGATGACGCGCATCGCGCCTTCGCCCCGCAGCAAAATCTCCTGCGCCGCACCACCGCGCTCGACGGCGACAGCTCGCTCGCGGCGGACGGTCAGGGCCGCGTCTATGCCGTGTGGCACGCGCTGCCCGCCGATGGCTCCGGGACGGGTGAAGCCGGTCGCGCCGTCTGGCTCGCGCGCTCCGAAGACGACGGCGCGACCTTCGCCGAGGAAAAGAACATCCTGCCCGAGGCCACCGGCGCGTGCGCGTGCTGCGGCCTCACCGCTTCCGCCGCGGCCGATGGAAGCGTGGCCATCCTCTACCGCGTCGCAATCGAAAGCATCCATCGCGGCGAGCGGCTGCTGCTCTCCCGCGATCGCGGCGCCACCTTCGCCGCCACGCAGCTCGACGAGTGGAAACTGATGACCTGCCCGATGAGCACCGGAGCGCTCGTGCCCGCTCGCGGCGGCTTTCTCGGCGCTTGGGAAAATGCCGGGCGCATCGTCATTTCTCCGCTGCCGATCCCGTCCGCCGGGGGCGTGTCGGGCTCCGGCGCGAACCGCAAACATCCCGCGCTCGCGGTCAACTCTCGCGGCGAAGCGCTGCTCGCGTGGGTGGAGAACATCAGCTTCGGCCGCGGTGGAGATGTCGCATGGCAGCGTTACGACGCGCAGGGCAAGCCGCTCGGCGAACCCGGCCGCGCGCCGGGTCTTCCCGCGCACGGCAACGCCGCCGCCGTCGCGTTCGCCGATGGAACGTTCGCGGTGATCTACTGACCCGGCGCGGCATCAGCCCCCGACTCCACGCCCCAGCGATTCCAACGGCACCGCGGCGACAGGTGCAGGTGCGAGCGCTTCCGGTGGGATGAAGAACGCGCCGGCGAGCAATTCGTGATCTTCATTCAGCAGCTCCGGCCAGCGGACCGGGAGCACCTGCAACGCGAAGATCTCCTGCACCGAGCCGGAGAAGCGCAGGAAGGCGACGGTCTTGCCGCTGCGCGTATCCACGACCCACACGCCGCACTCGCGCTCGCGGCCGGGCTCGCAGATCGCCAGGCCGTTAAAGACGGCGCTCTCGCGGACCTGCGACAGGCCGATGAAGGCGAACGGCCCGTGAAAATCGATGCCCCGCGTGAAGCCCGGCAGCTCGGCGACGGTCTCGAGTTTTCCCGTGTCAAGATCGACGGTGGAGAGGCGGCCGTGGCCGGATTCGAGGAGCCAGAGCTTGCCAGCGTGGTAGCGCGGGGAGTGCGGCATCGAGAGTCCGCCGGCGATCACTTCGCCGCTGGCGACATCGAGCAGCAGCCCGCCGTTCACCTTGTTCACGCGCCAGCCGTCGGCGGTGTCGGTCGCGCCGAGGCAGGTCACGTAGGCGGGTGCGTCCTCGATGAAGGCGACGCCGTTCAAGTGGCAGCGATCTTCGGGCGCGAGTGCGGTGATGAAGGGCGGCTGCCAGCGCGGGACGAAATTGTGCCGGCCGTCGAACGTGCAGAGGCAGGAGAAGCGCGTGTTCACGGCCCACAGCTCCTCGCCCGCCCAGGCGATCTCGTGGATGCGGATGTCACCCGTGGTGTAACGCGTGGCGGGAAGGAAGAGCGCGTCGTGCGTGCCGCGCGGCTCGACCAGCGCGGCGGGTTCCTGGAATGCGCGGAAGGTCCACGCCTCGACCTTCGTGCCGAGCGCGAGGAAGCCGTCGCGGTAGGCGAGGCCCATCGGGCTTTGGAAATCGCGGAAGTGCGTGTTGAGCACGCCGTCCTTCGCGCGGACGAAAATGAGCTTGCCGGCCTGATAGGTGGACACCGCGAGGGTGATGCCGAGCGCTTCGAGGATTTCGGCGAAGGTCGAGGTGTGCTCGCTGTTAAAGTCCATCGCGGGGATGACGATCTGCGGCGCGTTCTCATTTGAAATCGCGCGCGGCGGAAGGTCGCGCAGGGCGATGGCGGCGCGGCGGGCGACTGATTCCGTTGCCGGGAGGAGGGGCGCGAGTTCGGCTTCGTTGCGGCGCCACTTCTCCGCGTCGGGTGGCGTGAGCGTGTGGCGCGAATGCGGGAGCGGCGCGTCGAGCTTCACATCCCAGCGCCAGCCGGCGAACTCGCTCAGGCGCTCGGCGGCGGACTGCGGATCGGCGCAGACTTCGTCGTAGGAAATGGCGCACCACGCGTCGGGCGGCAGCTCGACGAGGTCGTTGAGGATCTGGGTATTCGCGTCGATCCACTGCCGCGCCGCGATCTCGGCGAGCGGCTGGGCCGACAGCGCGCGCCAGCCTTCGAGCAGGAGCATTGACCACCGCTCCTCGCGCGGCCAGTCGGGCAGCTCGGGATACGTGACGAACTTCTGCGAGCGCCACGCGTCGAGAATCGAACTGATATTTCCGCGCGGCTCGCGGTAGAGAAAAATGAAACGCGCGCCGGGAAAGGCGGCGGCGAGGAAGGGGATGCGCAACGCGTTCTTCGGCGTCTTCTCGAGCATCCGCACGCCGCCGCGCGAGGTGGAGACGAGCCGGCCGTCGCGGTCGCGGAGCTGGCAGAAGAAAGCGTTCTGCAATTCGCGCACCGAGTCGGCGTCGGCGTCGGCTGCGGTGAGGCGGTTCGAGTCGTAGCCGCGGGCGATGGGGTCGAGCTTCGGCAGGCTTTCGATGATCGCGTGGCTCTCGCCGCCGACGGTCCAGACATCCGGCGAACGCGCGAGCAGTTCGAAGAGCATGCTGCTGCCCGAGCGCGGCGCGGAGACGATGAAGACCGGCGCGACGAGCGGGGAGGAGAGGACGTGGGTGGGTGGTTGCATCATGGCCGGTTGCTCGTTCCCAAGCTCTGCTTGGGAATGCGCTTGTGGAGCGAAGCTGTGCTTCGCAGGGCGGGGGTGTTCTGCGGGTTGGTCTGCCGGAGCCGGCCCGCAGACACCCCCTCCGTGCGAAGTGAAACTTCGCTCCGCAAGTGCGTTCCCAAGCGAAGCTTGGGAACGAGCGGATGCACGCGTGACGAGGATCTCGGGATTCAGCGCCGGGCGCACGACCCCCTGGCGCAGTGCTTCGATGAGAGGCACGCCATTGCGCAGCGCGAGGTCGCCGGCGAGTGCGGGGAGCGCGGCGTCGAAGGCGGCGATCGCGGCGCGGTAGGCGGGCCAGCCGGACTCGTCGTCGCGGTGCGCGGTCCAGAGCGCGTGCCACTGCTGGTGGAGGCGTTCGAGCGCGTGAGCGAGGGCGCGCGCGGGCGCGGGATCGGCGAGGCCGGCGAGCATCCGCGTGGCGAGCGCGTGCTGTTCGAAGGGGTTCATGACGACCGGGAAGTTCTCGTCTTCGAACTCGAGGGGAGGCGACGGGACTGAGGAGACGAAGGGGACGAAGCGCGCATCTTCACCGGAACGCGCGACGAGGTCCCAGAACGCCGCGCTGCCGACCGTGTCCGCGACGAGGTGAATGCGCGGCGCGCTGACAGGATTGATGACGTTGTGCTTTTTCCACGAATCGAAAATCCACGCCTCGCCCGCCGCCATGTGAACCGACTTGTCGTCGCACAGAAATTTCACCTCGGGATACGTCACCGCCGGGAGGTGAACGCGGACGTGGTGCATCCAATAGTAGTTCGTGTCCACGTGCGTCGTGGCATCGCTCTGGCCCGCGATGCGCATGAGCCGCGCGCGGCCGATGACGGTGCCGAGCGACGCGAGCACCTGCGCGATGTAGGGGCAGCGGGCGAGGAAAGGCGTGGGCCGCATCGGCCCCTTCACGTCGTCATTGATCCCGCCGCCGACCGCGACCAGCGGCAGCGCGGTATTGCCCGCGTGGCCTTGCGGATGCGCGCGCCATTCCTCCTCGGTGAACTGGAGCACCTCCTCCGCGAGTCGCCCGGGATCGAGACGGAGGGGGAGTTGGTAGAATTCCCGGTCGAGGTGGAACATGGGACGTCGGGTGGTGGAAGCCTCGCCGAGTAAAGCAACCCGGTGACGAACCACAACAAGGAAGCCGCATTGGCGGCTTGCTCACTCGCGGCGACAGGCATCTCATCGTCACCATGAAACGGAAAAACGTCCGCGGCCTCTACGCCCCTGAACTCCTCGAGTCGCGGATCGCCCCCGCGACCTTCACCGTCACCAGCCTGCTCGACAACGGCACCGACGGCACCCTGCGCGACAAGATCCTCGAAGCCAACGCGGCGCCCGGCGCGGACACCATCGTCTTCAAGCTCACCGACCCGCTCCTGCCGCACACCATCACCCTCAACACGGCCACGGGCGAAATCCCCATCACCGAACCGCTCACCATCAAGGGCCCCGGAATCGACCTGCTCACCGTCACCGGCAGCGACCTGATCCGCATCTTCAACATCAACTACACCGACCCCGCGATCCTCGTCCCCACGACGATCTCCGGCCTCACGCTCATCGACGGCAAGGCCGTGGGCGCGGGCCAGAGCGGCGGCGCGATCACCAGCACCGAGGGGCTGACGCTCAAGAACGTCGTCGTGGCCAGCAGCTATGCCGCCGACGATGGCGGCGCCGTGCAGGTGAATACCACCGGCAAGGTCTCCATCACCGGCAGCCGCTTCGTGGATAACTACGCGAAATTTGCCGGCGGCGGGCTCTACATCAAGGCCAGCAGCATCTCCATCGTGAAGAGCACGATCGCCGGCAATACGTCGCGTTTCAAAGCGGGCGGGCTGTATGCGAGTGTCAGCGGGAGCAAGGCGGCAGTCACCATCGACAGCTCGATCTTCGTCGGCAATGCCTCGGACCTGAGCGACGCCGGGGCGATCTTTCTCACCGGGCCGGATGAGAGCAAATTCCTCCTCAAGAACAGCCTTATCACCGGCAACACTGCCAGCACGGCGGGGGGCGGACTGTATTGCGGTGCAGGCAACCTCACCATCACCAAGACCACTTTTTCCGGAAATTCCGCCAAGGCCGGCGGTGCTCTCGTCGATGCCGGGGCCAAGTCCCTGACCATCACCGGCTCGCGATTCCTCGCCAACCAAGTGACCGATGCTGCCGACGAAGGCGGCGGCGCACTCTTCCTGAAGAATGCACTGGCGGTTAAGGTTACCGGCACGCTCTTCTCCGGCAACACCTCGGCGAGCGACGGCGGAGCGATCGCGATGACGGGAATGGCCAGCGTGGTGGACATTGCGGGCAGCAGTTTCCTCGGCAACACCGCCGCGGACGACGGCGGGGCGATCGTCCTCCACGGCAAGGCCGCGCTGACTCTCAAGGGCTCCGTGCTCAGCGGCAACATCGCCGCGAACGACGGCGGCGCGATCTACGCCGACGGCGGCAGCAGCCTCACCGCGAGCGGGAACAAATTCACCGAGAACAGAGCCATCGCGATCTACGGTGGGGCTATCGCCGCCGATGGCAGCGGGCTCAATGCCGTGGCGATGATGCTGAGCGGCAATCTCTTTCAGGCCAATGTCGCGGGGACTTACGGCGGCGCGATCAGTTCCGTCGGCGACGGCACCTTTTCCAGCAAGGGCGACAAGGTGCTCGGCAATGTGGCCGGCGGCGACGGCGGCGGCTTTTATCTCAATCTCAATGGCGGCATCGTCATCACCGGCTCGCTCTTCCAGGGGAATGTGGCGGGCGACGACGGCGGCGGCATGCGCATCAACGGCAACGCCACCCTCACCGGCGTGAAGGTCCTGGAGAACACCGCCAGCGGCGACGGCGGCGGCATCTTCTCCGAACCGGGGACGGACCTGATCGTCATCTCCAAGAGCATCATCACGGGCAACGTGGCTGCGGCGGGCGGCGGCATCTTCAGCACCAACGCCAATACCACCATCCCCGGCACCAAGGTCATCGGCAACAGCGCCCGCACCGGTCCGAATACCTCCGGGATCTGAGCGCGAGCGAGTTGTCACGGGGCGCGCGATCGTCACGCTTTCGGACTTGTCCTGACCCTGCCGTGACCTAGCGTCCACAGGTGACGGCAGGTGCCGCCAGCGAAAGTACTGCGCCTATGAAAATGCCACGTTACCGCCGCGCCCGCGGCTTGTACGCTCCCGAGTTGCTCGAGTCCCGGATCGCTCCCGCCACCTTCATCGTCACCAGCCTGCTCGATGACGGCGACACCGCCGACAAGACCACGCTGCGCGAGGCGATCGAGAAGGCGAACCTCGATGTGGCCAAGGACACCATCACCTTTCTGCCGGGACTCACCGGCGAGATCGTGCTCAATGGCACCGACCTCGACATCACCGGCCCGCTCATCATCAAGGGTCCGGGCGCGGACGTCATTTCCGTGAGCGGCAACGCCACCACCAAGTCCCGCATCTTCAACATCAACGACAACTCAGGCATCGTCTCAGCCGTGGCCATCAGCGGCCTGACCTTGCGGAACGGGGAGGTCGCTGCCAATGGGGGTGCGATCTTATCCGAAGAATCGCTCTCGCTCGATCGCGTCGTCGTGACCGGGAATAAGACAACCGGCGGCGGGCATGGTGGAGCCCTCTACCTGCGCGCGGGGAGCGGGGAGGTGAAGCTGACGATCAAGAACAGCGTCTTCACCGGCAACACCGCGAACGGGGCGGGCGGAGCGATCTTCACGTCCGGTCTCGGGGGGGCAATGGTCATCTCGAAAACCACGTTCTCCGGCAATCTCTCCGAGGGCGGAACAGGGGGCGCGCTTCGTCTCGGGACCTACCTGCGATCCAGCCCGGCGATCGTGGATTCGTCCACGTTCGTGGGGAATGCGGCCACCGGCGCGGGAGGCGCGATCCATTTC
>JANOAZ010000164.1:0-56299 GCA_031411395.1 Chthoniobacteraceae bacterium
TCGTGCCCTGGATGATCGAGGTGAGGCGCTCGAAGCCCATGCCGGTATCGACGTGCTGCGCGGGCAGCGGGGTGAAGGTGCCGTCGGGGTTGGCGTTGAACTGGATGAAGACGTTGTTCCAGATCTCGATGCACTCGGCGGTGCCCTTATTCACCAGCGCGCCGCGGGTGTCGCCGGCGGGCGTGAGGTCGATGTGAATCTCGCTGCACGGACCGCACGGGCCGGTCTCGCCCATCATCCAGAAGTTGTCCTTTTTGTTGCCATTGACGATGTGCTGCGCGGGATCGAGCCCGACGCTGCGGAACTTCTCCGCCCACAGGTCGTAGGCTTCCTGATCGCGCTCGCTCGGGTCGCCGGGGTCGGGCTGATAGATCGTGGCGTAAACGCGGTTCGGCGGGAATTTGAACCGCTCGACGATGAGCTCCCACGACCACGCGATGGCTTCCGCCTTGAAGTAATCGCCGAAGCTCCAATTCCCCAGCATCTCGAAGAACGTGTGGTGATACGTGTCGAGCCCGACGTCATCGAGGTCGTTGTGCTTGCCGCCGGCGCGGATGCACTTCTGCGTGTCCGCCGCGCGCGTGTCGCTGCCGGGAACGGCGCCACCCCAGGTGCTCACGTCCGCGCTGCGCTCGCCGAGGAAAATGGGCACGAACTGGTTCATGCCCGCATTGGTGAAGAGCAGATTCGGCGAGTCCGGCATGAGCGAACTCGAGGGCACGATGGTGTGCTGCTTCTCGCGGAAGAAATCGAGGAAGCCCTGGCGGATTTGAGAGCTGGTGAGCATGGGAAGAAAAGTCGAAGGGAGCGGGCGGAAAAAGGACGGGGAACCTAGCGAGGGGGAGGGAAAGGTAAAGCGCGTGGCGCGCTCCTCGGCCGGGGATCCGCGGCCTCAGTCCACGATCCCGCGATAGCGAAGGGGCTGGTAGCCAGCGGCGACGAGTTCGGCGAGGTCGCGCTCGGTCGATCTCGTTTTGCTGAAGGGGGCGGCCTCGTAGAAAAGCGCGCGCTGCTTGCCGGCATCGAGCCATCGGACGAAGAGCAGGACATGGCCGTTCGCCGTATTCATCACGTCGGCCGGGCGCAGTTCGGCGGCCGAGGCGAGCGGCCGGCAGATGCTCGCGAACGTGGCGGTGGATTGCCGTTTCGCGAGCCGCCAGCAGCGCGAGACAAAGCCGGAGCAATCGATGCCCACGGCCTCCCCGCTCACCGCGGCTCCGCCGAGCCGGCGTTTCTCCGGGGTGTAAACGTCGCCCGCGGCCTTGCCCGCGCGGACTCCGGCGGCAAAGGCGCCGGGCGTATCGTAGCCGCCCCATTTATAGGCAACCCCGGCATTTTCCGCATCGACCACCCAGCAATCCGCGCCTGGGTTTCCATGGCCGCCCGCGCGATCGGGCGTGTGGATTTCGATGCCCGCACGGTCCTTGCCGTGACGCAGATTCTTCGCGGAAGCGGACCAGCGATGCAGGACGTAGCTCTCCGCGATCCGCAACGCCTCACCCCGAGTGAGCGAATCCGCGAACGCAGGCCAAGGAAGAACGGCGCAAAGAACAAGGAGGGCGAAGCGGGTGCGGGAAGGCATGGAAGGAGCGGGGTAAGGACCGCGGTGGAAAGTTTAACGCAATGGTGTGGGAGCTTCTTTCAAAAACAAAACGGAGAGCTCACGCAAAGCCGCAAAGGCGCAAAGTGGAAATCGTTCTTCCTTTGCGTCTCTGCGCCTTTGCGTGAGCAAAAAAAGGGACTCACGAGTTCCGGCGACGCCGCGCAAAACGCAGAGGCCGGACGGGCGCTGGACGCAGGCTGCGCGCTCTGGTAGCACGCGCACATGCGTCTCCTGGTGTTTCCCCTCATCGGTCTGTGGCTCCTGAACTTCCCCGCGCTGGCGCAACTCGCGACGCCCGAGCCGCCGCGCAAATGGACGATCGCCGGCGGCGCGAGCTTCCAGGCCTCGATCGCGAGCTTCGACGGAACGACGGCGGTCTTCCGCATGCCGAACGGCTCTCGCGCGCAATCGCCCGCGGCGAAACTGAGCGCGGAGGATCAGCTCTTTCTCACCGAGTGGCAGAAGAAGCAGCCGATCAAGGTCGCGCTGCCCGATGTGGTGGGGGTGGACGCCGCGCAGGTAAAGGCGGAGGTGGTGAGCGAAGATCCGGCGGCGGAAAAATTCGTCTATCGCACCGCGCACTTTGAATTCGAGTCGCAGGGGAAATTCGCACAGTCGCTGCTGCGCGAGGTGGCGCGGGATTTCGAGGCGACCTACGAGCTGGTCAAGGCGCTGCCCTGGGGCATCGAGCCGCGGCCGCCCTCGGGAGAGTTTTTCCGCGCGCGTCTGCTCAAGGACAAGGCCGCCTATTTCGCCGCCGGCGGGCTGACCGGGAGCGCCGGGATGTACCGCTCGCGCGAGGAGCTTTTTCTCGTCCCCTTCGAGAGCATCGGGGTGAAGGTGGTGGGCAAGAGTTACGCGAAGGACAGCACCTACGACTCGCACACGATGGTGCACGAGCTGACCCACCAGATGATGCACTTTTACCTCGATTTGCTCCCGCAGTGGATGGTGGAAGGCACGGCGGAATACACGGGCATCCTGCCGCTGAAGACGGGCCGCTTCCGCGTCTCGGCGGCGAAGACCGGGCTGAAGGACTACGTGGAGTTTCTCAAGAAACGGACCGTGGAGGGCGTGCCCGAGCCGTATCCGCTCGACCAGCTTTTCACGATCACCAACGAGCAATGGAACAGCGTGCTCGGCCAGGATGCGAAGGCGTCGCACCGCCTCTATTTCACCTCCTACCTGCTCGTTTATTACTTCATGCACCTCGATGGGAAGGGCGACGGGCAGCTCTTCGCGCGTTACTTCCGCGAAGTCGGCGCGGTGGAAAAGGAGGTGGAGAAATACCGGAAGGGAATCGAGGAATTCAAAAAGCAGCCGGGCGTGGAGACGACCGCGGATGGCATGATGCGGTGGAAGGGCGTCCTCAAGCCGCCGGAGAAGCCCGCGATCTACGCCACGCCCGCGGCGCGCGAGGAGTTCAGCAAAAGGACGCTCGACATCCTGCGCGATGGCCGGAGCGAGGCGGATCTGATGAAGCAGATTCGAACGGCCTACGTGCGGCTGGGGGTCCGGCTGTAGAACCGGGCGCTGCGGGCCCGCCACGGGGGATGGAGAATCAGGTGAATTCAACCCGCGATCGCCGATGGTACGAAGGCGGCATCCATGTCACTCATCGTCTGTGGCAGGGTGGCGTATGTTTCCCTTCATGTCTTTTCAATGAGTGAGATCGATCTCAGACAGCGACTCGGAAGTGCGGTGAAGGCAAAACGCGCTGCGCTGCGCATTTCCCAGGAGGAACTAGCCGGGCGCTCGGGGTTGCATCGCACCTATATCTCGGACGTGGAGCGCGGGGCGCGCAACCTTTCCCTGGGGAGCATCGAGAAGCTGGCACACGCGCTCGAGCTTTCCGTGTCGGGGCTTTTTTCGCAGGCGGGCAATGAAGGAGATCAACGATCCGTCGAGATCCTGTTGGTGGAGGACGATCCGGCCGACGTGGAGTTGACCTTGCGCGCCTTTCGAAAGGCGGGAATCGCCAACACGCTGCATGTCGTGACCGATGGCGCCGAAGCGCTCGATTTTCTTTTCGCGACGGGCTCGCACGATTGTCGCAAAAAAGAGCCGCTGCCGGGAGTGATCCTGCTGGATTTGAATCTGCCAAAGCTCGATGGCTTGGACGTGTTGCGCCGGGTGAAGGCGGACCTGCGCACAAAAAAGATTCCGGTGGTCGTGCTCACGGTATCGGATCGTGACCGTGACACTGCCGAGTGCCGCCGGTTGGGTGCCGCGAGTTACATCGTCAAGCCGGTCGGCTTTCAGAATTTCAGCGCAGTCACTCCGCACTTGAGGCTGGAATGGGCGCTGCAAAAGCCGGCGCCTGGGGATGCGGTAGGAATGGGATGACACGGCAGTGAAGCCCCCTGATGAATAGGATGTCACGACCACTGCGGGTGCTGATCGCCGAGGACAAGGCGGACGATGCCGAACTGATCGTGCGGGAATTGCGTCGGGCGGGGTACGCTCCCGACTGGGTGCGGGTGGACACCGAGGCGGATTTTGCCGCGCGGCTCAGCCCCGATCTGGATGTCATCCTGTCCGACTATGCGATGCCGGAGTTTTCGGGACTGCGCGCGCTCGAGGTGCTGCACGAGCACGGGCTGGAGATTCCCTTTCTCATCATCTCTGGCACGATCGGCGAAGATACCGCCGTGGCGGCAATGAAGCAGGGCGCCGCGGATTACCTGCTGAAGGATCGGCTGGCGCGTCTCGGGCCGGCGATCCATCACGCCCTGGAGCAGGGACGGCTGCGCCGGGAGGGGAGACAAGCGGAGGAAGCGATGCGGCAGTCGGAACACAAATACCGGCACCTGTTTGAGAGTTTGAGCGAGGCGGCGTTTCTCATCGAGTGCTCGTCGCGGCGCGTCGTGGATGCCAACCTCCGCGGGGAAGATCTCCTCGGCCGCAACCGCGCCGAGATTCTCGGCATGGATGAAGGGGATCTTTTTCCCTCCCATGAATCGGCCGAAAATGGCTGCCAGCTCACCAAAGCCGACGCGCACGGCCATCTGGAGGAAGCTGCGGTGGTGACGAAGGACGGGAGGCGGATCCCGGTGCAGATCAGCGTTGCACCGGTGGACCTCTACGGGCGCCACCTCGTCCTCGCGCTGATGACCGACATCACCGAACGAAAGGCTCTCGAAGCGCGGTTGCTGCGCGCGCAGCGCATGGAGAGCATCGGCACGCTCGCGAGCGGCCTGGCGCACGACCTCAACAACATCCTCGCCCCCATCATGATGTCGGCGCCGCTCCTCCGGCGCGACCTGCCGCCCGAAGTCCGCGAGGGGATCGTCTTCACCATTGAGACGAGCGCCGCCCGGGGAGCCCAGATCGTGCGCCAGGTGCTCACTTTCGGGCGCGGCCTCGAGGGCGAGCGGACGCCCTTGCAACTCGGCGAGCTGCTCGCGGAATTGAGGCAGATCATCGGCGAGACTTTCCCCAAAAAGATTGCCGTCGAAGTTTCCAGCGCGCCGGATTTGTGGCCGATCATCGGCGATGCGACGCAACTCCATCAGGTGCTGATGAATCTCGCCGTCAATGCCCGCGACGCCATGCCCGACGGCGGCACGCTGCGCATTTGCGCCGCTAATTTCCCCATGGACCAAGGCCATGCGAGCCTGCTGCCGGGGGCGAAGGCCGGCCCCTACATCCTGATCGAGGTGACCGATATGGGCTGCGGCATCGCGCCCGAGATCGTCGATCGCATCTTCGATCCCTTCTTCACCACCAAGGGGGTCGGCAAAGGGAGCGGGCTGGGCCTCTCCACCGCCTTCGGGATCGTGCGCTCGCACGGCGGCTTCATCAAAGTTTCCAGCGTGGTGGGAAAAGAATCATGCTTCCAAGTCTTGCTCCCGGCGGCCCCCAGCCCGGCAGCCGGCCCGGATCTGGCCACCGCGGCGCCGGCCACGCCCGTGAGCCGCGGCGAAGTCCTGCTCGTGGCGGACGATGAGGAGACGGTGCGCGAGTCCACGGCGACTGTGCTGCGCGAACACGGCTATGAGGTGCTGCTCGCGATCGATGGGATTGAAGCGCTGGACGTCTTCTCGAGGAACGCCAGTCGGATCGCCGCCGTGCTCACGGATGTGATGATGCCGAAGATGGACGGCCTGGCCTTGACCCGGGCGCTGCGAAAAATGCAGCCGGGCCTGCCGATCATCCCCACCACCGGGCTCGGAGAAGAGGCGCAGCGCGCCGAATGGTACGCGCTGGGAGTCGCGAAGGTTCTGGCCAAGCCATTCGGCGCGGACACCTTGCTCCAGGCGGTCCATGAGGCATTGCGCGCTCCCACGGGTTCGCGCCGGCCAGGGGAATGAGGGGCTCGGCCTGCGTTCACTCATCGAGTCCGAGTGGGGTGGGGAAATCTGTAGCGAAGCATGGGAAGGTTTTTTCCAAAACATCATGACCGCGCACGAGAACCCGCAGCGCGATCGAGAGCGCGCTCACCAGTCGCGGCTACCGCGTCCTCACCGCGGCCGACGGCGCCGAGGCGCTGACTATCTACGCACCCCTGAAGGACTCGATCGGCGCGGTCGTGGCCGATCTGCTCATGCCGATCGTCGATGGGGTCGCGCTCTGCCGCGCGCTCCGGCAGATGGATTCCCATATCTGCATCATCGCCTCCACCGGGTGCATCGATGCCTCCCGGATGCAGGAGCTGAGATCGTTGAAGATCAGCAACGTTCTGAACAAACCCTTTCACACCAATGCCCTCCTGAGCGCCCTCCACGGCGCGCTCGCTTCCGCCTGAATCGGCCCGGGGGCTCACCCCGAATGACGAGCCCCGCCAAAAGCGCCGCGCCGTGGACAGCGGAGGCGCGGTCGGCTAGCAACGCCCCTCGTGAAACTCCTCTCCTGGAACGTCAATGGCGTCCGCGCCGTGCTCCGCAAAGGCTTCGCCGATTTCATCGAAAGCGAAAAGCCGGACATCGTCTGCCTCCAGGAAACCAAAGCCACGCCAGAGCAGGTCGTCATCCCGTCAGTGCTCGCGAAATATCACTCGGTCTGGAACATCGCGGAGAAAAAGGGCTACTCGGGGACCGCGATCTTCTCGAAAGCGAAACCCTTGTCCGTCTGTCTCGGCATCGACTGCGCGGAGCACGATCGCGAAGGGCGCGTGATCACCGCGGAGTTCGCGGACTTTTTCCTCGTGAATGTGTATGTGCCGAACTCGAAGCGCGAGCTGACCCGGCTCGCCTACCGGCAGCAATGGGACCGGGCTTTTCTCCGCTACCTCAAGAACCTGGAGCAGATCAAGCCCGTGATCTGGTGCGGCGATCTCAACGTCGCGCACACCGAACTCGACCTCGCGCGGCCCAAGCAAAACACGAAGACCCACGGCTTCACCCCCGAGGAACGCGCGGGTTTCGATGCCTTCGTGAACGCGGGTTTCGTCGATACTTTCCGCGTCTTCGAAAAGACGGGCGGGCATTACACCTGGTGGAGCCAGATGACCAACGCGCGGGAGCGCAACATCGGCTGGCGCATCGACTACTTCCTCGTCTCCGCCGCCCTCGCGCCGCGGCTGAAATCCGCGAAGATTTTCCCCGCGATCCTCGGCTCGGATCATTGCCCGATCGGCATCGAGCTGAAGAAGCCGGCCATTCGCCCTTAGCGGGTGTGCCGGAAGTCCCGCCGCGCGCAGCGCGACCCAAAACTCCGTCATTCTAAGCTTCTCTGATTGAGCAGCGGGGGTGCTGAGCGAGTGTCGAGGGAAAGCTCCGCACCGCCGCTGCCCACGGAAGTCAGTGATCCTTCGCAAGCTCAGGATGACATTTTTTCGATGGACGCTACGCGCCACGCCAGTGTGTTCGTCTCACACGCCTCGCCGACTTACGGTATAGCCTCTTAGCGCGGGTCTACCACCGGCCGGCCGAAGATCCACGCCAGGCCGCGCGCGAGCCGCTCCGGCACGCGGTCGCTGTGGCCACCGGGCGGTTCATGGAATGTCACCGGCGCGGTCCGCTCGCGGAGCACTTCGAACATCTTGCGCGCGCTCACGTTGAATCCCCACTCGTCGCGCGAGGCGCCGTCGAGATAGATGCGCTGATCCGGCGAAAATGCGTCGGTGCGTTTGCGGATGATCAGCAGCGGATCCTTGTCCAGCCATTGCTGCCAGGCCTTCGGCTGAAACTCGCCGGCATCATTGTAGAGCCAGTGGAAGCGCCCCGGACGCTCCGGGCCGACGGGCGCATAGGCGGCGGAGAGCCCGCAGATCAGCGCCACCAAGTCATCGGCGGGGCGCGGCGCATTCTTCGGCGCAGTCAGGGCCTCGATCTCTTTCGGCGTCACGCGCCGCACATTTGCCCGCTCGACGATGGGGCGATGCGTCACTTCGAAATCGCTGTCCGGCGCGAGTGCGACCACGGCGCCGAAGATTTTGGGCCTCGCCATTGCGAGCATCAACGCGCCGTACCCGCCGCTCGAGTGCCCGGCGACGATCCGACCCGCGCGGCCCTGGGCGGCGGGATGCTTCGCCTCGACGGCCGGCACGATCTCGTCGGCGAGATAGTCCGCGTAGTTTCCTTGCGCGGTGGAATTCAAATACTGGCTGCCGCCCCAGCGGTTGCGGCAGTCGGGCACGGCGATGATCACGGGCAGACCGGCGTCGGCCATCTGCTGCACGAGTTGCGCAAAGGCGGAACCTTCACCCCGCGCGATTTCATCCTCGGCCGAACCGCCGAAGCCCGGGAGGTAATAAACAATCGGCAGCGCAGCGCCGGCCGTGGCCTGCGACGGCGCGAAGATCGCGACGCGGCGCGCGACCGGATCGTTCAGCGGATTGCCGCGCAGCGTCGCCCCGGGAATCTCCAGCACCTCGAGACGCGCGCCCGGCGCGCGTGCGCAAGCCGGAGCGACAAGTGCGAGCAGGACGAAGATCGGGAGGGAAACGGAGCGCATACGCCGTCGTGAACTAGGGAATGTGGGCGCGTCTCACAAGGCCGGGGTGCGACCTACCGGTTGACGGGAACTTCCTTCCAACTATCCAGCAGGGACATGGCCGCGCCGTCCACCCGCCACCCGAGTTGATACCAAAAAGTGCCGCGAGCGAAGAGCGCGCGCGGGACGCGGAACGTGCCATCTTCGCCCCGCGCGGGATAGTCGTACTCGTATTCCGCGGCATCGTCGCTGGGCCGGCAGACGCAGACGAGCGAGCCCGGCGCGACGCCGTCGAACGCGGGGCGGATGATCAACTCGGTGTTCGCCACCTCGACCGTGGCCTGCACGCGTGGGAGCGTGGCGAGGAATTCGCGATCCTCCTCGGCCAGCCGATCGAGCGAGGCGCGCCATTCGGCGAGCACCTTCTCCAAACTGAAGCCGCAGGACTGCAACGCGTCCTGCCACAAATCGGCGGCCTCCAGTCCCTTTGGCGCATCGCGGCGACCGAGCGCGCGGGCGATCTTCGGCAGCGCTTCGTCGCCGTAGCTCGCCACGATCGCGGCGCAGAACAGCTCGCCGAGCGGATAGACGAGATCGGGATTCCGGCTGCGCCCGAAGTCCGCATCTTTCGCGAGCAACTCGAACGGCACCCGCTCCCAGTGATCCGCGACGACACCCGCGCGGCGAAATCCCTTCAGCCGCTCCGGCGTCCGGAAGAATCGAAACTCCACGTAGCTCGCGAGCCCTTCGTGGAAGAAGCGCGTCGATTCAAACGACTGCGACGCGCGGAATTCGCTGAGCAGATCGAGATAGATGTGAGTCGTTTCGTGGCCGAGCACCGCGGCGTTTTCGTCGGCGTCATCCCCGAGCCGCATCCGCACTTTTTTCCAATAGGCCTGCCCGGCATTGTGCCGCGCGAGCAGGCTCGTGGTGTCCACGGTGATCGCGCCGGAAGCAGCAGGCGCGTGGAGAAAGTGCGCGACTTGATCGTGCACCGCGTCGGCACGCTCGACGAGTTGCTGCGCCGGATCGGTGCGGCTTTGGCGATGGAGAAAGGAATAGCGCGCGGTGGCCGCGGTGATCACGGGATCGGCAGCGCCGGGATTCCAATCCTCGTGCTCCGCCGCGAGGGTGGGCGCGATCCGCGCGAACAGGGCGATCCACGCGATGGGAATGAACACCACGCCCAACGCCGCGAGCACGCGCAGCACTCGCGAACGCGCGAAGGCCCTGGCGAAACGCCGCGCGCCGTCGCCGAGCGCGTGGAAACCTGCGAGCGCAATCGCGAGGCCGACCGCGCCGATCGCCAGCTGCACCGCGAGATTCGCTGGAGGCACCTGCCACCGCCCGTCGTGCAGGACCGGCTTCGCGAGTGCGAATGGATCGAACAAATCGAGATGAGGCAGTCGCCATTCTTTCCCGAGCACGAAGAGCCACGCGATCAGGGCGAGCGCGAGAAACAGCCACCGGCGGAGGAAGGAAAGTGCGAGCGCGATCCCGAGGCAGGTGAAGGCGAGCACGCCATGGACGCCGACGTACGTGCCCATGATCTGCCACGGAAACGCGGCTTCGAGCGAGTCCCGCGACAGGAGATGAAACCAGCCGACGAGCGACGCCTCGAACGCGATCATCGCGGCGAGCACGATGAGCGCGGCGATCACCTTCCCGGCGAAAAGCCGCGTGCGCGAGACGGGCAGGCCGTCGAGAAAACGGAGCGTGCCGTCGTCGCGCTCGCGGACGAGCAGGCCCGTGGAGATGAGCACCGCGATGATGATCACGCCGGCGGCGAGATCGCTCGCTCCCTTCGCTGGATCGAGCTGGGTGGTCAGCGTCTTCAGGTCGGGAAATTCCGTCCCGAACGTGGCCATCACGCCGACCAGTTCCACGCAGACCACGAACCAGATCATGGGCAGCAAAGCGCGGAGTTCCTTGGCGATGAGGATGTGCATGGGTCAAAGCGGGTCCAAAACCAAAATCCCGTCATCCTGAGCGGAGCGTAGGCGGGCCAGTGGGCGGAGCGCAGTCGAAGGATCTCTCGCATCCGTGGGCCGAGGAGGCGGAGGGGAATAGCGGGGGAAGGTGGGTGGGCGAGAAAGCGGTGGTGCGGAGCCTGGCGCGATCAGCTCCGCACCGCCTCCGCCCTCGGATGCGAGAGATTCCTCCACTTCGCTACGCTTCGGTCGGAATGACATGCATTTTTCTATGGCGCCGGCGCCGGCGCGGTGCGGAGGGCGGCGAGGTCTTCCTGCCATTCGGCGAAGAAGCGCGCGAAGGGCAGGCCCGCGGCAGCCTCCAGCGATGCCGTCACCGGGTGCAGCCAGTCGCGCAGGGTCGCGCGCGCGTCGAGCGGCACTTCCGGCGCGAGCACGGCGTGCAAAAAGCCGCGGCACGCCTCCTCTCCGTGCCGCTGCGCGAGCGTGCGCAGGCCCCACCACGCCACGGCCTTCGCGTCGTTCTCGCCGACTCGTTTGGAAAAACTCAGCCACGCCGCGAGATCGCTGGCCGTGAATCCTTTCGCCGTCCCGCGAAGCGCCGCCGCCCGGAGATCCGCGGTGGCGGCTGCTTTGGCTCGCTCTTTCCAAAAGGCGCAGAACCCGTCGAGCACCCAGCGCTGGCTCTCTCGTTCCAACCGGGCGCGGCTGCGAACGACCAGCGTCTCGCGCACCAGCCAGTCGAGGAAGTCGCGCTCCACGAATCCATCCGCGGCGAAATTCGCGCGCACCACCACGTCGTCGGATTTCTCCAACTTCACCCGCTCGAAGTGCTCCGCCGCGAAGTCGGTGCGCGAGACGATGAAGACCGCGGGCAGCGTGGCGATCCCGAGATACTCCCGCACGGCCGCCAGTTCGTCCGCCGCCCGGCCGGCGAGCGCCACTCCGCGTGGGCGCTCGGCTTCCTTGTTGAGCGCGACCTTCACCACGACCTCGCCGCGGCTTTCCTCGGTGGCGCCGGGGAGGTCGAAGGGAGCGCGCTCCGTGCGGATCCCGACGACTGCAAAGCCGATCAGCAAGATCATCAAAACGGCGCCAATGAACATCTTCTCGCGATGCGACATCTTCTCGCCGAGGAGCGCGCCGACCGTGCCTTCGCGCGCAAGGCCGAGGAGGAAGGCGAGCAGCAGCAGGGTCGTCGCGAGCATCGCGGTGGTGGCGAGCGCGGCGATCGGGAAGGTCGTATTTTCGTAAGGGAACCGGCCGTCGATGAGCGCAAACGGGCCGAACTGCTCGGCGCGAAAATCCGTGTAATGATCGGCCAATCCGTAAGCCACGCCGAGCGCGAGGAAGAAGACCAGTCGGTAGCGGCCGAAGAATCCCGTGACGAAAAAGAAGCCGAACAAAAACCAGCTCCAGCCCGCCGTGCGCGCGGCGAGGATGGCGAGGAAGCGCGGCGTGAGCAGTTCGTTCTCGCGTCCAAAAATCGCGGCGAGCGCGAGCGCGCCGAGCGCCACGGCGAGCGTGACCGCGAGGCCGACCGCGTATTTCACGGCGATCAGCCGCCAGCGCGGAAGCGGCAGGGCTTCGAGGAAAAGCTGCGTCTTCTCGCGAAACTCGAGCGCGACCAGCCGCTGGCTCACGAGCAGCGCGCCGAGCGGCAGGATGAAACGCACGACCATCAGCAGGCCCGCGAAGACGCTCCCGGCCACGCCGCGAAGATTCATCGTCACCCCGATCAGACCGGTCAGGCCGAAGATCACCACCGCGAGGAGCACGAACGCGAGCCAGTGCTGCTGCCACTCCTTGCGCACGAGCGCCCAGGTCATAACCGCGCCACCGAAGCGCCGACGCAGGCGATGAAAATGTCTTCGAGCGTCATCCTGCCGACCTCCGCGCCCGGCCAGGCCGCGGCCTCCCAATCCGCCACGGACGCCCGCAGGACGAGGGTCCGCGCGCCATCCACCGTCTCATCGCGCCAGAGCGCGAAGCCCGGCGGCGGCGTCCCATCGCCGGCCTCGGCGAGACGCACGCGGCGGACCTCGTCGCGGAGTTCGGTGAGCGGCCCCTCGTAGCGCATCCGACCGGCGTGGATGATGCCCACTTGATCCGCGGCGCGTTCCACCTCGTCGATCAGGTGGGAGGAAAAGAGCGTGGTGCGTCCGTGATGGCGCGCCTGCGCGGTGATCAGGTCGAGGAATTCGCGCCGCGCCACCGGGTCGAGGCCGGCGGTGGGTTCATCGAGAATGAGCAGCGCCGGACGCGACGCGAGGGCGAGGGCGAGGGCGAGTTTCGCACGCATCCCGCCTGAGAGTTGCCCCGCCTTGCGATCGGGCGGGAGTTCGAGCACGCGCAGGAGGCGGTCGAATTCCTGGGCGTCCCAAGTCGGGTAAAAACTGCCGACAAACCGGCCCAGCGATTTGCACGTCATCCAGGGATAGAAGGTCTGCTCCTGCGAGACGTAACCGATCCGGCGTTTTTGCCGGAGCGTGGTGCGGCTGCTGGTTTCGCCGAGCATCGCGATCGTGCCGCCGTCCGGCGCGATGATCCCCATGAGCATGCGGATCGTCGTGGTCTTGCCCGCGCCATTCACCCCGAGGAAGCCGTAGATTTCACCCTCGCGGACCGTGATATCGACGCTATCGACAGCGGGCACGCGACCGAAACTGCGGCGCAGATCACTGACGCGGAGCACGGCCGGGCGGCTTGGAGGAATGGTTTCCACGCCGAGAGGCATCGATTCGGCGGTGGGAAAGTCAAGCCGCTGGGGAGAAGCGCAGCCTGGAGGGACGCGCTCCGTCGCGTCCGTGGACCAAGGCGGCTGGAACAATCCATCGGCTGCTGCACGGTTTTTATTCACGGACGCGACGGAGCGCGTCCCTCCAGGAATGACCGCAGGCATCGCATGACTTTCCGCGAAACTCGGGCATCGTTCCGCCGTTTCAGCAGTCCGCGTAACCGCGCGGCCCGCCGCAGCGTCTCCCTCCCGACCATCCAAGATCCCATGACCTTCCTCCGCTTGTCCCTCGTCGCCGCCGTCATTCTCGCGAGCCCGCTCGTCCACCGGCGGGCCGCCGGCCAGGATCTCGCCGCGGCCGCGGCGCTCCTCGAAAAGCGCTTCAAACAGCTCGATCTCGACGGCGACGGAAAGCTGACCGTGGCGGAGTCGAAGCCGGCGGAGGTTTGGGTAAAGGGCGCGGATGGCGATGGCGATGGGCTGCTTACCCTGGAGGAAGTCCGCACCCACCTGCGCACCCAGATCGCGGGCCTGATCGCGGCCCGGCGCGGAGTGCAACCCGCCGACGCGACCAAGGTGGAGGAAACGGCGCCACCGCTTTTTCAGCCGTCGGATTCGCCGCGCGAGGAGCCGAAGCAATTGAAGCCCGGTGAATGCGGGATCAGCACGCTCGTTCCCGATATGACGCTGACCGATCTCGACGGCGCGAGTCATTCGCTCCGGGAACTTACCGGCGGCAAGCCCGCGGTGATCGCGTTGGTGAGCACGAGCTGCCCGGTGAGCAAGCGCACCGCGCCCGTCCTCGCGCGGCTCGAAAGCGAGTACCGCGCAAAGGGTGTCTCCTTCATCCTCATCGCGCAAAATTCCACCGACTCCGCGAGCGATCTGCGCGCGGCGCTCAAGAACGCCGGCCTCGCCGCACCGTGCCTGCGCGACCCGCAGCAGGCCCTGCTCAAGACGCTCGGCGCGACATCCTCGACGGATACCTTCCTGATCGATGCCTCCCGCACGCTCGTCTATCGGGGTGCGGTCGATGACCAGTATGGGCTCGGTTATTCGCTGGATGCGCCCCGCCACCGCTACCTCGCCCATGCGCTCGATGCCCTGCTCGCAGGCGGGCGGCCGCAGATCGCGGCGACGGAGGCGCCCGGGTGTGCGCTTGATTTGGGTGAAGCGAAAGCCGTGACCAGCGAACTCACGTATCACAACCGGATTTCACGGCTCGTGCAGGCGAACTGCCAGGAGTGCCATCGCGCGGGCGGCGTCGCGCCCTTTGCGCTGGAGACTTACGAGCAGGTGGTGGCGAAGAGCGGGATGGTCCGCAAGATGGTCGATCGCGGGTTGATGCCGCCGTGGTTTGCCGCGCCTCCGGCCGGCGGCGCGCATTCGCCGTGGGGCAACGATCGTTCGCTCGCCGCGCGCGACCGCGCGGATCTCCTGGCGTGGCTGAGTGCCGGCAAGCCGCTCGGCGACGCGAAGGACGCGCCGGTGCCGCGTGTTTTCCCGAAAGACTGGCAGATCGGGACGCCGGACGCGGTCGTCCAGATCCCGAAGCCGATCGAGGTGAAAGCCGAGGGCACGATGCCGTATCAAATGGTGACGGCGGAGACGGGCCTGACCGAGGAGAAGTGGGTGCGCGGTTTCGAGGTGCAGCCGACAGCGCGCGAGGTCGTGCATCACGTGCTCATCTTCGTCCGCGAGCCGGGGAAGGCCGGAGCACGCGCTCGCGGCGAGGACGATGAAAGCGGCGGGTTTTTCGCGGCCTACGTGCCGGGTAACAATCACGTCATCTATCCCGACGGCTTCGCCAAACATCTGCCCGCGGGCGCGCGCCTGATCTTCCAGATTCACTATACGCCGAACGGCACCGCGACGCGCGACCAGGTGAAGATCGGTCTGCTCTTCGCGAAGGAAGCGCCGCGGCACATCGTCCGCGTCGCGGGCATTTCCGATCACCGGCTGAGCATTCCGCCCGGCGCGGCGCATCATCCCGAGACGGCGACGATCCCGATTCCGGCCGATGTGAAACTGCTCGCCTTTATGCCGCACATGCACGTGCGCGGCTCGGCGTTTCGCTACGAGGCGGTGCTCGCCGATGGCACCGTGCGGACGCTGCTCGATGTGCCGCGCTATGACTTCAACTGGCAGCTCAGCTACCGCTACGCGGAGCCGCCGACGATCCCGCGCGGATCGAAGATTCGCGCCACGGCGTGGTACGACAACAGCGCGAACAACCCCGCCAACCCCGATCCAGGCAAGACCGTGAGATGGGGTCCGCAGACCTTCGACGAGATGATGCTCGGCTACGTGGAATTTTACCTCCCCGACGAGAAGCCCCCGGCGAAAACCGCCGCGAGGTGAAGGTCCGGGTGGAGCACTCGACCCGAGTGCTGGGTGCGGCGACCCGCCGCATCCATCGTGGGAAGAACTACGGCTGAACGCCTTCCGAAGTGTTTCCGGCGGGTCGCCGGAAACGGCACGCGGGTCGCGTTCTCCGCCGGAATCACCCTCGCCCGAACCGCAACGAATCCGCCGGGGCAGGGTTTTTCGGCGTCACCTTCCGCCGTCCCCAACCGTCCAAGCCCTCCGATGAAAACTCTCACACTCCTGTGCACTGCGCTGACCGCTGGCGCCTCCGCCCTTGCATTGGAAGATGCCGCGCAGCCGGCGGCGAAGCCGACCGCGGAGCAGCTCGATTTTTTTGAAAAGAAGATCCGTCCGGTGCTTTCCGACAAGTGCTACAAGTGCCACTCGGAGAAGTCGGAAAAACTGCGCGGCGGCCTTTTGCTCGATACCCGCGAAGGCATCCGGCGCGGCGGCGACAATGGCCCGGCGGCCGTGCCGGGGAACCTCAAGGACAGCCTGCTCATCGACGCCATCCGCTCCTCGAACAAAGACACGGCGATGCCGCCGGAAAAGTCGGGCGGGAAGCTGCCGGATGCGGTGATCTCCGACTTTGAAAAATGGATCACGATGGGCGCGCCCGACCCGCGCGATGGCGCGGCGCCGGTGGTGAAGAAGTACGATACGAGCGAAGCGAAGAACTGGTGGGCGTACCAGCCGGTGCAAAAGCCCGCGGCGCCTGCGGTGAAGAACACGGCGTGGCCGCGCGGCGACATCGACAAGTTCGTGCTCGCCGGGCTCGAAGCGAAGGACCTGAAGCCGGTCGCCGATGCCGACAAACTCACGCTGCTGCGGCGCGTGTATTTTGACCTGATCGGCCTGCCGCCCGCGCCGAAGGAGATCGACGCCTTCGTGCGCGACGCCTCGCCGGATGCGGTGCCGAAGGTGGTCGATCGGCTGCTCGCCTCGCCGCAATTTGGCGAGCGCTGGGGCCGGCACTGGCTCGACGTGGCGCGTTACGCGGAATCGAGCGGCAAGGACGTGAACCTCGCCTACCCGCACGCGTGGCGGTATCGCGACTACGTGATCGACGCGTTTAATCAGGGCAAACCGTTCGATCAATTCGTGCGCGAGCAAATCGCCGGCGATCTGCTGCCGGCGAAGGACGATCGCGAGAAGGCGAATCACATTGTGGCGACCGGATTCCTCGCCATCGGTGCGAAGGGCCACAACGAACAAAACCCTCGGCAGTTCTGCCTCGATCTTGCCGATGAACAGATCGACACGATGTCCCAGGCGTTCCTGGGCCTGACCATCGCCTGCGCGCGTTGCCACGATCACAAATTTGAGCCGATCCCGCAGCGCGACTACTACGCGCTGGCCGGCATCTTCCTCAGCACCGACACGCGCTGGGGCACCGCGAGCGGCATCCAGAATCGCCGCTCGAACGACCTCCTCGAGCTGCCTCGGAGCGCGAACGTGCCGGTGATTTCGCGGACGATGTCGAAGGAAGAGCGCGCGCGGAAGCAGGAGACCTTTGAAACGATGCGGACGGAACTCGAAAAAAACATGCGCGAGCGTTTCCAGGGTGGCGGTCAGGGGCGGGCCAACGCGAGCGCGCAGGATCAGCAGCGTTTCCTCCGCGACGCCACCGTCTCCGGCTTCCTCGAGGCGGATTTGAAATCCTTCGACGAAGAAGGCCGCGCCAAGCCGCTCGCGATGGGCGCGAAAGATTTGCCCGCGTCGCCGGGCGGACGGATGGGAAACTTTTTCGGGCGTCCTGGCGGAGGAAATCCGGCGGCGATGTTCCGCGATCGGCAGCGGGCGCGGCCTCCCGAGTTTGCGGGCATCGGCGACGCGGCCCTCTATGCCCGCGGCGACGCGGACAAGCCGACCGACCGCGTGCCGCGCGGCGTGCCGGCGATCCTCTCCGCGGACACGAATCTGAACATCCCCAGCGGCACGAGCGGACGCCGCGAACTCGCGGACTGGCTCGCCTCGAAATCCAATCCGCTGACCGCGCGCGTCTTTGTGAATCGCACGTGGCACTGGCTCTTCGGCGAAGGCATCGTCGAGAGCTGCGACAACTTTGGCACCACCGGGACGAAGCCGGCGAACCAGGCGCTGCTCGACGCGCTCGCCGTGCGATTCGTGGACGGCGGATGGAACGTAAAAGCACTCGTCCGCGAGATCGTGCTCAGCCACGCCTACGGGCTTTCATCGACCTACGACGCGAAGAATTTCCAGGTCGATCCCGAAAACACGCTCGTCTGGCGCGCGAACAAACGCCGACTCGATGCCGAGTGCCTGCGCGACGCGATGCTTTCCGCCAGCGGCGATCTGTCCCTCCGCCCGCAGACCGCCAGCATCATCGGTGAAAATGGCGAAGGCCCGATCGGCGGCCCGCGCCCGCGGAACGTCGGCAACGCACGCGGACCCTTCGGGGGCCAGCGTCCGCCGGGCACCGCCGAGGAGGCAATCGTCAATGCCGGCGGCAGCTACCGCAGCGTCTATCTGCCCATCGCGCGCGACACCCTGCCCGACATCCTCGCCGCCTTCGACTTCCCCGAGCCGAGCCTCGTGGCCGGCGCGCGGGAGACGACCAACGTCCCCTCGCAGGCGCTCTTCCTCCTCAACAGCGCCTTCGCCACCACGCAGGCTCAGAAGCTCGGCGAGCGCGTGTGCGCGGCCTATCCCGGCGGGCCGAATGGCGGCGTCACGGCGAATCTCGACCAGCGCGTCGCTTACGCCTACTGGCTCGTCGTCGGGCGCGGTCCTGATCCCGTGGAGCGCAAGGCGTCGGCGGAATTCTTCAGCCGCTTTCCTTCAAACTGGAGCAAGGGCGACGGCTCCTCGCCCGGTCTGCTCACGGCGGAATCGGCGAAGGCCGCGTGGACCAGCTTCTGCCGCGCGCTCTTCGCCAGTGCGGAGTTTCGCTACGTGAATTAGGCGGCTGCGGCATGTCCGGCGCGCTCGATCCCGTCATCCGGGAATGGCTCGACGCGGGCGATCAGGGCGCGGCATGCCGATTGATGGAGTCGCTCCATCCGCAGGTGATCCGCATCGTGCAAAATCATCTCCCGCGAGGGATGGATGCGGAGGATCTCGCGCAGGACGTGTTCGTGCAGTTCTTCAAAACACTGGATCGCTACGACCCGGCGCGGCCGCTGGAAAACTGGGTGTCGCGGCTGGCGCTGAATGTGTGCCTCAAGGCGCTGCGTTCCCGCGGGCGGCGGCCGGAGTGGGGCTGGTCGGACTTGAGCGAAGGCGAACAAGCCGTGGTCGAGTCGCTGCTGCATGAGCCGGAGACGAGTGCGTCGCACGCCACCGACGGGAGCGAACTTCTCGCGAAGCTGCTCGACGCGCTGTCGCCGCAGGACCGGATGATCATGACGCTGCTGCATCTCGAGGAAAAGTCCGTGGCGGAAATCGCGGCCCTCACGGGATGGAACGCGACGCTGCTGAAAGTGCGCGCCTTCCGCGCCCGCGCAAAGATGCGCAAGGCGCTGGATGCGCTGGAGCGCGAGAGGAATCCCCGCCGCCGCGGTTGAGTTCGCCGCGCAGGTTTCGTAGCTCTTGTCCCCATGCTCCGCCCGCGAAAAAAATACACCGTCCACGATCTCCGGCAGCTCAAGGGCAAACGCTGCCTCACCCACATTCATGTCAAGTCACCGGAGGAAGCAGCGGCCGCAGAACAGGCCGGGGTCGATCTCATGAGTTGCAGCTTCGACTCACCCGAGGCACAGGCGCGCTTGCCGCTGCTCGTCGCGGCGGCGCCGGCGAGCTTTCTCTCGTGCGCCACGCCGCACGGGCTGGCATCGCCGGAGGAAGCCATCCGCGTCGGGTTCCGCGCGATCGAGGCCGGGGCCAGTTCGGTTTACTGTTCGGCCAGTCCGTTCATCATCGAGGCGATGGCCCGCGAAGGCCTGCCCGTGGTGGGCCATCTGGGGCTCGTGCCCCGGCACGTCACATGGACCGGCTACCGGGCGATCGGCAAGACCGTCGAGGAAGCGGAGCGGCTCTACCGCCGGATGAAGGAGCTGGAAAATGCAGGCGCCTACGCGGCGGAACTGGAGGTGGTGCCACACAACCTCGCGCGCTTCCTGTCTTCACAAACGAAGCTCATCCTCATGTCGCTGGGCTCCGGCAGCGGCTGCGACACGCAGTTTCTTTTCTCCGACGACATCCTCGGCGAATACGACGAACGCGCCCCACGCCACGCGAAAGCCTACCGCAATTTCCTCGAAGAAAACCGCCGCCTCCAGGAAGAGCGCATCGCCGCTTTCCGCGAGTACGTGTCCGATGTGAATGACGGACGTTTCCCGGAGCGGAGTCACCTCGTGGAAATGGAAGCGCAGCTTCTGGAGCAGGTGATGCGGGCGATTTCAACGACAGTCATTTGAGGGTGTAGCGGCAAGCAGTTCGAAGGCGCGTCGCGCCAGGTTTTCCGCCCGGCAATTCCCAATGAATCCCGTTCACCCCGTTATCCCGCTGAAGGATAACCGGCCGGGTCGATTTCCACGGCGGCGTAGCCGACGGCGCGGAGGCCGGCGGTGATTTGCTGCGCGAGATCGGGAAGGCGGGACATTTCCTCGCGGCCGATCTGCACCTTCGCGCGTGGCGCTGCTCCTGGCTCGACGAGGTGCCGCACGCGGAAGACGCGGAAGCCGAGACTGCGCACCCATGTTTCGCCCCGCTCGACCATGGCGAGCGCCGCGGTCGTGACCGGCGTGCCATGCGGGATGCGCGAACTCAGGCATGGCTGCGCCGGCGCGTCCGCAGTGGGCAGGCCGATTTCGCGGGAACGGGCGCGGATCTCGGCCTTGGTGAGGCCGGCGTCGCGGAGCGGGGCGATGATGGAGAATTCCGCCGCCGCCCGCCGACCGGGACGCACCTGCCGCATGTCGTCCGCATTCTCGCCGTAGGCGATGGCCCGAAAACCGCGCGCGACGGCGAGCGCGTCGAGCTTCGTGAAAAGCTCGGCCTTGCAGTAGTAACAGCGGTTGACGGGATTGGCGGTGTATTCGGGATTGGCGAATTCGTCGGTGCGAATGACTTCGACGGAGGCGCCGATTTTCTCCGCGAGCGCGAGGGCGTCGGCGAGCGCCTGGCGAGGCAGACTCGGGCTGTCGGCGATGACGCCGAGGGCCTGCGCACCCAAGGTTTCATGCGCCTCGGCGAGCAGGCAGGCGCTGTCCACGCCGCCACTATAGGCGATGACGAGCGGCGCATGCGCTCGGAGTTGCGCCTGAAGCTGGGCGAGTTTTTCGGTCATGCGGCGGGGCGTCGAAAACGCCTGAGAAGAATGACGATCCAAACTACAAGCAAAGCAAGGAAGCCCCCGATCAGCCACGCGACGTGCGTCGAGGGAAGGAAGGCGGGTCGCTGCGAGTTGGCGAGGACGATGGAATGGAAGAGGGCGGCGTGAAAAACGATCATCAGCCCGGCCAGCCAGAAACTGTGAGCCCGAAGAAAGTCGAACATCGCCTGCTGCCGTTCGGGCGCGAGCCAGAATTGTTTGTTGGGAATGTTGAGCCCCCAACCCTTCATTTTCGCGACGAGTGCAAAGACGCCGAGGACAAACAGGGGCGTGCCCACGCCGACGCCGATGGAGAACTTCAAATGCTGTGCGCGCGTCATCCAGCCGTTGGGTTTTCCGTGCAGATCGAAGTGCGTGGCGACGTGATCCGGCAGTTGCTTTGAGGAATAGGCGACGAAGGCGACGAAGCCCGCGATCAAGCACGCGACGGCGAGGGGGGCGATACGGCTATTTTTCATGAGGCACGCTTCCGAACGCTTTGCCGCGCTCGCAAATCAAAGCTGCACGCGGCGGAAGAGTTCATCGAGGGGCACCTGGAGCCCGACATAAAATTCTCCGAACTCCGCGAACTGCGCGCTGACTTCGTCGAAACGCATCTCATAGACGATGCCCTTGAGATTGATCGGGTCGTGCGCGAGCAGCGTGACGCCCCATTCCCAGTCATCGAGTCCAGTGGAGCCGGTGATGAGCTGGAGGATCTTGCCGTGCCAGGTGCGGCCGATCCGCGCGTGGCCCCCCATGAGTTTTTTGCGTTCTTCGAAGGACAGCGCGTACCAGTTCTGGCCGGGGGCGCCACGGCGCTTGTTCATGGGATAAAAACACATCACCGGCCAGGGTGGCAGCACGGGATAGAGGCGATCCTTCATGTACTTCGCCATGCGCTGGCGGAAGGCTTCCAGTTTCTCCTCGTGCGCGGGAGTTCCCGCCGGGAGATTTTCCTCCGCGACGAGGGTCTGCGCGTATTCGGCCTCGCTGGTCGTGTACTCGCTGCGCTCCGTCATCGAGAGGAAGCTATAGACCGGGGTCAGGACATCCGGCCCGAGCGAATTGGTGAGCTGTTTCTCGAATGCATTGGCCGCGTGCAAGTCCGCGCAGAGGAGCATGAAGCCGAGGTCGGCCTTGGGGGACACCATCGCGAAAATCAGCAACTGCGCGCCCTCGGTGGCGCGGATCTCCGCGACGAGTTCGCTGAGCCGGGTCCGTGCGGTGAGCTGCTCCTCCTGGCTGAGAAGCGACCACGCGCCCTGCTCGACCTTGTAGAAAAGATGCATCACATTCCATCCCTCGACAGGGATGAGCGGAGCGGGAGAATTGTCGGTCATAGACCGGCGAGCATCCCGACCGCGGCGAGGGCGGTCAACTCGATTGACACGGGTGTCTGATGACCGAAAAAGACATTGCATTGCCCACCTCGACTCCTATTTTGGCGCCCTTCAAACCGACGACCTATGGCCGAATTCGCGAACAAATATCCTGAGAACGTAGCCGGTGGTTTCTACGTCGATGATCAGTGCATCGACTGCGATCTCTGCCGCGAGACGGCGCCCGCCAATTTTACCCGCAACGACGACGGCGGCCACAGCTACGTCTTCAAGCAACCCGAGAACGACGAAGAGACGAATCTCTGCAAGGAAGCGATGGAAGGCTGCCCGGTCGAAGCGATCGGCAGCGACGGCACAGCAGAAAGTTGAGAGTTGAGAGTTGAGAGGCCACCCCTTGGCCGCAGTTTTGGCCGCTCCGCGGGATTGGGGGGGGAACGAGCGCACGCGGCCAACAACAACGCTGCGGCGCAGCCCTATCTGTGGAAAAGTGGTGGCCTCTCAACTCTCAACTCTCAACTTTCCCCACATGAAACCCGAACGCCTCCGTGCCCGCGCGCTCGCCGAGTGGCGCGGCCTGCCGCAGACGCCGCTCGCCGTCGATCGCACGGTGGCGGTCGGAGACGCCGTGGCGAAGCTGATGCAGACGCTCGGCTTGCAGGATCGGGTGAAAGCAGAGGCCGTCCTCGCGGCATGGAAGGAAGTCGTGGGCGAGTTTGTCGCGAAAAATTCCGCGCCGCGGCAGCTCAAGGATGGTGTGCTTTACGTGTCGGTCCTCCAGCCGTCGCTGCACTTCGAACTCGACCGCGTGTGGAAAAAGGACATCGTCGAAAAACTGAAGAAACGCTTCGGTGCGCGGGTGGTGCGCGACGTGAAATTTCGGATCGGGTGAGTGAGCCGTCAAAAATGGATCGACTCTGAAGTAACCGCGGATTACGCGGATTTACGCGGATTTCGGTTTGCGAATCCGCGTTAATCCGCGAAATCCGCGGTTCCTTTTTTGACCCTCTTCAAGGCGGTCTCCCATGCCCGACACCATCCTCATCGAGCAACTCGAACTCTCTGCGCACATCGGCGTCCCCGATGACGAGCAAAGCGTGGCGCAACGGCTGACGGTGAGCTTGCGGCTGGAAGCGATGCGCGACTTCCGCACGCTCGACGACGACATCGCGAGGACGGTCGATTACTTCGCCGTCTGCAACGCGATCAAAGCGCTTGCGATCGAGCGGCCACGGCGGCTCATCGAGACGCTGGCCGAGGAAATCGCCTCGCTCGTCCTGCGCGATTTCGCCGTCTCGGCCGTCGAGGTCGAGCTGCGGAAATTCATCCTCGCGGATACCGCCTGCGTGGCCATCCGGCTGCGCCGCGAGCGCTGACCCCGCATCGGGATTGAACGGGCGCCGCTTGGGATTGTCTCCATCGCTCGTCCCGATGTCCTTCGCCTCAGCTCTCCCCACCCCGGCCGCGTTCAGCCTTTGGCCCAGCCCCGCCCCGGCGCAATCCGCATTCCCAAGCACCACCGCCCCTGATACGAAGCGGCGAACCATGCAGGATGAGCATAGCCGCCAGCGCGATGACGAACTGATCGCCCGCACCCAGGCGGGCGACGCCGGGTCGTTTGACGAGCTCATCGTGAAATACAGTCCGCGGCTCTACGGACTCGTCTATAACATGACCTCGAATCACGAGGACACGAACGACCTGATGCAGGACATCTGGTCGAAGGCGTTCCGGTCGATCAAAGGCTTCCGCGGCAAGTCGTCCTTTTACACGTGGATCCATTCCATCGGCGTGAACATGACGATCAACTTCCTGAAAAAGCGCGGTCGCCGCGTCCTCCTCAGCCTCGATGACGTCGATGCCGGAGTGCAGCACGACAAGGAATTCATCGAGCTCACCGCGGGCTCGACGCCCGTCCGCGAAGCCGACCTCGGCGAGCTCCAGAAAAGGTTGAACGAGGCCATGCAGCGCCTGTCGAATGATCACCGTGCCGTGGTGACGATGTTCGACATCCAGGGGATGCCCCACGCCGAAATCGCCAAGATCCTCGGCATCTCCGAGGGCACGGTTCGTTCGCGGTTATTTTACGCCCACCGTCAGTTGCAAAATTTTCTTAGCGAGTTCCTTTAGATCACCGAGCCGAATCCATGCACGATCCACGCATCTCCGCCCTGCTTCGCTTGAAGCGCTTCGAACAACCGCCTCCGGGATATTTCGACCAGTTGCTCAGCGAGGTGCATCGGCGGCAGCGTTCGGAGTTGCTCCATCGTCCGCTGTGGAAGATCGCGATCGAGCGGATGCAGGTCTTTTTCAGCGAGCACAGCATGGGCAATCTCGGCTATGCGGGCGCGATGGCCGCACTGCTCGTCGTGGGCGTGGCCACAATCGGGCTGCTGACTCCAAACGCGATCCAGAAAGGGCAGGCTGGAGCCGGAATCGCGAGTTCGAATCCGCTTCCCGAGCTTTCGACCAGCTTGGGCAATGAAGGCGCGAATCGGATGATGGTCGTCGCTCCGGCGAGAAATGGCTCGCAGGCCGTGGGATTGGAAGATTCGGCCCGGCAGAATGATGCGCCGGCGATCTCCGCCCCGCGTTATGTCATCGACGCGCGGCCCGTGAGTTATGAGCCCGCGTTCAGTTTCTAGGAATCCTGGCGCCCGCTTGGGATTGCTAATCCCGATTCGCCGGATTCGAATTCGCCGCTCCATCACCGCCCTGAGTCTGGCCGTGGCCACGCTCGCCTGCGATGCCGGAGCGGAAGATTCCGAGGGAGCGAGAGTCGTCGCCGGGCTGGAACAACAAATCCGGGCCGTCTTCGGAAGGTGCCAGCCGGCGGTCGTGAAGATCGAGGCTTCCGACGCGCATGGGCGGCTTTCCGGCACGGGCTTTTTCATCGACCCCAACGGCACGCTCTACACGAGCTACAGCGTGGGCGGCGAGAGCCACGACATCACCGTGATCCTCGGCAACGCGCGGCACGCCGCCTCCCGGATGATCGCCGATGGCCGCAGCGGAATCGCGATCCTGAAGATCGAGGGCGAGACGCCGTTTCTGGCCATCGACACTTCACGCACCGTCGCCGTCGCATCGCCGGTCATGACCATCGGCTACCCGTTCGACCTGCCCGCGAGCCCGAGCTTCGGCATGGTGGGGGGGTTCGACATCAAGTATCTCGGCCGATACTTCGCCACCACTCACATCCGCGCAAATGTCCCGGTGCAGCGCGGCCAGGGCGGCGCGCCGCTGCTCAATCTCCGCGGCGAAGTCGTCGGCGTTCTCATCAGCAGCCTCGATCAAGGCAGCGCTTCCTTCGCCCTGCCGATCGAAGCCGCGGAGAAGGTGCGCAAAGACTTCCTGCGCTTCCGCGAGATCCGCCGCGGCTGGCTGGGCATCGAAGTCGGCTCGCTCGATCCCGCCGTGGCACCTGCCCCAACCATCGTAAAAGCGGTCATGCCCGATTCTCCGGCGTCGAAAGCAGGCGTCCTCCAGGGCGACGTACTTTTACAAATCGGCGACCGCGCCATTGCCACTCCGGAGGATGTGATCGACGCCTCCTTCTTTCTCACCGCCGACGACTCGACGACTCTGCGCGTCTCCCGCAGCGCCGGGGAACTCATACTCCCCATCCAGCCGTCCGACCCGCCCGGAGAAGCCAGCGCGATGAAGCGCATCGCGCCTGCCTTCACGCCGGGTCCGGACCTGACGCTGCAGCGGCTGGGCGACGGGAAATAAATTACCCGAACAGGTCGCGCGGCTGTTCGGAGGTGGGTTCGCCTCCGAGCATGGAAAGGAACTGCGATTCATCCAGGACCTTCACGCCGAGGGAGCGGGCTTCGTCGAGCTTGGATCCGGCGCCGGGTCCGGCCACGACGTAGTCGGTTTTCCGACTCACCGAACTGGAGACATTTCCGCCGCGCTCCCGGATCTTCTCCGCCGCTTCGCCGCGCGACAGCTTTTCGAGCGTGCCCGTGAGGACGAAAGTCTTGCCCGCAAACGGGGTGTCGCCGGCGCGCGCATCCGCTCCGCGCGGTTCGACCCGGAGTTCTTCGAGGCGGGCCAGCGTCTCGCGGCCCGTGGATGAAGCGAACCACTCGATCACCGCGCGCGCAGCGACGGGCCCGATCGCCACCACCGCATCGGCATCGGTGGCGCCTTTCTTTTTCGCCGCCTTCGCGAAGCCGGCCTCGACCAATCTCGCGCCAATGGCATTTGCCTCGGCTGCCAGGGCGGCGTGCCGGGTCGCGAGTTGCTGCTTTTCGAGTTCGGTCTTTTCCTTGTGAATCCGGGCGCGCGGGTTCGAGGCGTCGATCTGCGCGCGGAGTTCGTCGAGCGCGACTACGTCCTTGAGCAGATTCGATTCGGCCACCGCGGCGAGTGTCGGGTGAAACTTCGCGAGGTCGTGCGCGGTTTCCTCACCCACCTCGGGGATCGCCAGCGCATGAAGCCAGCGCGCCAGCGGCAACTGCTTCGAGCGTTCGATGGCATCGATCAGCTTTGCCGCGTTTTTTTCGCCGAAGATCCGCGGCTCCTCGTCGGTGCCGAGGTTGAGCTTCGCGACCTGCTCCTCCGTCAGGGCGAAGACATCGAGCGGCTCGCTGACCAATCCCCGCTCCACCAGTTTGTCCGCGACGATGCCGCCGAGCCCATCGAGGTCGAGCGCGCCGCGCTTGGCGAAGTATTCGAGCCGCCGCGTCTTCTGCGCCGGGCATGCGGGGTTTTCGCAGACCCACACCGCAAATTCCGGGTCACGGCGCACCGTGCCGCCGCAAGCGGGACAGCGCCCGCCGATGTGTTGGAAAAAGTCGAACGGCGGCGCGTCAGCGGGTCGCTTCTCCACCACCACCTGGACGACGGCTGGGATGACTTCGCCCGCTTTCTCGATGATGACGGTGTCTCCGATCCGGATGTCCTTGCGGCGGATTTCATCTTCGTTGTGGAGCGTCGCGCGGCTGATTGTGCTGCCGCGGAGGAGGACCGGTTCGAGCTCGGCCACGGGGGTGAGTACTCCCGTTCGGCCGACCTGGATCGTGATCGCGCGCAATTTCGTCTCCGCCTTCTCGGCTGTGTATTTCCAGGCCTTCGCCCACTTTGGCGCGCGCGAGTGATAGCCCACCCGTTCGCGCAGGGCGATGTGGTTGAGCTTGATGACCGCGCCGTCGGTTTCGAAGCCGAAGGTGTCGCGCACCGCGTCGAGTTCCTCGATCGCCGCCAGCAGTTCCTCCTCGGACGAGCACAGCTTCATCCAGCGGTGAATGCGGAAGCCGAACCGGTGCAGCCATTGCAACGTCTCTTCCTGCGTCGGTGGCAACTCGATCTCGTCGCTCACCTCGCCGAGTCCATAGAGCACGATCTCCAGCCGGCGCTTTGCGACGAGGCGCGGGTCGAGCTGCTTGAGTGTGCCGGCGGCGGTGTTGCGCGCATTGGCGAACGGCTCCTCGCCGGCCGCGCTCATTTCGTCGCAGACACGCCGGAACTCCGCGGCAGGCAGATACACCTCGCCGCGCACCTCGAGGATCTCCGGCGCGCCTTCGATCTTCAGCGGCAGGCTGCGGATGGTCTTGAGGTTGCCGGTGATGTCGTCGCCTCGCTCGCCATCGCCGCGCGTGGCGCCGACGGTGAGATGGCCCTCCTCGTAGCGCAGACTCACGGCCAGCCCATCGACCTTCGGTTCCACGAGCCATTCGAGCGGCTCACCGGGCAGCGCGCGCTCGACGCTGGCCACAAATTTCCGCAACCCGTCGATCCCGTCTTTCGCAAAGAGATTATCGAGCGAGAGCATCGGCACCGCGTGCCGCACCTGGCGGAAGGATGTCGCGGGCTTTTCCCCCACTCGCTGCGTCGGCGAATCGGGAGTGACCAGTTCCGGATGCGCCTCCTCGATCTCGCGCAACTCGCGGAAGAGCGCGTCGTAATCCGCATCCGAAACGGTCGGGCGCGCCTGGTCGTAGTAGCGGCGATTGTGTTCCTCAATCTCTCGCCGGAGCGAAGAGACGCGGTCGCGAGGTGCGGGCATAAAGCAGCAGGGTGAGCCAGGCCCCGGCGGCGGCGCCGAGGGTGTCGGCGATCCAGTCGAAAACATCGCCGCCCGACCGGCCGGGGGTGAAGAGTTGGTGGATTTCATCCACCGCGGCGAAGCAGGCGATCGCTAGGATCGAAACCAGCGCGATGCGCGCGGCCGGCCACGGCCGGCTCCAGCGGAGGGCCAGCGCGAGGTTCGCCGCGCCCGCCGCGAAGGCGAGAAAGTGCTCGGCCTTGTCCCAAAATTTCAGCGTGGTCAGGTCCTCGAGTTGATCCGGCCGCATCGACGAGAGGATGGTGATCGCGCCGGCCCACACGACGATGCCGATCCACGCCAGGTTTCGGAGCCAGCGAGGGACGGGCAGAGGCGGGATGAAGGTCATGGAATTCGAGTCGCGGGAAGGCAAAGGCGGGTTTGTCTGAGCGGCGATGTTTCACGATAGTGGGGGCATGGAAAGTCCAAAGCGAATCCTCGGCATCGAAGGTGGCGGAACCAAGACGGAGTGGGTGCTCCTGACCGGAGACGCCGATGAACACAGGGTCCTCCGCCACGGGATGCTGCCCGCCTCGAATCTCCGGCTGACCACCGACGAGGGGTTGCGCCGGCTCTTTGCCGCGCTCCCGCACGAGGTCTCGCACGTGGGAGTCTTCCTCGCGGGATGTGCCACGCCTGAGGATCAAATCCGCCTCGGCACCCTCGCCTCCGAGGCGTGGCCGAAGGCCCAGCTCGCCGTGGGCAGCGATCGCGACTCCGGGCTGGCGACTGCTTTCCGCGCAGCGGATGGCATCGCCGTGATCGCCGGGACGGGCGCCGCGATCCATGGGCGTCGCGGAGCCCAGATCGAGAAGGCGGGCGGCTGGGGGCAACTGCTCGGCGACCGCGGCGGCGGCTACGATCTTGCGATGCAAGGGCTGCGGCTGGTGCTCACGCATTTCGATCTCAACCAGACGATCACGCCGCTCGCGGAAGAGATCCTGCGCGCGCTGGCGCTCAATCGCCTTCAGGATCTCGTCGGGTGGGTGATGCAGGCGGATAAGATGTCCGTGGCGCGGCTGGCTCCCGCGATTTTTCAGGCCGCGAAACATGGCGAACCGGAAATGCTTTCGACGGTGCAGGCGGGAGCCGGCGTGCTCGCGGAATACACGCGCGCGGTGGCGATGCGCCTCGCGTGGCCCGCGGCGAAAGTGAAGTTGATCGGCGGACTTTTCACTCATCACCCGGAGTACGTCAGTTTGTTCAAATATCGCCTGAGCGTCCTGCTCCCCGATGCGACCGTGGAGCTCTGCACGGAATCCGGCGCGCTCGGGGCGGCGTGGCTGGCGGCGGGCGGGCAGAAGTCAGGAGTCAGAGCCGAGCGCAGCGAGACAGCCGCGGGCGGAGGCGGGGCAACTCAGACGTCAGAAGAGGGCAACGCGAATGCGAAACACGAAGAACTCGCGCAGGCCGCGACTGAGCAACCGAATCCGCGCTCAGCCCATCTGGATACGATGTCCACGCCGGAGCTGGTGGATTTATTCGTAAGCGAAGAAGACGCCGTGACCCGTGCGCTCGCGGCGTCCCGCGCGCATCTCATCGCGGCGGTCGATCTGGTCAGTGACGCGCTCCGCGCCGGTGGGCGGCTCTTCTACGTGGGCGCGGGCACGAGCGGGCGGCTCGGGGTGCTCGATGCGAGCGAGATTCCGCCGACGTTCGGTGCGCCGGCGGAACTCGTGCAGGGCATCATCGCGGGCGGCGCTCCGGCGCTGCATCGGGCGGTCGAAGGGGCGGAAGATCAGCCGGAAAACGGCGCGCATGCCGTGCTCGAACGCGGCGTGCGGAAAGGCGACGTGGTCTGTGGCATCGCCGCGAGCGGCCGCACGCCGTTCGTCTTCGGCGCGCTCCGCAAGGCGCGCGCCGTCGGCGCCCGCACGCTCCTCATGACGTGCAATCCTTCCCGCCGCCCCTCTCCCGAACCCTGGGATGTGGAACTCGACCTGCCGACTGGACCCGAACTGGTCACCGGCTCGACGCGCCTCAAGGCTGGGACCGCGACGAAGCTGACGCTGAATCTTCTCTCAACATGCGCGATGATCCGACTCGGCCGGGTGCGCGGCAATGCGATGGTGGACCTGACCATTTCCAACGAGAAGCTGCGCGACCGCGGAGCACGCCTGGTCAGCGCGACCCTGCGGATTCCCTACGACGAGGCGAGGACCGCACTCGAGAGCGCGGGTTGGAATGTCCGCAAATGTCTCGGAGATGGAGCGGGAAGCGTGTGACTCAATTCGGGCATCGCCGGATAGCCAGCATGGCTAAATCCGATCACGTCTTTCGTTGAAAGAACCCCGCGGAGGATCGCCGGGAGAAAAAGTTTCCTCTGTAATTCGAGCGATTCTCAACGGTCGAGAGCCGGTGGCATGTGCGTTGCTAAAGAGCGTCTCGTTCGCAAAACGAACAACGGGGAAATAATCCAAATAGGGAGCAGCTCGGCTGGAGGGGTGATTGAGCGGACCGGGGGGAACCGCTCAATCGGGCCAGCCGAGCTGCAATTTTCCTGGAGAGGGGACGGTGCGAAAAAGGTGGTGCGTCGGGCTTCGCGACATCGGAAAGGATAACGTCATCCTGAGCGGAGCGCCGCACGGGCGAAGGCGGGGCGGCGCTCCGTCGAAGGATCTCCAACTATTTTGCCAAAGCGTGAGGGATCGGCAGAAAAAGTGAGAGATCCTTCGACTGCGCTTTAGTCGCTTAGGCTCCCTCCGCTCCGCTCAGGATGACGGCGGTTTTTTTGATGCAGCGCTGCGCGCCAGGCGGTTTCGCTCCGCACGTTTGCCCGATTCGGACCGCGCGGTTTACTCCGCCTTCTTTTCCGCGGGCGTCGCCGGTGCTGGCGTCGCTTGCGGCGGAGCGGGCGTCGCGGGCGCCGGTGTGGCGGGCGGCGGCGGTGGCGGCTTGGTCAGGTCTTCCCAAACGAAGAGTTCGCCGCGCTGGCCCCCAATTTCGTCGAGCAGCTTCGCGCAGCGCGTCCGCCATTTGGCGAGGTCGGGCGCAGCGAAGGGACGGTCTGCGGAACCGGGAAACACGAGGTAGGTCGCCTTCAATTCGGTCACGGGCCGGAACGCGGCGTTGGCGTTTGGGAGGATTTGTTTGCAGATCCGCAACGAGGCTTCGCCCATCAGATTCGCCGGTCCGACATCGCCGACGATCCCGGGATAGAGCGTCCGGCCATGGATCACGACGCAGTAGTCACCCACGCCCGGCGCAAACGGCCCCGCCTTCGATTTCCAAAACATCGATCCCGGCAGGACGATGAACGGATCAGCCTGCCCGACGAGGAAGCTGAATCTCTTCAGGTCGCCAATTTCGTTCTTCAGTTCGGTCTGTGCGGATTTCAGTTGGTCCTTGCGCGGTTGGGGTGGGTTGGCAGCGAGTTCCTGTTCGACCAGTTTGAGCTTCTCCTCGCGCGGCACGCTGAAGGGGCTGATGACGTCCGTCTTCCGTCCCCACCGGTAACTCGTGAAGGGCTGGAACGTGCTCGACGCACCTTCGATCACCGGCACGCGCTCGATGTCGGAGCCATCGGTATCCACGTCCATTTCGGATTGGATGAAGATGGCGCGCCGCTTCGTCTTCGGATGCTCGAGTTCGAGGATCGTTTCGAGGTCGTAGAAGTTGTGCCGGGTGAGCAGGGTGTCGAGACGGTTCATGCCGTTCTGAAGCGCCGTGCATTTCAGGCGGTAGAGGTCGTCGAAGATGGGCGAAATCTTCGCCGTCTCGAGCATGGTCGCGAGGTCCGGCAACACTGTCGGCAATTCACCGTTGAGCTTGGTGATCTCCGCGAGGCTCTTGTGCGGCTTGGGGACTTTCACCTTCACCACGAGCTCGGCGCGGTAACTCGCGGGGTCGTTGCGTTCGTCGGTCGCGGTGGTGCCAAACTCCGTCTCCAGCGTGACGCGATATTGCATCCCGTTGAAAACCTTCCCGGTGTCGAGCCGCTTGCTCGGCACGTAGGGCGGCGGCGTCGGTGTCGGCGCGGGCGTTGGGGTCGGGACGGGCGGCGGCGTGGGGTGTTCGACGACGGCGCGGCGCGGGCAGGCGGTCAGCACGACGAGGAGACATCCCGCCGCGAGAAGCCGCAAAAATGAAAGCGCGCGTGGAGCCCTCAAACCTGCGAGGGGCTTATTTTTTCACCAACGCCACCACGGACAGGATCAGCCCGACCGCACCGAGCCAGCCCTCGACTCCCGCCGGCCACCAGCTCCCCGTCTTGAAAAATGCGGGCAGGAAGCGACCAGCCAGCGCGAGCGAAATGACCAGCCCGAGGATCAATCCCGGCATCGTCTTGCCCGTCTGCATCAACCACCCGGCGAGGAGCAGCAAAATGCCCGAGACGCCGCCCGCAATCAGCGACGGCATGCTCTTCGCAGTGAGAAATCCCTGGACGCCTCCGACGAGGGTGATGAGGCCGAAGATGAAATAGAAAGCTTTGGTCAGGTCGATCATGGCGTGGAGATAGAGGAAATGCGGGGCGGCGGCAACTACGCGGAATGCCGGCGTTGGGTGAGGAAAACCCGGAGAATGAAAATCGGAACGGCGGCGGCCAGGGTCATCACCGCGCAGACGAACCAGCCGGGAACGACCCGCGCCCGGTCGTGCTCCACGGCGGCGAGGGCCTCGGCGATCACCTGTGCGGCCGGCACCTTAAAAATCTCCGGCGCGGGCATGCGCTCGCCGGTGGCGGGACGCTCGGCGATGCCGAAGAACTCGGTATTTACCGGACCCGGGCAGACCGCGGTGACGGAGACGCCGGTGTCGCGGACCTCGGCGCGCAGGGCCTCGGTAAAGCTGGTGACGTAGGCCTTGCTCGCGGCATAGACGGCCATCTTCGGCAGGGGCAGAAAGCTGGCGATCGAGCTGACATTGAGGATCGCGCCGCGGCCCGCGCGCACGAGATCGGGCAGCAGCGCGTGCGTGAGCCGGGTGAGGGCCTTGATGTTCACATCGAGCATGGCCTCGACCCGCGACCACTCGCTGTTTTCAAAAAAACCGTGATCGCCGAGACCCGCGTTGTTGATCAAAAGCGTGACTCTTTCCCCGCTCGCGGCGAGGGACGCGAGGAACGCCTCGGTCTGCACTTCGTCGCCGAGATCGGCGGTGTGGCAGTGGACGGTGAGCCCGGGCCGATCGATCTCCGCCTTCAGTGTCTCCAGCCGGTCGAGCCGGCGAGCCACGAGAATGAGCGAGCGTGCATGAGGTGCAAGCTGCCGCGCGAACTCCTGGCCGAGGCCCGACGACGCGCCGGTGATGAGGGCCGTGCAACCGTGGAAGAAATTCATGGGCGCGCAGTTTCGCGAGGACGGGTGTGGGTGGGAAGAGGAAAGAAGTCGCAGCTTGGTGGGCGAAATCATTCTGGCTTCTGACTTCTGACTTCTGGATTCCTTCTCGCATGATCGTCCTCAATCTCGGCGCGCAAATCCCGTTCACCACCAAGGACGGCTCGACCATCCGCAGCATCCTCGACCGCACCAACGCGCCGGTGCAAAACCAAAGCCTCGCCGAGGCGCGGGTGCCCGCGGGCAGCGCGACGCGGCGGCATTACCACAAGCTTTCCGAGGAGTTTTACTTTCTCCTCGAAGGCCGCGGCGTAATGGAAATCGACGGCGAACAGCGCGCCGTGGGACCGGGCGATGCGATCCTCATTCCAGCCGGTGCGTGGCACACGATTCGTGCGGAGGAAGCGCTGCGTTTCCTCTGCTGCTGCGCGCCGCCCTACGCGCACGAGGATACTTTCTTCGAGTAGGCGCGCGCGTCTGGCCGCGCAACGCTTCGGCCCGACAGGCCGACGGCGATCGGTGCTCGTCCGGCGAACCGACGTGTTGCGAGGCGGGACGCGCTCGCCTACCGGGTCGCCGGGAGCACCTTTTCACTGCGGAGGATTTCGCCCTCCGGGGTGAGCTTCTGCGTTTTGCCGCTGAAAATCAGCCGGCTCGGTTTCTCGCCGAGCGCCTGGGTGAGCGCCTTTGCGTGGGTCGAGACGACCTTCAAATTTTGCAGCACGACGCCTAGTTCCTGCATCCGGCTGGCGAGGTTTTTGTCGGTGCGCCCGAGCACGCCGTCGGCGGTGGCGAGCGTGGTCTTGAGCTGCACCAGCGTGACCTTCAATTGCTCGAGGTCGGCCTTGATCGGGCCTTCGGCTTCGCTGAGCAGCTTGTCCATTTTCTTGAGCGCGGAGTCGGCGGTCTCGGAGGTGGATTTCAGGCCTTCGGTCAGCTTCGCGACGCGCGGGAGCGTGTCGGCATTGACGGTGTCGAGCGTATCGCCCGCACGCTTGAGCAGCGGGTTGACGCCCTTGAGCGCTTCGTCCGCGGTTTTCACGAGGGGCCCGAGCTTATCGACGAGAGGAGGGATGGACTCGACCAGCGGTCCGATGGACTCGATGAGCGTGTCGAGACTGCCTGAGCCCTGGCCTTGGAGAAGCGCGCCATTCGCGAGCTTCGGTGCGTCCACGGTTCCGGCGGAGAGGGCGATGAACTTTTCTCCCAGCATCGTGTCCGACGAGAGCGAAACGCGCGTGTCTTCCGGGATGGGGGGGACGTGGTCGTCGAGGAGCAGGGTGACGCGCACTGCGTTGCGCCTTTCCATTTCCGTCGTGCCCGCTTCGCGTTCGGCGGGCGTGAGCATCCGCATCGCGCTGACGTGCCCCGCGGGCGCTCCGGCGTAGCGCACTTCAGACTGCACGCGGATGCCGGTGACATCACGGAAGCCGACTTCGAGAGTCCGGCCTTTCTTGCTCACCCGCCAGCCGGTGAGGGCCACGGTGAGCGCGCCGAGCAGCACCAGGCTGCACGCGATGACCACAAATGCGACGAGGTAGTCGGAGAAGTTCTTTTTCATAAGCGTCGATTTTCGGCGAGACGCGGGCGGCCAAGCAGGCGCTTGACGTAGTCGTCCTTGGAAAGCTTGAGCGGCACCGGTCCATCCGGCTCGCCGTTGATGAACTGCTGCACTTCGAGATTCGCGTGCGCGCGCATTTCCGCAGGCGTGCCGACGGCGATCAGCTTTCCCTGATTCGGGCCGGTGCCGAGCATGATCATCCGCGTGCCAATGCGGAAGGCGCTGGTCATGTCGTGGGTGACAACCAGCGCGGTGACGCCGAGATCGCGCGTGAGCTTGAGTGTGAGCACATCGACCACGGCGGTCATGATCGGATCGAGGCCCGAGGTGGGCTCATCGCTGAAGATCAGCTCCGGATCGAGCGCGATGGCCCGCGCGAGGCCCACGCGCTTTTTCATTCCGCCGCTGATTTCCGCCGGCTTGAGATGCTCGAAGCCGGTGAGGCCGACCATTTCGAGCTTCATCTTCACCATGAGATCCACGATGTCCGGCGCGAGCTTTCCGTGCTCGACGATCGGCAGCGCGACATTTTCGCCGACGGTCAGCGACTGGAGCAGCGCGCCGCTTTGGAAGAGCATGCCGAAGCGGCGGCGGATCTTCGCAAGCTGTTCCGCGTCCATCGTGGTGATCTCTTCGCCGAAGAGTTTGATCGAGCCCGAGGTCGGTTTCATCGCGCCGATGATGTGGCGCAGGAGCGTGGATTTGCCGCAGCCCGAGCCGCCCATGACGATCATGGTGTCACCCTTGAAGACCTTGAATGAAATGCCGTTGAGCACGCGCCGGCCGTGGAATTCCCGGACCAAATCGGTCACTTCGATGACGGGCGTGGTGTCGGCCAGCATGCTCATTTACGTGAAGAAAAAGAGCGCCGTGAGCAGCGCGTTGGCAATGAGCATGATGAGCAGCGACCAAACAACCGACTGCGTCGTGGACTGGCCCACACCTTCCGCCCCGCCTTCCACCTGGAGCCCCATGTGGCAGGCGATGGTGATGATGAGCCACGCGAAGACGAGACTCTTGATCAGTCCGGAATAGAGGTCCCAGGCGTGGGCGTGCGTCATGGAACGAATGATGTAGCCCGCGGTGTCGAAATTGAGCGCGAAGTGACAGATCGACCAGCCGCCGACCATGCCCACGCAATCCCCGAAGATGGTCAGCACCGGCAGCATCACCAGCATCGCGATCACCCGCGGCACCACGAGGAAGCGCACCGGGTTGATCGCCATCACTTCGAGCGCCTCGATTTCCTCGGAAACCTTCATGGTGCCGAGTTCCGCGGTGACCGCCGATCCGCTGCGGCCGATGACGATGACGGAAATGAGGAGCGGCCCAAGTTCCCGCAGCAGCGACACCGCCACGAGGTCTGGCACAAAGCTTAAGACGCCCATCTTGCGCAGTTCCCCCGCCGCCTGCATCGCCAGCGTGAGCCCGATGCTGAAGGACGTCAGCGCGGCCATCGGCAATGCGCGCACGCCGATGAGGATCATCTGGTGGAAGACTTCCGAAACGCTGAACGCCCGGCCCCGAAAGGGCGCGATGAACATCCAGTAAAGAACGCGGCCGCAGAGCGCGAAATATTCGTTCACGCCGCGGGCGGCGGCCCGGCCAGCGCCACTTTGGCCTCCGCAACCGAGGGATAGATCGGGAAAATTTCGCTCAGCCGCACGAGATCGAGAATGGTCCGCACTCGGGTGTTCACCGTGGCGAGCGCGAGCTTGCCGCCGAAGTCCTGCACCTTGCGCACATACTCGACCAGCGTCGCCAGGCCCGAGGAATCGACATAACTCACGCCCACGAAATCGAGGACCAGTGCGGTCCGCTTCGCTTTCGCATGCACGGCGAGGATTTCCCGGAGTTCGGGTGAGCACGCGAGATCGATTTCGCCTTCGAGGGCGATGATATGCAGACCATCTTCTTCCGACTCGCGAGCTTGCATGGGCGGAAGGGTTAGCAGCGCCCGCGCAGCGGCGGAAGGGGAAAGTGCGCAGGTGCTTGAGGAATGCGGTCTGCGCACTAAACTGCGCATATGTCCGCGACCAATCGAAGCAAGCTGACCGGGGCCGAATACCTCAGCCTGGAACATCACGCCGAGACTCGCAGCGAGTTCATCGCCGGAGAAGTCCGTGCCATGTCGGGCGCGTCGATGAAACACACGATCATCGTGGGGAATCTCAGCGGAGAGCTCCATCAACAACTCAAGGGCAAGCGCTGCACCGTGCTGACCCACGACATGCGCGTGAAGGCGGAATCGCTCGGCAGTTTCTTCTACCCAGACTTGGTCGGCATCTGCGGACCGGCGGATCTGGAGCAAGGCGTCACCGACACGCTGCTTAACCCCACGGTAGTGATCGAAATCCTTTCTCCAAGCACCGAGGCGTACGACCGCGGCGAGAAGTTCTTTCACTACCAGCAGATCGAGTCGCTGCGACAATACGTGCTCGTCTCGCAATTTAAGCCGCGGGTCGAGATCTACACTCGTGGTGTCGATGGACGCTGGGAATATCAGGTCATTTCCGGCGCCGAGGCGCGTCTGCCGCTCACCTCGCTCGAAGCGGAAGTCTCCCTTGCAGAAGTCTATCGCGGGGTGGATCTCGCGGCTCCGGTGCCCGACGGGCTTCGCTAAATCGCCGCGGCCTCCGCGGACTGCGGCGCGGGCTCGACCCATTTCCCGTGCTCGCGGATCAAGTCCTGGAGCCGATCCACGGCTTCGCCCTCGGGGATGTTAAATTTCACCGGCGTCTTGCCGACGTAGAGATTCACCTTCCCCGGCGCGCCGCCGACGTATCCGAAATCCGCATCCGCCATTTCCCCCGGTCCATTCACGATGCAGCCCATGATGGCGATCTTCACGCCCTTGAGGTGCATGGTGGCGGCTTTGATTTTCGCGGTGGTCGTCTGGAGGTTGAAGAGCGTCCGCCCGCAGCTCGGGCAGGCTACGTAGTCGGTCTTGAAGATGCGCGTCCCGGCGGCCTGCAGGATATTGTAGGACAAGCGCATCGCTTGTCCGGGGCCGTGCTCGCCCTGCACGAGGATCGCGTCGCCGATGCCGTCGCAGAGGAGCGCGCCGATATTCGTCGCGGCGGTGAGGAGCGTGTCGAGGAATTGCGGATTGTCGGAGCCGCACGCGAGCGTGTCCTTGAGCAAAATCGGGTGCCGCGCATCGAGTCGCGCGGCGAGCAGCCGAAAGGCAGCGATGACGGGAAGATCGAGGCCGTCGCGGACGGTGACGATTTGAGCTTCGGCACTGGCGTTGATCGGCGCGATGGCAGCGTCCTCGCGCGGATCGATTTCGGCGATGGCAGCGTTCTCGTAAATAATCTCGGGCTGGTAGTCGCCCATCGCCTTCACCTTGTGGGCGATCTTGTCGAAGTTCGGCTGACGGATGGCGACGCGGACGAGTTCTTCGCCGCCGAGTTTCACGCCCCCGCGCTCGATCGTGTGCGTGGCGCGGCGGGCGTAACTGAAAGGGTCGTAGCTGGGAGGCGGAGGGGATTGAAAATTGAAAACTGAGAATTGAAAATTGGAGAGCGCTTTCGCGACGGGGATCTCGTGGACGCTGTCTTCGGTCAGCGACACGCGGATGGTGTCGCCGATGCCGTCGTTGAGTAACGAGCCGATGCCGATCGCGCTCTTAATACGGCCATCCTCGCCATCGCCCGCTTCGGTGACGCCGAGATGGATGGGATAGTTCCAATCCGCGCCTTCCTCCGCGAGCCGGGCGGCGAGCAGCCGGTAAGCTTCGATCATCACCTTCGGGTTGCTCGATTTCATCGAGAACATGAAGTCGTGATAGCCGAGATCACGGGCGATGCGGGCGAACTCGAGCGCGCTCTCGACCATGCCGAGCGGGGTGTCGCCGTAGCGGTTCATGATCCGGTCGCTGAGCGAACCGTGATTCGTGCCGATGCGCATCGCGCGACCGTGCTCTTTCATGAACAACACCAGCGGCGAGAAGCGCTCACGGATGCGATCCAGCTCCGCGGCATATTGTTCGTCGGTGTATTCGAGGATCTTGAATTTCTTCGAGTCGGCGTAGTTGCCGGGATTGATCCGCACTTTCTCCACCCACTTCGCGGCCTCCATCGCGGCCTCGGGCTTGAAGTGAATATCCGCCACGATCGGCACTTCGCAGCCGTGCTCCCGCAGGCCCGCGACGATGTGCTGCAAGTTTGCCGCGTCCTTCACCGTCGGCGCGGTGATGCGCACGATCTCGCAACCCACCGCCGCGAGTTCCAGCGTCTGCTGAATGGACGCCGCCGTGTCCATCGTGTCGCACGTGATCATCGACTGCACGCGGATTGGATTCGCGCCGCCGATGCCCACATTTCCCACGCGCACCTCGCGGGTGAGGCGGCGCTGGTAGCGGTAGGGGGACGAGCAGTAGTCCATGCGATCTCCCGCGGGCCGATGCTACTTCGCGACTTCCGCAGGCGTTGGTTTTTGGAATTTCACTCCCGACGACTTGCCATTCACAAAGGGGAGATCCTGCACATCGAAGAACGCGATGAAGACCATGAACCCGATGATCATCAGCGCGCAGCCGGTCTGGACGAATTCGAGGAGCTTCACGTTCACCGGCTTGCGACGGACCGCCTCGACGATGGCGAGGGTGATATGCCCGCCATCGAGCACCGGGATTGGCAACAAGTTGAGCAGCGCCAAGTTTACATTCAGCACCACGCTGAACCACAGCGCCATGCGCAGGCCCTCGGGACCGGAGAGGATATTGTAGTAGGCGTTCATCATCATCACCGGCCCGCCCATGTGCTGGACGCTGATCGTGCTCTTGCGGGAAATGACGGCGTCGAGGGTGTTCACGATGCTCATCACCCCGGCGCGGAGTTGTTCGAATGGGCCGGGATGGATGACGCGATATTTTCCCATCGGCAGGAAACCCATGCCGTCGCCGGTGCCGGGAGTGAAGCCGATCAGCGCGCGTTTTTCACCGGTCTCCTCGATCACCGCGACCTGCGGTGTCGCCTCCAGATCGAGTTCCTGCGCGCCGCGGCGGACGCGGAGGGTGACGGCGGCGCCGGCCTTGCCATTGATGTAGGTGATCAGTCCCGGCACGGTGGTGGGCTGGCCATCGACGGAGAGAATGAGGTCGTCCTTTTGCAGGCCGGCGCGGGCCGCGGGGCTGTCGCCCTTGGCGCCGAAGAGGCGGGCGAGCAAGCCCGGCTGCTGCACGGCGACCACGCGGACGCCGGTGGGAGTGATTGGCAGGGAAAGGGTCTGCCCGGCGCGATCGACGGTGAGCGCGATCGGCTGGCCGGGACTCGCCTCGGCGGCGTCGTAAATTTCGTCGGGGCTGAAGAGTGGCTTGCCGTTCACCGCGGCGATTACGTCGCCCTTTTGCAGCCCGGCCGCAGCCGCGGCGGAACCCGGCGCGACTTGCGCGAGCACGGCGCTGACCTGAGGCCCGATGCCGATCTGGCGCAGTCCCTTGCGGTTCCACCAGTTCGCTTTTTCGGGGACTTTCGGCTTCGCGATGAGCGTCTTCTTTTCCCCCGCGCGCTCGATATCGAGGGCGATGGTCTCGCCTTCGCTGCGCACGATCCGCCAGGTGATGCTGTCCGCGCCCATGCCGCCGAAGCGCCCCACGTGATGGCCGTCGATGGAAATGATTTTGTCGCCGGGGCGCACGCCCGCTTCCGCGGCGGGTGATTTCTCGGCGACGTAGCCGACGACCTGCGTGCTTTCCGCTTCACCCACCGGCCGGCCGGCCTGCCAGACGATGAGCGCGAAGACAAACGCGAGGCCGAAGCTGAAGAGCGGGCCGGCGAAGGCGACGATGATCTTGTCGAGTGCCGAGATCGGCGGAAGCTGCTCGCGGGGAGTCTCCACCTTCCCCTCCATGACCTCCATCGGCGCGAGCTGCGGCAGCGCCACGAAGCCGCCGGCGGGGATCGAGCCGAGGCTGTATTCCACGCCGTTGATCGTCTTTTTCCAGAGTGGCTTTCCGAACCAGATGCCGAACTTCTCGATGACCAGCCCCCGCCAGCGCGCGGCGAGGAAGTGCCCGAGTTCATGCACGATGATCATCAGGTTAAAGATCAGCAGGACTTCGATGACGATGAGGACGGTCTTGAGGGCGGTGAAAAACATGTGGATTGGTGGAACCTAGGGCCGAAGCAATTCGGCTGCCCGGCGGCGTGCCCATTGATCGGCCTCCATGATAGCAGGGAGGTCGGCGCCGGCAACTGACCGGTGCTCGCTCATGGTGCGCTCGACCGTCTGCCAAATCGCGGGAAAGGAGCAGCCGCGTGCGAGGAAGGTGGCGACGGCGATTTCGTTGGCGGCATTGAGCACGGCGGGGAGGGTGCCGCCGGTCTCGCCGGCGGCGCGGGCGAGATTGAGCGCGGGAAAGTCGGCGAGGCGCGGGGCCTCGAATTCCAGCTTGCCGAGCCGGGCGAAGTCGAGCGGCGGGAGGCGGTTCGGCACGCGGTCGGGCCAGGTGACGGCGTACTGGATCGGGAAACACATGTCCGTGACCGAGAGCTGCGCGAGCACGGAGCTGTCGCGGAATTCCACCATGGAATGCACGATGGACTGAGGGTGGACGATCACCTCCACGCGGGCCATTTCCACGTCGAAGAGCCAGCGCGCCTCTATCATCTCCAGGCCTTTGTTGAAGAGCGTGGCGGAATCGATGGTGATCTTCGCGCCCATCGTCCAGGTGGGGTGCTTGAGCGCCTGCTCGAGCGTGACGTCGGCGAGTCGCTCGGCAGGCCAGGTGCGAAAGGGGCCGCCGCTGGCTGTGAGGATGAGGCGGCGGATATTCGCGGAGGAGAACGTCGAACAATGAACATCGAACTTTGAATCGGCGGGAAGGCGAGCCGGCTCTTCTTTCAGTGTTCGTTGTTCGATGTTCGATGTTCTCTCCGCTCTCTGCCCTTCGAGGCATTGGAAGATGGCGTTGTGCTCGCTGTCCACCGGGAGCACGTGGACGCCCTTGCGCCGCGCCGCGTTCATCACCGCTTCGCCCGCCATGACGAGGATCTCCTTGCTCGCCACCGCGATGTCCTTTCCCGCCTCGATCGCCGCGAGCGCGGGGCGCAGGCCACCGGTGCCCACGATGGCGATCAGCACCATGTCCGCCTCGGGCAGGGTTGCGAGTTCGATGAGCTTTTCCGAGCCGCCCGGCTCCGAGGAGAGGGCGAGCTTCGCGCCGGGAAATTCCTTCGCCGCCTCGCGCAGTTTTTCCGCATTGGAATGCGCGGACATCCCGACGATTTCCATCCGGTCCGGCAGATCGCGCGCGACCTTCCGCGCACTCTCGCCGATGGAGCCGGTGGCTCCGAGAATGACGACCCGACGTTTTCTCATCGAAGAAGCAAGCTCTCGCAAAGACGCAGTGGCGCAGACGGAAGGCATGCATCGCATCGTGATTCTCCACCTTCGCGACTTTGCGCCTTTGCCAGAGAAATCATGACAACCCCACGACAAACCGCAGGTAAAAGTACATCAGCGGCGCGGTGAAGAGGATCGAGTCGATGAGATCGAGCGCCCCGCCGATGCCCGGCAGGAGCTGGCCCGAATCCTTCACATCCGCGCTGCGCTTCACGATCGACTCCGCGAGATCGCCGATCACCGCCGCAAAGCCGAGCCCGAGGCCGAGGATCACAGCGTCCTTTTGCGTGAGAAATGAAAACCACGCCGGCTTCAACGCCACCAGCCCGCACGCGCCGCCCGTAGAAAACGCAAGCGCCCCGAAGAACCCTTCCCACGTTTTCTTCGGCGAAATGTGCGGCACCAGCGGATGCCGGCCGATCACCGATCCGGTGAGGTACGCGCCCATGTCGCTGAACTTCGTCACCACCAGCAGCCAGAGCACATAGAGATGTCCGGTCACGTGCCCCGCCGCATCGCGCGGCAGCAGATAGACGATCTTCGAGACGAAGAGAAACATCCACGGCACGTAGAAAAGCCCGAACAACGTGTAGGCGATCGTCTCCAGCGGTGAGAGATCGCGCGTCTTCTGGAACATCTGCCTTGCAAAAACGACCAGCACGCAGCCGATCAGCGCCAGCAGCTCGAAATCCTGCGCATGCGTCACTCCCCAATGACTCATGTAATAAAAACTCCCCGCGCTCATCACCGCGCCGCAGATCATGCCGATGATCTTGAAGTTCGGCATCCGCTTGTGATCGAGCATCGTGTAGTACTCCCACAGCCCCACCATCGCGAGCAGGGTGAGCATCACAAAAAAGCCCGGCTCGTAGCCCGAAAAGATCGTCCACAACGCCAGCGTCCAGAGCACCGCGGTGGAGCCGAAGCGGCGGAGGAAAACGAGGCTTTTATCGGTCATGCGCGGAGCGCGCACCGGGCGCGTCGGGCGGGGAGAATCAACGGGGCCTCCCGAGTTGGCAAGTCCGCTCGCGCGGGGCGCCGACCGCAAAGGAGGACCGCAGATTACACGGATACGGATTCAGCAAACCATTCATTTCGTGAAGTGATGCAGCGCGTCGGTGCGGCCACCGGGGCGCTCCCAGCTCAGGAAATTCGCGATCGCTCGCGTGAGATATTCCTTCGCTTCGCCCACGGCCTCGTGCAGCGCGAGCCCCTTGCCGAGGCCGGCGGTGATCGCGGCGGCGTAGGTGCAGCCGGTACCGTGGGTGGAGACGCCGGGGACGAAGGGCGCGCTGAACTCACGCACGGCACCGCCGGGTTCGCAGAGCAGGTCGGTGGCGAGGGCTTCACGGAGGTGGCCGCCCTTGATCAGGAAATGGGTGCCGAACTGCGCGGCCAGCTCGATCCCGGCGCGGCGCATTTCGTCGAGGCTGGAGATGGGGCGACCGAGGAGTGTGCGCACTTCGTCGAGGTTCGGAGTGACGAGGGTGGCGCGGGGGAAAAGGCGCTCGCGGTAGAGGGCGACGGCGTCTTCGCGGAGGAGCGAGTCGCCGCTGGTGGCGACCATGACGGGGTCCACAACCAGGGGAATTGCGGATTGCGGATTGCGGATCGCGGATCGTTCGAGCGCGTCGGCGACAGCGGCGATGATTTCGCGGGAGTAGAGCATGCCGGTCTTGACCGCGGCGATGGGGAAGGCCTCGAAGAGAAGGCGGATCTGCTCGGCCACGATGTGCGGTTCGATCGCCTGGATGGCGCTCACTTTTCCGGGCACCTCGGCGACCACGCAGGTGATGGCGGTGACGCCGTAGGTGCCGAGCGCGCTCATCGTTTTCAGATCGGCTTGCACGCCCGCGCCGGCGCTGTTGTCGGAACCGGCGATGGAGAGGGTGACGGGGAGGGTGGCCATGCAGGAAATTTCGATTATGGATTCTGCGGAAGCGAAGCCACATTGCGGCGTCCGCGGTATTTCAAACACCCAAATCATGTCCCCAAATTTGATTGAACTCGCTGGTCTCCGCGTAGCGGTCGATCGTGTCGTCCACATGCCGCAGCTCGACGCCCCGCCGGACCGGCCGCATCCGTTCGTTTATTTCATCACGATCCACAACGACTCGGCGGAGACGGTAACCATTCGAGGGCGCAAATGGGTCGTGACCGATGCAGACGGGCAGCAGGTGGTGGTGGAAGGGGACGGTGTGGTCGGCCAAACCCCCAGTCTCGATCCGGGCGCGCATTTTTCCTACAACAGCTACCACGTCATCGGGTCGGACAGCGTGGCGGAGGGGGCGTTCTTCGGCGTGACGGAGAAGGGCGGGCGCGTCTTCACCCGCATCCCGCGCTTCGCGATGCAGGCGCCGACGGCGGCGACTTAAAGCGGCGAGCCGGCGAGCAGACCGCGCTCGGTGATGACGGCATCGACGTGTTGATCGTGCGGTTCGCGCGGAACGTCCTCGACGACTTGCAGTGCAAAGCAGACACCGATCGCCGTGCTCTGTGGACCGCGGCGCGGAAGGAGGCGATCGTAGAAGCCGCCGCCGCGGCCGAGGCGGGCGCCGCGCGCGGTAAAGGCGAGGCCGGGGACGAGGAAGAGAGCAACTTGGTCAGGGGGAATGATCGGCGCCGTGGCGAGGTGCGCATCGTCGAGCTTCCATGTGGCCTGGCGCAGGTGCTCCGGGTCGTCGAGACGGATGAGTTCCACCTCGCCGTCGCGGATGCGTGGGAAGCAAAACGCCGGAGCGCCCTCAGCTTCCCACAGCGGCGCAATCTGCGGCTCGCCCGGCAGCGGCAGGAAAGCGCAGATCATCGCGGCCCCAGGCCATGCGGGATGCTGGCGGATGGCCGCGCGAATGGCGTGCGAGGCTGCCTCCCGTTCTGCGGGGCGCAGCGCGGCGGAGCGGAGGTCGCGGACGAGGCGCGCGCGCAGTTCGGCTTTGGTCACGGGTTCTTTTTGAGCGGGCGGGGAATGCGCTGGCAAGGCGCATCAAACCGTTGCCTGCCGCGAGGCGAAGCCGTAAATTTTGTGCCGTGCCCAATCCGTTCCGCCCGAACCAGCCGAAGACCAAGATCAATAAATCAGCGAAGGAAAACGGCCAGCCGGCGGCGCCCGGTCCGGCGCCCTCGCGCAAAGTAGGGCTCAAACCCAAGGACGGCTGGCAACGCCGCAACTTCGTCACCGAGGTCCTCATTCCCTCGATCTTCACCCGGCGCGGCGGCGAGCATGCCAGCCCGGATTTTCCCGAGCTGCGCGATGGCGAGATCGCGGTGACGTGGATCGGCCACGCATCTTTTCTCCTCCAGACACAAGGGCTCAGCGTGCTGATCGATCCGAACTGGGCGAAATGGCTGAAGGTGATCAAGCGCATGAAGCATCCCGGGCTCGCGCTGCGCGATTTGCCGAATATCGACCTCGTTCTCGTCACCCACGCGCACTTCGATCATCTGGACCGCAAGACGCTCCGCGAAGTCGCCGACCAGCAGCCGATCGTGGTGCCGTTCGAGGTGGGGAACCTGGTGCATGACCTCGGCTTCCACAGCGTCCACGAGCTGCACTATTGGGAATGTTACGAGCACGGTCCGCTGAAGATCACGCTCACTCCCTGCCATCATTGGGGCGCGCGAATGCTGCACGATTCGCATCGGGGCTTCGGCGGCTTTGTCATCGAAGTCGCCGGTCGCGCGATCTTTCACTGCGGCGACACGGCCTACTTCGATGGCTTCAAGGAGATCGGACAACGGCACCTGATCGATGTGGCGCTGATGCCGATCGGCGCCTACGACCCGCCGAGCGGCCGCGAGGTGCACATGAATCCCGAGGAAGCTTTGCGGGCCTTCATCGACCTCGGCGCGCGCCGCATGGTGCCGATGCATTACGGCACCTTCCGGCTCAGTTACGAACCGATGCACGAGCCGCCGGAGCGTCTGCTCGCCTGTGCACGCGAGCATGGGATTGAGGAGAAGATCTCGGTGATGACCGAGGGGCGGACGGTGGTGTTTTGACGGACGGCGGTGAGAGTGCGCCAACCCTGGAGGGACGCGCTCCGTCGCGTCCCCATTCTCCGGGAGGGCGGAGGTGGTGGGCGGCGGGAGCACTCCCGGTCGTTATCAAAAAAAATCCACCGCCTCCGCCCACGGAGAATGGGGACGCGGCGGAGCGCATCCCTCCGAGGCAGGGTGTGCCGCGCCTTACGCTGTGGCGGGCTTCGGCGTTTCGGATTCCTTGATCTCGGTGCGCAGGTCGCGACCGCCTTTGCCGCTCCACCAGAGGACGATGGGCGCGGCGATGAAGATGGAGGAGTAGGTGCCGACGAGGACGCCCACGAGGATCGCAAAGGCGAAGTCATTCAACACCGGACCGCCAAAAGCGTAGAGGCCGGCGGTGGTCATGAGCGTGACGCCGCCAGTGAGGATGGTGCGACTCAGCGTTTCGTTGACGCTCTGGTTCATGATCGATTGCACGGAGCCTTTGCGCCCGGCTTTGATGCCTTCGCGGATGCGGTCGTAAACGACGATGGTGTCATTGACCGAGTAGCCGGCGATGGTGAGCACTGCGCCGACGATGATCAGCGACATCTCGCGGCCGGCGAGGGCGAAGGCGCCGATCGTGATGATCACATCGTGGAGCAACGCGACGATCGCGCCGATCGCGAAGGACATCTCGAACTGCATGGTGACGTAGATGAAAATGCCAATCATCCCGAGCCCGAGCGCGATCAGTGAATTGCGCGCGAGTTCGTTGCCCACCAGCTTGCCGACGCTCTCGACGCCGGCGACGCCCAGCTTGGCGTCGGGGAAGGTTTTGATGAGGTGTTCGGAGATTTGGTTGCTCGTGCCGCCCGGGCTGCGGATGGCCAGGAATTCCTTCTCGGCGGATTTTTCCGTCTGCACCACGACGTCGGCCAATTTGATCTGATCCAGCGCCTGGCGCACCTCGTTGTCCGTGGGCCGGGGGCCTTTCGCCTCAATCAACAAACGGTCGCCACCCTTGAAATCGACGCCGAAGTTTTTCTCGCCGCGCAGGGCGAAGAGTCCGACCGAGGCCGCGATCACGGTCACGGAGAGGGCCACGGCGATGCGGCGTTTGCCGAGGAAGTCGAAGTTGGTCGCCTTGATCAGGTCCGTCATCGTGATCGTGCGGATCCAGTTAAATTGCAGCGCCCATTCGAAGAGGTTTCGAGTGACGATCAGCGCCGCGAACATCGAAGCGATGATGCCGATGGTCAGCGTGACCGCGAAGCCTTTCACCGGACCGGTCGCTTTCCAAAAGAGGATCACCGCGGTGATCAGCGTCGTAATGTTGGAATCGAAAATCGCGGAGAAGGCCTTTTCGTAAGCGCCGCGCACGGCGGGTTTGATCGCCTTGCCGTCGGCGAGTTCCTCGCGCAGTCGTTCGTAGATGAGCACGTTCGCATCGATGGCCATGCCTACCGTGAGGATGATGCCCGCGATGCCGGGCAGGGTCAGCACGACGTTGAACGCGGCCATCGCGCCGAAGAGGAAGATGACGTTGATCGCGAGGGCGATGTTCGCGATCAGGCCGGCGAACCGGTAATAAGCGAGCACGCAGAAGATGGTGAGGATGATCCCGAGGCCGCCGGCCTTGACACCGCTGTTGATCGCATCTTCGCCGAGCGAGGCGGAAGCGGTGCGCTCTTCTTCGATCGCGACGGGCGTCTGGAGCGGATTCTCGAGCGCGCTGGCGAGATTGCGCGCTTCCTTCTCGCTCATGTTGCCGCCGCTGATTTCGGCGCTGCCGCCATAAATCGGGCCTTTCTCGACGCCAGGCGCGGAGATCACTTTGCCATCGAGCACGATGGCCATCTGCGAGCGCTCCTCGAAGACCTGTTTGGTGAGCTCGCCAAACTGGGTGGCGCCGGTGGAGTTGAAATTGAGATGCACGCCCCAGCCGCGGGTGTCGAAGAACGCGCCCGCGCGGGTCACGGTGTCGCCGAGGAGGTCGGGCTTCTTTTTGATCAAGAGCTTGCCCACGACTGGCTTGCCCTCGCGCTCGTAGTTCATCGGCTCGATGCCGTAGCCGATCGGCAACACGTCCTGTCCGGCCTCGATCGCGGGGACGAGCCGGGAGCTGTCCGGATGCACGAGCCGGAACTCCAGCTTGGCGACTTTCTTGAGCTGGTCGCGGGTGTCCTGGAGCTTCTGCGGATCGAGCCCGGGGATCTGCACCAGGATGCGATCGGTACCGGAGGGCGTGATCACCGGCTCGCTCGTCCCGAGTTGATCGACGCGCTTGCGGATGACCTCGACCGCCTGATCGACCATCGTCGGAGTGATCTCGCGCACTTCGCCCTTGTCGTCCGGCACGGCGATGAGGCGGAGCAGAAAGGAGGTGCCGCCCTTGAGATCGAGGCCGAGCTGGATCTTGCCCGACTTGACCACCTTGCCTTCCGCGTCCTTCACGTCGAAGGGCGGGTTCACCGTCGAAAGGCAGAAGGCCGCGAGCAGGACGGTGAGGACGGTGCCGAGGATGCGCTTTACGCGTTCGTTGTCGGTGAAGAAATACCAACAGAAAAGAACGAGCAGGAGGAGGCCGGCGAGGAAGGTAAGTTCGGGAGTCATCGGAGGACGGGAAGGCGGCCGCAGCGGGCCGGAGGTTTACGAAGCGGAGACGACCGGGGCGGAGGATTCGGCGGACTTTTCGACTCCGGCGATCGCGGACTTGTCGATTTCGATCTTCACGTTGTCAGCGATTTTCAGGATCAGCGTTTTGCCTTCCTTCACATTCGAAATGATCCCGTGAATGCCACCGCTGGTGACCACCTTGTCGCCGGTCTTGAGGGAAGAAACGAGGTTCTCGAGATCCTTCTGCCGCTTGCTCTGCGGGCGGATGATCAGGAAGTAAAAGATCACGCCGATGCAGACGAACGGAACGATCATGCTGCCAAGGCCCTGGGATGGCGGCGTCGTCGGAGTCTGGGCAAGGATGATGAAAAGCTGGGAGATCATGCGGCGATTCTGGAAGGAAAACCCCGTTCATTCCGGTGGCCGGAAAATCGGGAGCGGAAGGTTATGCAGCGAGCCTGGGATGTCCAAGGTTTTCTCCGGGGCTCGCCACCGCACGGATTCGGCGGATTTTCCACCCGCACCTGCACTTCAACCTAAACCTGCTCCTGCCCTCAGGCGAAGCGCGGGTCCAAGCTCAAAGAGCAGGGGCAAAGGGATGCCGCGGTAACCGCGCCCGTGGTTACTTCAGCGGACGCCCCACGATGATCCCCGCGTGGCTCCGAAACTTGTTGAGGTACCCGGAGAGCCGCTGATCGAGCACGACCTGGCCAAAGTTTCGGGGCGACGAGGCGTGCAGGAAACGAAGCACCCCATCGTGGGAACGATAAGCGAGGCCGACGTGCGCCGTGCCGATCTTGCCGTTGTCGAAATCGCAGATGCCGATGATATCCCCATTGCAAAGCTTGGCCTCGATCCCGGGAACTTTGGCTTTGGGGATGTAATACATCGGCGTGCGGCCGATCCGGGCCTCCATATCCGCGATCGCGGAGCGGACGGCGGGGTTGCTGCGCATGTAGCGGTAGTTCCGCCAGGCCACCGACATCTCTTGCGCCGCGTGCGGCGCGCGGATGCCGCCGAGTTCGCGCGTCAGGTCTTTGACGAGGCCGCGACCGTGGTTGTCGGACAGCCATTCCTCGAGGTAATGCAGGCGCGAGAGGTAGCTTCCGTCGCACTTGCCGCCGCGGTAGCGGTCGAGCTCGATGTATTTGAGCAGCGTCTCCGGCTTCCACTGCTCGCGCGGCTCATCGAACATTCGCGCGAAGGCGAGCGAGGATTCAAAGAAGGTCCAGCAATCGAGCCCGGTGAGATTGACCGATGGGGCCTCGATGTGGTCGTGAATTTCCAGCGTGTAGCCTTTGTACGGCGTGCCGCAGAGGAATTTTCCAATCGTGGCCACGCGATCTCCGAGCGGCAGAGTTTTCAATTGCTCCCCGACATTCACCACCCGATCGAATTGTGCGCGGCCTTTGAAGACCGTGTCGAACGGCAGCGCCGCAGACGCGGCGGTGGGGGCGAGGGCAGCGAGTAGAGCGAAGAGCAGGCGGCACATATGAGCGCTCATTAAAGCTCGCCCGCACCCCGTCTGCAAACAACATGCCGGAAACGTCCGCGGGGCTCCAGCGCAGCGCATCTCGCTGCCGCTTGATTTTCGCACCACTTTGCTCCGTCAAAAGGACGGAAATTCTCCCGCCCGCGCAACGACTCAAGGCACGATGTCGCTCGAACCCCGAAGAGACATCGTTCTTCCCGTTTTCCAACCCCTGCACAGCTCGGCGGCCTCGCTTCTCGGCGAAGGATAATCTGGCGCGCAGCGACACCGCTCCGATCCCGCGCGGCATGCGGCATTCCCAGCAGCGCCATGACTTCCTCCTCACTCCGCCGTGATCGCCACGAGGAAGGGCGCGGCGTCCGTCTTCGCGGAGATGAAGTCGATCGACTTCACCACTTTCTCAGGGTGCGGGTTTTGCCACGTCATTTTGAAAAGGAAGGTGGCGCGCGGCTTACCTGCTACCTCCTTCTGCTGCTCAGACCACGCGACTACCAAGGGGGCCGGCGGGGTCTTGTCATCAAAACGGTACCGGTCGGCAATGTCGCGGCCCAGCAGTACGGGCACGGTTTCGCTCGACCCGTCTTCGTAGTAGATGCGGTAGCTGGCAATCGCGCGCGGAGTAGCATCGTAGGTGCTCCGGGAAGCGTGAAGAAAACGGAGCCTTTGACAAGTTTGAGCGATCGGGATGTCACCGATCTCCTCGGGATAGGAATCGCTGGAGCGAGGAACTTTGCCGACGCTGCGCAATTGCAGCAGGCCACGGATGTCGAAGCGTGTGCCTGCGAGCACCTGCAAACCGAGCGGCATTGCCGCCAGTTCCGCCGTTCCGCCGCTAAGTTGATCGAGCGTCATGTTGTAATGCAGCGACAGATCAATCTCTGCCGGGGTAGCGTCCGGGCTGCGTATGGGCAAGCCACGGGCGGCGCAGGCGTCCACGCGCGCCTCCGGCAAGCGGCCCAGCTTCACGAGTATGGCCGAGCGCTGTTCGAGCAAAGTCTGGCGGACCTTGGGTTCGTTCTCGGCGGTGGGGATGGCCCGCGTGAAGGCGTCGCAAGCCTTGGCGTCGTCCCCTTGCTGGCGGAGCAAGTCGCCGAGTTGGCTCCATGGTTCATAGTCATCGGGCGCCAGTGCGGCAGCACGTGCCGCCGCAGTACGGGCTTCCTCCATCCGGCCCTGCTTCTCGCTCAGCAGCGAATCCGCCAGCCAGACGCTCCACTCGTTGGGAGCGGTCGTTTTCGCCTGCTCGATGAAGGTGACCGACTTCGCGGCCCACGCCGGATCGAGGGTGCCGGCTCGGTTTGCCGTTGTAATGATCATTCGTGCCTTCGGTCGAACATCGGCCGGGGCGATCTGCACCAGTTTTTGCAAGGTGTAGCGCGAAGCGTGGCGCGCCGTCTGGCCGAGAAATTGGTCCATGGTGACTTTGGAATCCGGGGAGATGGGCCGCTGCAGCCCCGTCGCGAAGAACCAGCGGGCGGTCCGGGCATAAAGGTCCTCTCCAACGATTTGTCCGAGCGAATCTCGCAGCCGCCGAAATTCCTCAAACTCCACGGACCGCAGTTGCCCATTCACATCGACACGCTGGCCTCCGACCGCTTCCGCCCAATCAGCCAGCCAGCCGGGCGCGGGTGAGGTCGTGGTCGGGATCTCCCAAATGCTGGGCGCTCCTGTATTCCAAGCGAAGAGCCGCTGCCCATCCGGCGTCCACTGGAGCCGATATGGAAGGCCTGACGCCTCCAATGGAACCGATACCGGGCGCCCCGTCGCGGCATCCCAAAGGCGTACCGTCCGATCCTCGGAGGCGGTCGCGATGGACTGGCCGTCCGGACTGAATGCGGCGTCGTAAATTCCCGCACGATGGCGGAGCGGAACACCGAGCGCTTCGCCAGTCTTCCAACGCCAGACCTGCGCGGTGTGATCGGCTGATGCCGTTACAATCAATTCACCGTCGGGACTGAACGCGACACTCTGCACCTGATTCTTGTGCGTCATCGGCGGCGAGAGCGGTTCGATGGGATCGAACTTCCAAACTCTGGCCGTGCCATCGGCGGAAGCGGTTGCCAGCCAATGCCCCTTCGGGTCGGGCTTGAATTCGGTGATCTTGTTTTTGTGCCGGGCCTCGCCCTCTCCAGGCTCGCCTCCTTGGGCATTCCAAGTCTTTAGGATGCTCATGTCCGCCATGACTGCGACCCGGCTGCCGTCAGCATTGAAAGCCCCGCCCTGGGTGTATTTTCCGAGATTCTCCGTCAGCGGCTTCCCGGTGACCAGATCCCAAACGCGCGCATTTTGACCTGCGCCGTTGACACATACCCGCTTCCCATCCGTCGAAAAAACGGCGTCGCTCACGTATCCGCCCGAAGCGAATTTCCAGACTGGCGCGCGCCGATCCGACAAGTCCCAGAATTTGGCAGTGCTGTCCTTGCCGCCAGTGATGACTTTACGGCCATCCGGTGAGAAACCGACCAGCCAGAGGGTGGCGCCGTGGTCTATAGTCGCGCCGGCGCGTTGGCCGGTGTGGGCATCCCAGATGGTCGCAGTGCCATTCTGCTCGCCGGTTACGATCAGTTCGCCGGTCGTTGCCAATGCCGCCCTCATTTGAATGCTGCCGGGATCGAACCAGAGCGGTTGCGCTCCGGTCACGGCGATCCGCCAGAGCGTCACCATCCCGTCAGCGCCAGCCAGCGCGAGCCGTGAGGCATCAGGTGTCAGCGCGCTGGCGGTGATTGACGAGGCGAGACGCCGCGGTGCGACCAGGACATTTGCGGTCTGCGCTCCCCACACCCAGACTCTTGGTTCACTCGTGACCGTCACCAACCTGCCGTGCTCTGAATTCAAAATCATGCCGCTGATATCGCCGCGGTGATCCATCGGTGGACCAACGCTCTTCCCCGTGGCCGCATCCCAAATGCGCACCATTCCCTCAGAGTCGGCGGTAAAGATCGCTGCGCCATCGTCGCTGATTGCCAGCCCGTGCAACCGAGAGTGGATTTCGATCGACCAATCCAGAAATTTCAGCGCTTGAAGATCCCATAGCCTCACGGTGCCGCCGGCGGCGCCTACCGCCACATGCCGCCCGTTCGGCAACATCGAGATTTTACTGATCACGTCTCCGTCCATGCTCGCTTCCGCCGCTTTACTACCGGTGCTTACATCCCACACCAACAGCTTGCCGTCGGTAGCTCCCGTCAACAGCCATCGCCCATCCAAGCTGAATGCGGCTGCCCAGATATAATCCTTGTTATCCACCCCATGCTGTAGCGGCGGGATGGCCACTTTCCCAGTTTCCACCTCCCACACGATCACCTTGGAATCGGTTGATCGTGTGGCTATCAGGCGGCCGTCTGGACTGAAGGCGGAGCCAGCTTTGACGCTTTCGCCTACAGGCGCCCGTTTCTGGTGCACGAGGAGTTCGGTTACCGGATCGCCGGTGGTGGAGTCGAAGACACGGGTGTCCACGCCGCTGACGGCAAATCGTTTGCCGTCCCGGGTGAAATGGACTGCGGTTGCGTATCGGGTCTCCATCGCGACCGGCCCGACGAGCAACTGTCCGGTGTGTGCATCCCAAATCCTCGCACCGCGCGCCGTGGCGGTGACGAGCTTTGTCCCGTCCGGACTGAAGGCAATCGAATCGACCGCGATATCGTGAGCGAGCGGGGGGAGCGCGGGAAGGAGATGACTGCGGTCGCGCAACGCGGACAAGAGTCGATTCGCGGTGGCCGCGTCTGTGGGATCACGGCGCAGTACGCGGGCGAGATAGGCGAGTTCGCCCGAAGTGTCGTTCTTGTCGGCGAAGTCCTCGGCACGCTGCAATTCCATGCGGGTGAGGATGGACTCAGCTTGCGTGCGCGCCTGTGCCTCCGCCGCCGCGCTGGACTGCGCCTGGTCACGGTTCTTTCTCGCGGCGCGAGCCTGCATCCAGGCAAAGCCAGCAAGCAACAGCACGACGCTCACTACCGCTCCTGCGGCCGCGGCCATCCGCACGACGCCGCGGCGATAGGCGCGTTTTTCCAGTGCAGCGACTCGTGCCCTCTCAGCCTCCGCCTGGCGCCGGCGTTCATCGAGCGAGCGAAGCTGCAAGGCGAGTTGGGAAGCGCCCGCGAAACGTTTCGCGGCATCGCCGGCAAGACACTTGCGCAAATCCTCGCGAAGCAGGGGATCTTCGATGTCTTCGGCCCAGTCCCCGGTGACCGGGCGGGCGAGGTCGCCGACGATCAATTGGTAAAGCACCACGCCGAGTGAATAGAGATCGCTGCGCGTAGTGGCGGGCAGGCCGGTGAGGAGTTCAGGCGCCATGTAGAGCTGCGTGCCGGTGCCATTCGACGACGACATCATCGTCTGCGTGAAGCCGAGCTTGGTCACCCCGGCGAGCGCCTCGGCATTGACCACCTGGCCGATGCCGAAGTCGGTCAGCTTCACGCGCGATTCGCCCTGACTCTCCGCGATGAGAATGTTCGACGGCTTCACATCCCGATGAATGACGCCGGCGTCGTGAGCGACCTGAAGCGCGTCGGCGACCTGGGCGACGATCTCGAGGCGCGTGGCGAGCGGGACCTCGGCGAGCGGCGCGTGCGCGGTGGCCCAGACGGCAAGGTTCGGACCGTCCACGTAGTCCATGACGATGTAGTAGGGCGGCTCGTCGAAAAACACGTCGTGCACGGTGACGATGCCGCGCTGCTCGCCCACCCGCTCGCGGAGGATGCGGAAGAGCGTGACTTCGCGTTTCAGCGAACGCGCCCGGTCGGCGCGGAAGCAGAACTTGATCACGCGCTGTTGCTTCAGCGTCTCGTGCCGGGCGAGCCAGACTTCGCCGAAGCCGCCTTCGCCGAGCGCGCGCTCCAGGGTCCACTGCGTATTTGGCACGCGCTGGCCGGCGGAGGGCCGCCAGCCGAGCACCGGCTCAGCGTCGGGCGAGTGAAAGCGGTGCGCCTTCTCGCTGTCGCCCGGCGGGAGCAGCGCGGCGGCGCCCACTTCGCCCACCTCACAGACTTCCACCGGCTCCTCGACGCCTTTCATCTCGTAGTAGCCGTGATTCAGCCAGGAGAGCTCGCCCAGCGTTTTCATGTCCTGACCGCGGAGAATCTGCCGGGCATTGTCGAAGGCGAAACGGGAGAGAAGAATCTGGTCCGCCCCACCCAGCGACATGATGCGCGCGGTGGTGTCGATCTGAATGCCGAAGAGGTCCCGCGCGCTCTCGCTGCGCTGGTGGACGAACACTTCGCCGACGTGAATGCCAATGCGGTCGAGCACGGGATAGCCGGTCTCGCACGCCAGCTCGCGGACGCCACGCTGGACGATGAGTGCGAAGTGGGCGGCATCGCTCGGTTTCGCGAAGACGCAGAAGAAGGAGTCGCCCGCGGTGTCGATCTCCTCCGCCTCGGAGAAGAGTTTGAGTGCCTCGCGGATGAGCGTGTGGTGGCGCTGGATGAGCGCGATCGCCGCGCGGTCGCCGAGCGTCTGCTTCAAGCCGGTCGAGCCCACGATGTCGGTGAAGAGCATGGTGAGCAGCGCGATTCGGTGCCTTCGCGTGAAATCCTCCGCGCGCTCGCGCTGCTCAGGAGTCATACGGGGATCCATGAACCCGCGTTGATACTTAAAAACCGCGCTCCTGGAAGCCGAAATCGCGTCGGTCTGAAACCGCCTTCCAGCCCTTCCCTAAATCCACCCGCCGTCGGGGATCACTCCGCCTTTCGGCACGATGACGATCCCGTCGCGGATGTAAAAGTTCGGCCCGTCGAAATTCTCCGGCTTCCCGTCGGGAGTGATGACGACGCCGTCGCCGATCCGCGCGTTTTTGTCGATGATCGCGTGGTCGATCGTGCAGTTGCGCCCGATGCCGAGCTGCGGGCCGCCGCGGCTGGCG